>NZ_CP042913.1:1272724-1611918 GCF_008065115.1 Bythopirellula goksoeyrii | reverse complement strand
TCTACCAGCACATCTTACGATTGCTGCGATGCGCCATTCCTCGGACAGGGTTGGGCAGAGGACGTTTGCGGAAGCTGCGTCGCTTGGATTTCATGCGGTCAGGAGCGACTCCGCTGCGGTGGCGAGGGGCACCAGCTGAGAAATGGACCTGCGAAGAGTCATCGTGGTCGTCTGAAGAATAAAAACGGTCTGCGTTCACAAGTCGGCCCTCTTTTCTAGCGTTTGAGATAGTATCTTCAAGCCGTGCCACAACGCGGCAAACGGACAAAAAAGTACCACGAGAGCCAAACTGAAGTGCAATCACTATGCCAAGCCATCTGTCTTGCGTGGGGAATGATCAGGCTACGCAACCTTGGGATCTTATAAGGCTGATAGAAATCTCCAGATTGCGGGAGAGAACTGCAATATTCCGGTGTGCAACGGCGCAAGAAAACTTTTACTCGAACGATATAGCTCTGCAAGTGTCGACTGTCAGTTTCACCAGATGTGTGATGAGAGGCCCTATCGTCATAACTCATTGTTAAAGAAGCATTTACGTGTGACCGGAGAGATCCGCAATTGCTCTTCGACGCATCCAATCCTTTTCACAAGTCACAGTCAGAAAAGAAGTTAGAACAACGTCTCACCAATATGCACCTGACGATTCACCAAAATGGTGAAACGGTCGGCTGCTCACAGAGCGCATATTACTTGATGCTCGGTTCATTCTAAGCGGGGTTGGCCCTGCACCGTAGACAGCAACTCAAGTGACTGGCAGCGGCCTGGGGACAAGCAGATTGTCTCGCTGCCAACGCGAACTAAACCGCTTCTACCAAGGGTTTTCCAACGAGCAGTAAGAGTGCTACGAAAAGGGAAGTATCTGTAACTCGAAGGAACGCCAAACTTGTTTAGGTCGCAAGAAGGTGCGAGCTGAAGAGTTGATTGATTAGCGTCATCCTTATCGTGAATTACTGTGAAGACTTCTAACAGTCGCAAACAATGTGCCAGAACCTGGAATTCAGCCTAGCGACGCAAATTCTGGGGCGTATTTTACTAGCCCATCGCCAACCGGCAGGCTGCCCTCAACCAGTTCAACCACCTGGAAAGCGACACCTCCTCCGTACTCATCCGAAAGACCAAACTCCGTGGCTGGCTGAAATCCACACCGAGCGTAGTAACCCGGCTCTCCCAGCACGACAACCCAGCCGAAGCCATTCTCGCGGCACGCCTGCAATCCTGCCCGCACCAATTCGGCAGCGACCCCCTGCTTTCGATACGACTCGATGACGGCAATGGGAGCGAGCCCAGCGCCGACCTCGCCAGATTCAACCGTCACTGGACTGAACGCGATATGCCCGACGACCAAGCTATCTGCCTCCGCCACCAGCGATACTGAGAGTCGATCAGCCTCTCTCAGCAAATCGACCAACTGTGCCTCGGCGTTGGTGGGAAAGCTGGCTACGTGAACAGTATGGATTGCCTGTAGATCTTCTGGTTCTTCGGAACGAATCATTCACGGCACTCCGTCTGGCGCTAAAATTATACCGTTGGTAACCATACGAGTCCGGCACACTTCGCAGGATATGTTAACGAGCGATGCTCTGGATTAAGTCCGAATACCCTGATAAATCACGGGCCTAGTACCGGCTGCGCCGGGGAAGGGTCATGTACTAAGCGGAGTAGTAGTCCTGGAAGGTTCCGGCGAAAGTAAAGCCGTCTGATGGTGGCCAATGAATGCAACTGCCACTAGTCCACTGCCAGCAGTCGGGCAGCATCCATTTGGCCGAACAGCGGATAGCCGAGATTCTTAATGCCGAAGATGCTGCTTCCTGATCCAACTACTCAAACGATTGCCGACGCACGTCAAGAGCGGGATGCAACACACGTAGAAGTTTCAACGCTTGGCGTTGGTCATCAATACGGTAATAGAGACCATAACCGCGATAAGTGAAGAGTCGTAAGCCTAGCTTGAGATCGTTTTTTTTTGACCCCTAGCTCCGGAATCTTTTCCAGTAGTTCACAAGTCTCGATCAATCCCTCGCCAAATCGAACGGCTGCGGATTGGTTGTCTTTGGCGATATAGTTGAGAATGCTCTCAAAATCTGCCAAGGCCCCCTCGGTGAAGATCAATCGCATCATGCCGACTTGTCTTTTAGCTCCTGCACTTTGGCCCGCATCCTTGCGAAACCTTCCTCACGCGAAACTTCGGCGCTCTCTTCCCCCTCTTGCAGCAACGCCAGTAGACGAGCCCGCGACGCCTTGTCCTGCTCGACTGCTAGAAAGAGAAATTCTTCACCAACGACGAAGTATGTCCGATTCGACAATTCGTCGACAAGCGGCACTGCCTGACCTGGGTTGTCTGCGATCTCTTGGCGGAGTTCTGGGGAGAGTTTAGCAGCCATGCACCAATTATACCATGCTTCGAAACAGGTGACACCCAGGATTATTGAGTCGTCTCAGCATAACTCCATCCATTTCTTGCATGCCGATTTATCGGGGTTTCCCGGCGCAGCCGGTATTAAGCCCGACATTTATGTCGGGTTTGGTTGCGACCCCAACTCGACGTCACGATTTGCCCGGCCCGATGGTCGCCGCAGACGGCCATCGGGCGGGGGGGATGCGTGTCGCCGAGGATTGGGTTTATTGATTTGAGTACCCGTGATGAATCAAGGGCCTAATACCGGCTGCGCTGGGGAAGGATGATAAATGCCCCCCAGAGAAATGCAAAAGGGAGATCGAATTGGCTGGGAGCCATTCTTGAACACGACTCCCGATTTCTTTGGGTCTATTCTAACATTTTCCTATTGCTCACCTCGAAGTATTAGCATTTTCCGAATTTCGCTCGGCTTGGGAGGTGTTCCATTCCAACTATCCATTTTCAAGTCGGCCTCAATATTGCTTACACTCTTGAGGACCCACTCGTTCTTGTCCTGGCTCAATCCATATGCTGCCATTGAACGCGCCTTGCAATCGACAATTGCGACGAACTCTTGGGCTCCATGTGGTCTAATAGTGAGCGCCATTAAATCACCGTTCGATGTCAGCCAACCAACTGCATTCGCGCTAACGTCCTCATTGGGTAGTGAACCGGGTTGGGAGGTTGCCTATGTACAGACCAAACTGACGACCCCCCAGTCTGCCAAAATGGCATTCCGCCGGATTCGCTTGGCAACTCCCACTTGGGCATTGGTGCTAGAAAACCAGCCGTTTTTCCCGCTATCCCCCCCTCCCACCACCACTTGGCACGCCTCTTGCGTAAAGTAGTTGGCACGTGGTGGTCTGTCTGCCAAAATTGGTCGTTCATTGGCAGCAAGACTCTGCCATCCGCACACAATAACACAAAAACTGACAATTCAAACAAACCGGCTTAATCCAAGCCCTGACCAACGAAATCTATAAGAGGAGTAAACCGTGGCCAAGCTAATGCTATTTGAGGAAGAAGCCCGCAAGCCCCTGCAAGCCGGCGTTGAGAAACTCGCCCGGGCAGTTCGTAGCACCCTCGGCCCCCGGGGCCGCAATGCCGTGCTCGACAAAGGGTGGGGCTCGCCCAAGGTGACTAAGGACGGCGTGACCGTCGCCGAGGACATCGAACTGGACGATGCCTTTGAGAATCTCGGTGCCCAGCTTGTGAAGGAAGCCGCCAGCAAGACTAACGATGTCGCTGGCGATGGCACGACCACTGCTACTGTGCTGGCCGAGGGAATCTTCCGCGAGGGCATCAAAATGCTGGCCGCGGGTGCGGATGCGATGGCCCTGAGCCGTGGCATCGCCAAGGCTGTCGAGGCAGTATCCACTGCGATTGGCAAACTCGCAGAACCTGTTGACGTCTCCAACAAGAAAAGCCTCCAGCAGGTCGCCACGATCGCAGGCAATAATGACCCGTCGATTGGTGCAGTGCTCGCCGAGGCTTTTGCCAAGGTCGGCAAGGATGGCGTGATTACGGTCGAAGAAGGCAAAAGCAACGAGACCAGCGTCGAGGTCGTCGAGGGAATGCAGTTCGATCGCGGTTTCTTGTCGCCCCACTTTGTCAACAACGAAGATGATCAGTCCGTCGAATTCGAAAACTGTCTCGTGTTGGTCTATGAGGAAAAAATCTCTAACGCCAAGGCTTTGGTTCCTCTTCTGGAAGCCGTTTCCAAGGCGAGCAAGCCACTTTTGATTCTCGCTGAAGATGTTGAAGGCGAAGCCCTGGCTACGTTGGTCGTGAACAAGATGCGCGGCATTGTTAATGTCTGTGCCGTGAAAGCCCCCGGCTATGGCGATCGTCGCAAAGCGATGCTGGGCGATATCGCTACGCTCACCGGTGCGACTGCCATTTTCAAGGACCTTGGCATCAAACTCGATGCCATCCAGCTTTCCGACCTGGGCAAGTGTCGCAAGATCATCATCAAGAGCGACAACACGACCATGGTCGGCGGTGGCGGCAAGAAGGACGACATTGTCGCGCGTGCGGATCAAATCCGCCGCGAGATTGAAACCACCGACAGTGACTACGACCGTGAGAAGTTGCAGGAGCGACTGGCGAAGCTAGCCGGTGGTGTGGCCCAAATCAACTGCGGTGCCGCCACGGAAACAGAAATGAAAGAGCGCAAAGCTCTCTTGGAAGATGCCCGTGCCGCCACCCAGGCAGCTCTTGCTGAAGGAATCGTTGCCGGCGGCGGTGTCGCCCTGTTGCGTAGTGAAAAGGCTCTCGACAAGCTGAAGCTTGAGGGAGACGAAGGACTCGGCGTCGAGATCATTCGCCGTGTACTCGATTACCCCTTGCGGTACATCGCCGAGAACTCCGGCGTCGATGGTGCCGTGGTCGTCAACAATGTCCGTCATTCCAAGGGTAAGAACGAGGGCTACAACGCCGACAAGGATACCTACTGCGACCTGGTCGAAGCGGGCATCATCGATCCTGCCAAGGTAGTTCGCACCTCGCTGCAGAATGCTGCGAGTGTCGCATCGCTGCTGCTGACCACTGATTCGCTAATCGTAAACGCCCCTCAGGAAGATGAGCCAGCCGGTGGCGATCACCATGACCACGGTATGGGTGGCATGGGCGGAATGGGTGGCGGCATGCCTGGCATGGGCGGAATGGGTGGCATGGGTGGCATGCCCGGAATGATGTAGAGAAAGAGGTGTTAGTCGTTGGTAGTTAGGTATTAGCCAGACAGAATACTAATGACTTACGACTACAAACTTACGACCAAAGACTAAAAACTAACTGCTTACAGCTACTTAATAAGGAACCTAAATATGGCCAAAATCAAATTGCGTCCGCTCGATGACCGCGTTGTTGTTGAGCCCAGCGAAGCCGAAGAAGTAACCGCCGGGGGCATCGTGCTGCCGGACGCCGCCCAGGAAAAGCCACAACGTGGTAAAGTCGTCGCCGTAGGCGGTGGCAAACTACTCGACAGCGGCAAGCGTGGCGAGCTCTCCGTCACCATCGGCGACGAGGTCATCTACGGTAAGTATGGTGGGTCCGACGTCGAAGTCGACGGCCTGGAACTCAAGATCCTGCGCGAGAGCGATATCCTGGCAAAGGTAGTTTAGTTTGTCAGTGGTCCGTGGTCAGTAGTCAGTTGCATCAATATTGCGACGGGCAACTAACAGCGGACAACTGACCACGGACAACGAACAACTGACCAACTCAATCAAGAGGAAGAATAATCGTGGCTAAGCAATTAATGTTCGAAGATCAGGCCCGGAGCAAACTGCTTCGCGGCGTTGATAAACTGGCCGACGCCGTCGCCGTGACGATGGGGCCCACCGGCCGCAATGTGATCATCAACAAGTCCTTCGGTGGTCCGACCGTCACCAAAGACGGCGTGACCGTCAGCAAGGAAATCGAACTCGAAGATCCGTTCGAGAACATGGGTGCCAAGCTCGTGCATGAGGTCGCCGACAAGACCTCCTCGATCGCTGGCGATGGCACGACTACCGCTACCGTGTTGGCCCGGGCGATCCTCAAAGAGGGAACTCGCAACGTGGTTGCCGGCAGCAATCCGATGGCCGTCCAACGCGGCATCCGTAAGGCTGTCGACGCCGCCGTCGAATATCTCGATTCCATCTCCAAGAGCGTGACTAGCAAGGAGCAAATCGCTCAGGTGGGCTCCATCAGTGCTAACAGTGACCGTGTGATTGGCGACCTCTTGGCCGACGCCATGGAAAAGGTTGGTAAAGATGGCGTGATCACGGTCGAAGAAGGCCGCTCGATGGAAACTACGCTTGAGTTGGTCGAGGGCATGCAATTCGACAAGGGCTTCCTCTCGCCCTATTTCATCAACCAAACCGCCGACATGGAATGCGTGCTCGAAGATGCTGTCATCCTGATCCATGAAAAGAAAATCAGTAACCTCCGCGACTTGCTGCCGATCCTCGAACAGGTCAGCCAGAAGGCCAAGCCGCTGTTGATCATTGCTGAAGACGTCGAAGGCGAAGCCTTGGCCGCTTTGGTCGTGAACAAGCTCCGCGGCGTTCTCAATATTTGTGCCGTCAAGGCCCCTGGATTTGGTGATCGCCGCAAGGCGATGCTGAGCGATATCGCTACCCTCACAGGTGGCACGCTCATCAGCGAAGACCTCGGCATGAAGCTTGAGAACATTACGCTGGAACAACTTGGTCGTGCCAAGAAAATTACCGTCTCGAAAGAGAACACGACCCTCGTTCAAGGTGCTGGCAGCAAGGCTGATGTTTCCAAGCGTATCGATCAGATTCGCAAGTCGATTGAGGCTTCCACAAGCGATTACGATCGCGAAAAGCTGCAAGAGCGGCTTGCCAAGCTCACCGGTGGAGTGGCTATCATCTCGGTTGGTGCGAGCAGTGAAGCCGACATGAAGCAGAAAAAGGCTCGCGTGGAAGATGCCCTGCACGCGACCCGTGCTGCCGTGGAAGAAGGAATTCTCCCTGGCGGTGGCGTTGCTCTGCTCCGTGCGAAAGATGCAGTCGCTGCGGCTAAGAGCAGTGCAAAAGGTGATGAGAAAATAGGCGTCGAGATCGTGCTCAGCGTACTCGATGCCCCCATCAAGCAGATCGCCGACAACTGTGGGTTGGACGGCAGCGTGATCGCCGACGAACTGCTTCGCAAGCCGCAAAACACCGGCTACGACGCGAACAAGGGTGAGTACGTCGACATGATCAAGGCTGGCATCATCGACCCAACCAAGGTCGTGAAAACGGCTCTGTCCAACGCGGCCAGCATCAGCGGGCTGTTGCTCACGACAGAAGCTCTGGTCACCAACTACGATCCCAAGGAAGACGACAAGCGTGGAGTGGTCGGCAGCATCCGCTAGTCGTTCGCCACATTGAAGTTTCGCCACCGGGCCGCTCGGCAATTTGCCAGTGGCCCGGTTGCATGTTGGAATAGTCGAGAGCGGATTCATGACCGAGAAGCGATGCTATTACGAAGTGCTGCAAGTCGAGCGAACGGCCTCTACTGGGGAGATCGCCACGGCCTACCGCAAGCTCGCCGTTACTTACCACCCGGACAAGAACCCGGGTGACCAAGAGGCCATCGATCGCTTCAAAGAGGCCTCCGAAGCATTTGAGGTCCTCCACGACCCGGACAAGCGCGCCCGCTATGATCGTTTCGGCCACGCTGGAATGAACGGCCAAGGCGGAGCAGGGCACTTCTCGGATGTAGAAGATATCTTCTCCGCCTTTGGCGACATCTTCGGCGACCTCTTTGGTGGCGGTCGAAGCCGCCGCAGTCGAGTTCGCAAAGGGCGAGACGTGCGATGCACGGTGACCCTTACCTTGCAGGAAGCTGCTCAGGGTGTCCGCAAAAAGGTTGAGTTTCAGCGACACGAACCTTGCGATACGTGCGAAGGATCGGGAGCCACTAAGGGAAGCAAACGAGAAAAGTGTTCCTACTGTGGAGGTCAGGGACAAGTCATCCAGCAGGCTGGCATCATCCGTGTCCAGACAACGTGTCCGGCATGCCAGGGTGAAGGCTCGTCGATCACTTCTCCCTGCAAGTCATGCCGTGGGACAGGACAACGACTCAAGTCCGTCGAGGCTGAGGTTCAGATCCCCGCGGGAGTCGACGAGGGGATGCAGGTACGCATCACAGGGCAGGGCGAGCCAAGCCCCAATGGAGGGCCTTCCGGCGATTGCTACTGTTTTGTCTCAGTTCTCCAGCATCCGTTGTTTGAACGGGAAGGCCGACACCTGATCTGCCGAATTCCCATCACGTATTCGCAGGCGGCTCTAGGGTGTACATTAGAAGTCCCAACTCTGAGTGGCCCCGGCACGGTGGATGTGCCGCGGGGGACTCAATCGGGCGACGTATTCCGCATGGAAGGGGAAGGCCTCCCCGATCCTCGTATTGCTGGACTCGGCGACCTGTTGGTGCAGGTGAACATCGAGGTTCCCAAGAAACTCACCGACGACGAAGAACGGCTCTTGAGAGAACTGGCCGAAATCGAGCACAAGAACGTTGCTCCTGAGCGCAAAGGTTTCTTCGACAAAGTTAAAGAGTATTTCAAACACGAAACAGTGGACTCATAAACAACGAGTCTTCCAAGAGGAGAAATTGGACCGATGGCGGTAAAACCATCCCCTGAAGATAGTCAAAAGGCGAACTCGGACGTCGAAGAGTTGCAAGACGAAGCGATCGCTGACATGAATTTCGAAGAAGCCGAGAGCAGCGAAGCCGCTGAGTTGGCTGCCGAGAAGGACCGAGTCCTCCGTTTGCAGGCTGACATGGAAAACCTGCGGGCCCGCACGACACGTGAACTCAACGAACAACAGCGTTACGCGGCCATGCCCATCCTCCGCGATCTGCTGCCTGTGGTCGACAACATCGAACGTGCCATCGAGGCCGCTGAGAAATCAGGGGAAGCTAAATCTCTGCTCGACGGATTCAAATTGGTCCATCAACAACTGCTGACCCTGCTTGCGCAGCATCATTGCAAACCAATTGAAGCCATGGCTGAACCCTTCGATCCGCAAATTCACGCCGCAATCCTGCAACAACCCAACGAAGAAATCCCCGCCCAGCACGTTGCCCACGTTGCCCAAGTCGGCTACCTGCTGCACGACCGAGTCGTTCGCCCCGCACAAGTCATTATCTCGACGGGGCCCGCAAGCTGAATCCTAGCCTTCGCCGGAAGGCGATGGTTGCACAGTTTTCCAATCAAACAACGCCTTCCGGCGAAGGCTATTACGACACATATTTTTTACGCGACAACTTACTATGCCAACCTACGACTATCTCTGCGACGGCTGTGGCCACGAGTTTGAACTGTTTCAGTCCATCAACGAATCAGTGAAACGTAAGTGCCCCGAGTGCAAGAAACCCAAACTCCGCCGCCTCTTCGGGACGGGCGCCGCCGTAGTATTCAAAGGCTCAGGCTTCTATCAAACCGATTACCGTAGCGAGTCGTATAAATCCGGCGCCGAAAAAGACAAACCGCCCGGCGACGCCGCATCAGCGACCGGCGACAAAAAAACCAAGTCTGAACCAAAGACCAGCGAATCCAAGACAGAAACTCCCAAGAAGAAAACAAAGAAGGATTCGTAGGGTGGGCACCGCCCACCAATCAAGGACTACGATCAATTTCGTGGGCGATGCCCTCCCTACATGCACCATGCAATGCCCTATCTGCAACTCGCAATTCGAGCCGTCTGAAACTACGGCCATGCCCTTCTGCAGCAATCGCTGTCGCCAAATCGACATGGGCCGCTGGCTCGAAGAGGGCTACTCCTTGCCTCACGTCCCCGATCCCGAAGACGATGAAGTCCCGGACGACGATACTCTGCTGAACTAGACGATGCGGCAATTACCTGCTGACTAGGAGAAACTTCACCGCCGTTCTATAATGCCTGTGGCAATTGCCCCTAAGCGAAGCTCTGCAAGCCCTCAGCAAGTTGACCTCCACGATGTCGCAATCCCCCGGATCAATTTACGAAATCCGCTGGCGCGAGCTTTTCCCGTGGCTGATTTTGGTGAAAGCTCTGCGGGCAAGCCTCTTTATTCGAGTGTTGGTCATCGCCTGGCTGGGGGTGCTGGTCACCCAAGGTGGTTGGTTTTTTATCGAAGGCACTTTCAGCGATCCTGCGGATTTGCCAAGAATCGCGTCAGTAGAGCGGCCACCTGATAATTCATCACCAACGCTTGTGCTTGCTTTGTCGAGTGATGGCGAAACTTTTTTTCGTACGACGACGGACGCAGAGTTTCGCGGAACGGGTATCACTCGCTGGTTATGGCGACATCTAGGTCAGCACGAAATGGGACCACTCGTTGAAGGCTGGAGTTGGCTCGCAATCCCGTTTGTACGCATCTTACGGCTGGATACCTCGTTCTGGCAGGCATTTCAACTTTTCCTCTGCGGTGTCTGGGCCATCGGTGTCTGGGCGCTTGCCGGAGGGGCTATCTCTCGTATTTCTGCCCGCTATCTGTCTCGTGAAGAAATTCTTGATCCACTCGCAGCCCTCAAGTCAGCGGCCACCAAATGGACGGCCACGGCTGGATCACCGCTGGTTGGTTTGCTCTTCGCGGCAATGTTCGCCTTCCCGCTTGCCTTGATGGGACTATTGGTGCGTCTTGACTTCTTTGCACTCATCGCTGGCGTTCTCTGGGGACTCTATTTGGTCTGGGGCATCCTCTTGGCCGTCGTGCTGATCGCCCTCTGGTTTGGCTGGCCGCTCGCATGGGCAGCCATTGGAGTCGAACGGAGCGATGCCTTTGACGCCGCCAGTCGGGCAACTGCCTACGTTTACCAAAAACCGCTTCGGTTGGGCTTCTACGTGATCGTCGCCTCACTGCTCGGAATATTCGGTCATCTAGTTGTTGCAGGATTTGCTACCGCTGGAAGCGCACTCACCGATTGGGCAGTTAGTTGGGGAGCAGGTTCCGAACGGACCGCTGCCCTCGTGAACACATCACTCTCAGAAGACAACCCCGCGCTTTCAACGGGGTCCGCCATCACGGGTGCCAGAGCAATCCACTTCTGGAAGAACATGCTCGCCTCTTTCTCTGATTCCTATCCCATGGCGCTGCTGTGGACCGCCAGTACAGGGATTTACCTCCTCCTGCGGCACCATGTTGATTCAACCGAAATGGATGAAATCGAGGGAGAGCCAGGAGAAGATCTCCGCTCGCCACGTACTCCCAAAAGTAACAAGTCCCCTGAGGTGGCGTCAAAAACACCGTAGACGGAACAAGCGTCATGCCGGAACTGCGCACTGCTTGTTATGGCCTACAAGAAACTCCGCAGGATCGATTCCGCATCGCTCATTATTTGGCCTCGCGAGACGACAAGATCACAACCGGCTTCCTTGGCTGCTGCGAGCTTTTCCGTACGGACATGGGGAGCATAAGCAATAACCTGGATCCCCTCTGGGGATCGAGCTTTCAGATTCTGAACCAATTCATCTATGTCCAAGCCAGGAATTTCCAGATCGACCACCATCACACGACAATCGGCCACACTTTCCAGCACTGCCTCGTCTGTGCCGATTACCTTGAGCGTTTGATCAACCCTCCGTGCCGCTCCCTCAAGCTTCGAGGAAAGCATCAGATCACGTGAAAGCAAAACAATGGACATGGAGTGAAGGTACCCTGACTAACGACTAAAGACTAACAGCTAACAGCTTCTCTTAAATCGCCCCTGGTCCGCGTGTTCCATCGCTCACCTGAATCGATTCTTCCATCGGCAGCACAAAAATTTTCCCGTCGCCGATGTTTCCTTCCGCGCTCGTACGGCATTGCTGCGCCAAACATTCGACCGTGCGCTCGACAAAATCATCGTTGACGGCAATTTCCAATGATATTTTTCGTAGCAGATTGGTGGCGTATTCGCTGCCGCGATAGGTCTCGGTTTGGCCGCGCTGACGAGCAAAGCCCATTGCATCGCAGATGGTTAGCCGTGTCACACCGAGCCGCCTGAGCGCTTGCTGGACCGATTCCAGTTTGATCGGCTGAATAACTGCAATAATTAGTTTCATGGCATGTGCTGTCAGGTTAAAATCGTCAATTCCCAGTTTAACCCGCATGAGGCGGGGGGCAAAGTGGCGAGAAACGAGCGAATTGGCGCCAGACCACTGGTGAGTTGCATTTTGTACCGATCGACGAGTCGTTTGAGAAAGAACCGGCAGATAGCGCCGTTCCACTCAAGAAAGAGGCACCAGAAGCAACTCACCTATTACACCAAGAAGGCAATTCCTTTGACGCCGAAAATCGAAGTTGCAGAAATAGCTCCACTCCTCAGCCACTGGGGAATTGAGCCGCTTGAACTGAAAGCCGTTCCAGGGGGCCTCAGCGGAGCAAGAATCTGGCGAGTATCGCATGAAGGGCATGAATACTGCCTACGATGCTGGCCAGTAAATCATCCTTCTCCGGACCAATTGCGGACCATCCATCAACTAATAGAACATGTCAGGCATCTAGGGATAACCAGCGTCCCCAAGCCCTACAGAACCCTCACAGGAAATACCTTTCTTTCAAATGGGGGCCACCTCTGGGAACTCACTGCCTGGCTTGCTGGCCAACCACTCGGGAGTCACTCTTCAAACGAGCAACAACGCATTGCGGCCTGCGAAACACTTGCTAGGTTTCACCTGGCGGCTGCGAGCTTTGGACCCGCGAATCTCGGCGTCAAACGTGAACCCGCACCAGGGCTTCTCCGACGCCGGGATCTCCTCGCAGAGTTGCTTCAGGGCCGATTGGCCGAACTGTTTCAGGCAGTTCATGATGAACCTCGTTCGCCCACACGCGAGACACTTCTCGAGTTACTCTCTCGAATCGAGCGTATCCTGCCTGGAGCGACTGCTACCGTTGAACATTGCGCCAGTATTCCCCTCCCCTTGCAGTGGTGTCTCCGTGATGTGCATCCTGGCAATGTGCTGGTTATTGGCACTCAGGTCACGGGGATCGTCGACTTTGGAGCAGTCGCGATCGACTCGGTCGCCGGAGATATTGCCCGACTGGTTGGGGGTCTCCAGTGCGAGAGAGCGGACCGTCAAAAGTGCTTCAGTGCCTACGCCAGGCTTCGTCCACTAACGAACGACGAGCTGCGCTCCATCGCCGCGTTTCATGTTGGTGGTTTGATCTTATCTGCAACCAATTGGATTCGCTGGATCTGTATCGAACATACTGTATCTCTGGCCAATACTACCCAGGCCAGGCTGGAAGAACTTCTCCGCCAAATCACTCTGATTGGTGACTGGAATATGCAGTAATCACCGAGAATCTGAGAGTATTGCTAGGTAGGTTTCCCCCATCCTGTGGCGAGCTTTGCAACTTGAGCGTTTTGACAAAAATTCCGTCTATTCTTCGCACTCATCTCATCTTCAGTATTCGATACATCTTGCCGATAAATAATCTCATCGCCAGTTCACCTAATTTAGCCAAGCTACTTGACAGGATTTTTTCATTTATCATTCGCCCTATTACTTCAGTGGAGGCAAACGATCTCAATGCTGGAGCGCCACGAACGCATTCATAACTTTGAGGAAATTCGTTGTTACGTCGTTGAAACCCTTAGCAAAATGGAGTTATTGAAAAGTGATTGCTGCCATTTGACCGTGAGAATGCTCTCGCGGGCTGGCAAACCTTGCGGAGTTTATTTCTGCCTGCACGGGCCCCGAGCCGTGAGGCTCTCTGCGATCTGGGAAACAGATTCGAACTCGATTCTGTTCTACGGGTCAGGAGGCGAGCGAGTCCAACGGACACGCTTAAAGGAGGCCCCCAAGCTTCCTCTCGAAGAGACGGTTTGCTAGCACGAGATACGAATGCACTAACAATTTTTTGTGCAATAGCGGCCAACTGGAATTGCTAGACTACCTAACTACGATTACTATACATAAGTACACATCGCCCAACACGGGCCTAACAAGGAGGTGCAAGATGCTAGTTTTATCACGCAAAGAAGCCGAGAGAATTCGACTCGGAGACGACATTGTCATCACCGTCGTGCGAATCGGTGGCGACAAAGTCAGAATTGGTATTGAAGCTCCCAAAGAGGTTTTGGTTCTCCGCGACGAACTGGAACCCTTTGAAAAAGCTCCGCAGAGCGTTTCCGCTTGCGTGGAAACTGGACTCGCAGAGCTCCAGGCGGCAGGCTGAGCGGTCGCTTTGCCTGGTTACCCCCGTTTGCATTGACCCCCGCAATGCCTACTGGCTGCCAGAACCTATTCGCAACTCTTTTCACTCGGCGAATGCAAGAAATAGAACACAGAGGAACGCGGTTCACTTCCTCCGTTCGAAATCGATAGTAGCAGAACCCACAAAACGAGCCGCCCGGAAATCTCCGGACGGCTCGTTCTAATTCTGCTTACTAACTTCTTGTCACCCAGCACTAATCACGCGGCCGGACGGCTCCCGTTAGACCGCTGTAATCAGCCCGGTCATCAGAGTGCCACAAGGGATGGCCCATGCGAATCCGCTCGGCCATAACTTCCAGCTTTTCACGGGATCCGGCGGGGGCTTGGGTGCTCTTGAACTGGTCATCGACTCGAGGAGCAAAATCCTCGTCGTGACCATACTTCAAGATCGCTTCAAAAACATTCTTCAATTTTGGGTCTGGCATTTTTAATTCACTCCTACAACAACATTATTGGTCCCGGCGGGGCCAGATTCACTCCAAAAAAAGCAGTATTACGGTGAACCTGGTGTGACCAACTCGACAGGGAAGGAAAACTCACCACAAATTGCCAGACACTACCATCCCAGGAAGGGGTCGCTTCCCAAAACCAATATTTGCCTAGCTCGTCAAACCTTTGAGTAAGTGATTATTACCACACAGAACACAAAGTCAAGTTTTTTTCTGATAGGTATTGACAAAAAGCAGATGGACGAGATTCGAGAGGGTAAAATGTGCCGTATGGGTAGCCGTGGCAGGCTTTGAACCCTCAAATCCCGAGCTTCCAGCGGCCAAATCTACCTCTGGACGAAAAAAAGTTGGCCGGTCAAATTGTCCACCCGGCTAGTGGACATCTAGACACTTGAGTGCGGAAAAGCCCGCAACAGATGCTAGCATTGGTAGTTGCAACAATTCATACCTCGAATTTATTACCCCAAAAGTACTTACCATGCCGTGGTTCCAAAAACAGGTGCAACTCCAAGCCCACAAGCGAGGCTTCCACCTCATTACGTCTGAATTGGTGGAGGCTTTGCCCGAGATCAGCCAGATTCGCATGGGGATGCTCAATCTCTTCTTACAACACACATCGGCTGCCCTGTCGATCAATGAAAATGCCGACCCCGACGTCCCGTTCGACCTGGAAAGCAGCCTGTCGGCAATCGCTCCTGAATCGTTCCCCTATCGTCACACCTGCGAGGGCCCCGACGACATGCCGGCCCACGTGAAATCGTCGCTATTGGGCTGCTCCCAGCTGATCCCCATCTCCGAGGGCCAGCTCTGCCTGGGTACTTGGCAAGGCATCTACCTCTGCGAACATCGCAACCGGGCCGGGCGACGGCGGATCGTGGCAACCTTGTGGGGCGAATAAAGGCTGCCTGCGCTTTGTAATAGCTAGTATTCACGTTTTTCATAGATTTCAGTGGAATCTCTATCAACTCTTTCGTCTAGTTGATTGAGGCGGATTACCCCCCCAACTATGGAATCTTGAAAATGGAACACTGTTCAGAACTGGTAGAGAGAGTCCGAGCGGGGGACTTACAAGCCTTTGGGATACTTTATGATCGGTACGGACGTCTCGTGCGGGCGATCTGCTATGACCGGTTGGGAAATCAAGCAGATGCCGAGGATTTGGCTCAAGAGGTTTTTCTGCGAGCTTTTCACAAATTGGAGCAGCTTCAACATGCCGACCAATTTGGTTCTTGGCTCGTCGAAATCGCGCGTCGCATGACCATCGATTGGCATAGAAGAAATAACGCCATAAACAATCTAAAGATGGAACCTTTTTTCGACCTGCACGCTAAAGATACAGATGATTGCCAACTTTCGAAACTCGAAGACCTCCATCGTGCCATCTCTCGACTTCCAGAACGCGAACGACTCGCAATTCACATTTTTTACCTGACTGAACAGCCCGCCCCAGTTGCACAGAAAGTACTCGAACTATCCGCTTCAGGTTTCTACAAACTGCTAGAGCGAGCGCGTGAGAATTTGGCCAAGCAAATGACCTCGAAAAAAGGGATAAGACAATGATTCTACAGCCAAACGATAACATGTTGCGTTCCTACTACGACACCTTTGATGCTCGACATGATAGGTGCCGCAAGGAATTACTCAACTTACTATCATGCGCATCGATCGCCACTCACCCTGACAATACCAATCCTCTTCCTAAGTGGTTGACATATTCACGACTAGCTGTGGCAGCACTTTTGCTGGTAGCGATCGGTTTACTTCTGTCTTTTGGCGGGGGAACTCCCCAGACTGTCTATGGCATGGAGCACTTGGCAGAGAGGCTCATGACCATTCGTAGCCTACACCTGAAAGGGTGGATTTACCAAACAATCACTTCCGAGCATGGCGACGAGAAGTTAGAAAAATTCCCAACGGAGTTATACGCCAAGCGACCGAATTGTATCGGTTATCGGTCTTATGGATTCAGCATTCCAGGTGGCGGAAAGCCCTCGACCGTAACGAGCGCATACATGGCCAGCAATGGCAAAGAGACAATCGTTGTGTCAGACGACAACAGAGAAGCGACAATCGCGAATGTCGCCGGCGACGCTTTTTATACTGAACTCTTGGTGGAGTCGTTTATCCAGTCCAGCATCGCTAGTAATTTCCTCCAGGGACCTCCTGAATATTATCGCAAGATTCGATCCGAAGATTTTCAGGGGGTTTTTTGTGACGTGTATGAATACCACCAAGAGGAGGTCCCATTTGCATTTGAAGGGCGACATCTGGTTTGGCTCAATCGATTGACTGGCATCCCGATGAAATCGGAAAGCAGCACTGTGGATGAATCAGGTGTCGAAAAGCTCCATAGGAGCGAAGTCATTCAGGTTGATGTCGAACCGCCTGGCTCGCTCTTCTCCTTTCAAGCCCCTCAGGATTACAAATTAATCAAGCTGGATGCTAAAAAGGCAGCGGACCTAACCATGCAAGGCATCAAATTGTCGCCGTACGGTGAAGGGGGCTCCGACACAACTTGGCTAGGATCATGGCACAGCTTAAACATAAACGAGCGAGCTGTTTTGGCCTGCTGGTATCAGTACGATGCGAAAGAGGGAGAGAAAGATTTCTTTGCCCGCGAGCCTACATTTGAGCTTTACCAGGGCAATCAGTCTCGTATTTGCCGCGAGCACACTCTTTCGACGAACAAGGTGAATGATACCCAATGGAGATGGTCTTTGATTCTTCCTGAAGACAAAGAGACGATTGGAGAATGCGCACTGAGAATCAAGGTTACCGATGATAAAACCCGTACATCTCAAGAATTAAAACCACTGCGATTTCCACCCGAGCGATTGCAAGAGATTATCCTTGAGGCTCAACGCCGCACGTTGCCAAACAACTCCCAGCAGGAACTATTCTCGCTGGATGACATTGAATCGATTGAGTGAAGGGTCCGGTTGTGCGAACATCGCAACCGGGCCAGGCGACGGCGCATTGTGGCGACCCTGTGGGGCGAATAGGAAGGATTGCTCAACGCGGTCTGACATAGCCATGTATATGAACATCGCCGCCGAGAACGTTTACCTCGATTTCATCCAATTCGAGTGCCGTGGCCATCTCTGCCAATCCCTGGCCGGCAACGGGCGTCAATGCCGCTTGGCCACCAATTAGCTTCGGGGCCACAAAGACATGTACCTCGTCGATGGCTCCCAAGTCAAAGAGAGTGCCGAGCAGAGTAGCGCCTCCCTCGACCAAGAGGTTTGTCATCTGCCGTTGTCCCAACTCATCCAGCAACTGGCCAATGAAATCTTCGTGATCCCCCATCGCAAGGGAAAGCACATCCACGCCAATAGATTGCAGCGAACTGAGTCGCCCGGCCGGGGCGTCCTCCCTGGCTACAAGCAACAGGGGTGCCTGGTCAAGAGTCTTTACAAGACGGCTATCCATGGGTAGCGTCGCCAGCGAGTCCAGGACAATCCGGGTGGCAATCCGCGCGCCGCTTGGTCTCGCGGTGAGCGTGGGATCGTCTTGCACAACGGTTCCCTTTCCCACCACAATTCCATCGACCTGACCCCGCACATGATGCACCACCGCTCGTGATGCTTCGCTTGAGATCCACTGGCTGTCGCCGGTGTGCGTCGCCAGCTTGCCGTCCAGGGTCATCGCCCATTTGGCGATCACCCATGGCCTCCCCGTGGTCATCAGCTTGGCGAAAGGTGCAACTAACCTGTGAGCCGATCCATCGTCTGCAATCAGCTCGACTTCAATCCCTGCTTCACGGAGGCTGGCGATTCCATTGCCCGCCACTTGAGGATTCGGGTCCTGGCACCCGATCACGACCCGTGCAACTTTTGCCCCAATCAATGCTTCGGTGCACGGGGGAGTTTTTCCCTGATGGCAACAAGGCTCCAACGACACAAACACGTCTGCACCTGTTGCGGCTTGACCTGCGGCACTTAGAGCTTCAATCTCTGCATGCGGTCCCCCGAACTTTTGATGCCACCCTTCACCGACAATCTCTCCTTCACGGACGATCACACAGCCCACCATCGGGTTGGGCTCCACGAAACCGCGCCCCTGCTCGGCCAACTCGAGAGCACGTGCCATATACTTTTGATCGCCGGACTTGCTCATGATTTCGTAGGGTGGGCACCGCCCACCAGATTGGTTGTTCTGAGATCCGTGGTGGGCAATGCCCACCCTACGGTGTCCAAATCGCGGATTTACCACTGCCAACTGCTGGAGCTGCTCCGCTCTCACCTTCCGGAGTCCAAAGTCCGCTTCCTCCTTGAGCATCATCTCGCGTTGGGCTCGCTGGCATGGCAAGTGGAGTTGGTCTGCTGGTTTCATGTGGCGAGATTAGCCCAGCAGAATACAAGATCCGATAGGTCTCCTCGGCCACTCCGGGCTCATTGATATGAACCGTCCGCAGTTCTTCAAGCACATGCTGGGCAGTCGCCGAGTCGTTGCGTTCAATCGCCAGTTCCAAATCCAGCAGTGCCCACTCGGCCACCGAGCGATGATTCTTCTCAGCCCATTGGCGGGCCTTGGCAATCCACTCCTGCGATCGCGCAACATCAGGATCAACTCGCACCAACTGCTGGAATACCCTCGCCAGATCGATGTTGGGCGTTTCGTCCGCACGAGCGACGATTTCGCCCCCGGTCAATAGGATGGCCAAATTCGCCCCCAGCATCGTCGCCCGATTGAAAAATCCTTCAAGTTGATCGAGAGTGAGTTTGGAAAATTCGAGTTGCGGCACACGCACGATGGAAAACCGACGATCTACAATCTGAGTCGGGTCAATGCTGGCCAAGGGAGGCAACTCAAGTTGTTCGCGTAATTCGGCGAACAACGGCAATTCTGCTGGGTCATCGGCGGCCTGTTCGATAATCAACGCGCTGGCTAACAACGCAAGCCGCAGTTCAGGATTCCCAACCGCTTCCTGAGGGCTCTTGCCCTCCAACGCGGCACGAGGTGCCGCCGTCCACCGCTCAAGTATCGCTCTCCGGCGTTCTTCAGCCACCAGTCGATTCCTCTGATCCAGTGGTGTCCTTGGTGGAAGTCGCCACCGCCAACTCAGCGATTCTTCGCTTTGCGACTTCTCGGCGACCACTTCCTCCTCTAGTAGTTCACCGAGCAAATCTCCTGCCACGTCGACCAGCAACGATTTGGTCACCTCCAGACCTTCATCACGATCGGTCGTCAACTCCAACTGGGCACCGCGATCTGTCCGCTTGCCAAACAAACTAAGAAAGCCCAGCACCCGCGGAATTTCATCCCCCTGGAGATCGGGACGTGCTTGAGGTGTAGGTTTATCGAGCAGGATAAAACTATTCCTTGGCCTCGGTGTATCCTCGTCGAATTCGTCCGGATTGAGGGGATACTCTTCCAGACGCGCTTCTTCTGCAAACCGTTCTGACAATGCATCCTCGTCCGCAATCGCATAGGCGATCCGTACCGTCTCCAACTTGGGGTCTTCCAGATTCGGATCGATCAGTTGAGCCAAAGCTTCGGCCTCGACCGCTCGTTCTTCATTCGGCTCAATTCGCGCGTATTCGTGCAGGCCTTCAGCAAAACGATCGATATTGCCCAACCAGCCTCGCACCAAGGCAAGATTGTAAACAATCGCCGGTTCTGCTCCTGCCTTGTCCCGCAGGGAAGTCAAGATTTCCTCTGCGATCCGCCATTGCCCGCGACCGATGGCGCGTGAGGCATGATCGAATTCACCTTGCCAGGGTGCATCGTCCGGGCAATCCAGCGGGTTCGAAAGCTCGCGAATCAACAGGGGCAACCCACTTTGCAGATTCATTCGCAACAAGAGCTTGATTGCCATGTTGTCGTCTTGAGGTGCGATTCCAGCGTAGAGGAGCAAATGCCCCCGACCGGCGATCAGCTCGCCTTCCAACAACAGCGCATGTCCCACAGATCCGAGTGCTTCAAACACATGCAGGGGCATGTCGTCGTCGAGCAATTCCAGCGCGTCCTGTAACGGCCCAATGGCTGCCGTCCCCTCTTCGGTTGCGGCAATGAGTATTGCCTTCTGACCATGTGCCGCCGGATTCTGGGGATGCTTGGCAAGGTAGTGGTCAATCGTCTTGCGGGCAGCGTCGAACTCATGCATGGAAAGTTCGAGATTGGCACGCAGATCCAAGAGCGACGCCCGATCCGGTTGCTTTTGCATAAGAGCGTCTAAATGCTTCATCGCTGCATGAGGTTGATCCCCCGCAACCATGCGATGGATCTTTTCCATGTCGGCAGCAAGATCCGGGCAGCAAAACTTGAGTTTCTTACCACTACCACACGGACACGGAGAATAAGGATCAATAGCCATAACAAACTACCAGAGGGTTAGATGGAATGCTGAATCAGCTTCGCTCGAAATCAGTTTCGAAGACGCATGCTGCATGATAAGGCAGCACAGCATGGCACCGCAACCAATATCATTATTAAGCCACGGATTGAACACGGACGGGATCGGAATAAAGACCCTCTTAATCCGTGCTTCATCTGTGCCAATCCGTGGCTAAGACATCTTGGAGTTAACGCTGTTAAACAAGTTCTTTCGCTTTCTCAGCAACAAGCGCCAGCAACGCCTTCTGGGGGTCGGCAAACTTTTTGATGCCTTCCTGCATCAGGGTCTCTTCCAGTTTTTCCATATCTACTTTCTGCTCGATTTCCTTCACGATCGCCGTCGGGGGCATCTTGTCAACCGTGCGGGTGAACGTGAGATCATGCTCAGCGATCGCTTCATTGGTAGCAGGTGGATTGGTTTGGATATCGCTCCCTGCCAACGCGATCACATACTTCCACGGGTCATCCTCGGCGTTTTTCGTCCCTGTGCTGGCGAACACAATCTCTTGCTTTAGGGGAGTCGCATGCTTCGACCAGAACTCCTGATTCGCTACCCAAAGTTGCTTAGCATTCAGAATACCCACTTGTCCCTGGGCGTCGGCAGATAATTCAGGCACGTGCTTCTGGGTGTACACATCAACGCGGGAAATGAAAATGCTGTACACACTTTTGAATGTATCGAGCGATGAGCAATTCTGCGCTCCCTGCCAAATGGCATCGCGTGCCGCTTCATATTGTCGCATAGTAAAAATCAGTGTGACGTTTAGCGGAATCCCCTTTGCCGCCAGTTCCGGCAGCGCACGAATCCCCGCAGGTGTGGCCGGCACCTTGATCATCCGATTCTGATGCCCCTGCGACCACTTCGTACCCTCAGAAACGTAACCTGCCACACGATCATCCAGAGGCATACCCGCAGTGGGATCTTCCAGCAGCGGATCGACCTCGAAGCTCACATAGCCATCGTCTGCTCCGGTTTTCTGCCAGGTGGGCTCGAATACTTGCTCCGCGTTGGCAACCACCAAATCATTCAACTGCCACGCAGCATCGCTAGGCGAGCATCCGTCTCTTACTAGCGCTGAGAGTTGCTCATCATAACGCCCGGTCTTGATCAGATCGCTGATGATAATGGGGTTCGAAGTCGCCCCGGTCGCGCCCAACTTCACATTCTCCGCGATCAAATCGGGGTCGACCGAATCAAGCCATAGCTTCGTCCCTGTATTTATAAGTGAGGTCAAAGATTGCTGAGACATGATAGCTTCGCTCCTTGATGACAAGTGGGTGGAATTGCTTGCGCTCTTGGTGGCCTCGCGAGTGGAAAGGAGTCGGCTGCCGATCTTACAAGCCCGGCCAGCAGCTAGCGCCGAACCGCATTGCTGATGACACTCCACCCGCGATTCTCAACGCAACGTCTACCTCCGACAAGTGCCGAATATTGGCAATCCAGTCAATTTAGCGAAACTAGCCCGCTTATCGACAACCCTGCCGTTTGGCTGGCTTTTAATGATTTTTACGATTCTGTCGGTTATTCCTGCATCTTACCTGACTAGAGGACGATGAATTCTCTGTACAAAAATGCTTCCGCACATGATGCGCTAGAATTTTGCTTGTCGTTCCAAAGGGGAGGTCTTTGCGGTGAATAAGTTAGTCGGATTCCTAATATTAAGTGTGCTGGCGTTCTCCTGTAGAGCGGTCACAGCAGAGGATCTGTTCGGATCTCAAACTCTCGGAGTTCTCCCTCCTCAATTCGCTTACGATGCATCAGAAGAGGCGACCTCTTCTGGAATGCAAAGGATGATGCTACCTTCCGAGGAGCAGATTCCCGAGCCCATTGCGGAACCTCTTTCGACTCCGCTCAGCGCAGGGGATTTTGACCCCAATCCAGTGGACTACGCGGAAGACAGCTTTCGCTCTTTCGACTGCCGCCCTGCCTTGCTGGAAAGCACGGGTACTTGGTTGCGCCGAGGATTCTGGTATGCAGAAGCAGATGCGGTGATTTTCGCGCGTACGTTTAACGCGAACGAAGTCATCCTGGCAAGAGATTTCGACACCATAGTGGTTGGCGGACTCAAGAATACTTTGGCGATCGACGGTTCTTCATGTGCCGAAGGAGCTCCTCGATTGAGTGTTGGCCGTTTCCTGTTTCGCGATCATGAGAATCGCGATCACGCCATGGAGTTTACGATCTTTGGTGGCGGCAACTACGGCCAGGATTCGCAACTTGAGGGCGGCAATCTGGTGATGCCCAATAATATAGCTAACGGGAATCCTAGTTTTGACAGCGCCCAACGCATGAGTTTCGATTATACCACGTGGTTCAATAGCTTCGAGTTAACTTACAACGTCAAGCAAAGAATGCAGAAGGACCGCATGGAACTCGAACCCAGCGGACACTGGGTGCGACGTGCCCAACCTTCCAATACGAATGCTTTCCTGGCTGGTGTACGCTACTTCAGTCTCGATGAAGAATTGAATATCAATGCCTTCGGAATCCCTGATGGCAATGGGGACGGCGACAATGAAACGGGCAATTACCTGGTTCAAACGGGCAATCATTTCATCGGCACGGAACTGGGCGTATCGCATGCGTATGAGACGGCTCGCTGGAGCATTACCGGAAAAATAAAGGGCGGAATGTATTTGAACATGATACACTTGAAGTCAAACTTCGATGTCTCAGGAAACGTGACCTCGGGAAGCACTGATCTCGAAGGGGACAACCTCTCTTTCATTGGCGAAGGATCGCTCATAGGCAGGTGGCACTTGCGGCCCAATTTTTCTATTCGAACGAGTCTCGAAGTCATGCAAGTCACGGGTGTAGCATTGGCGCCCTACCAAGTCGATTTCGTTCCCAGTGGAAGTCCCTACATCGGAAAAAATGGCGACCTCTTCTACCTCGGCGGGGGATTCGGCTTCGAGAGCTACTGGTAAGCTCAAGGCGACCAAAGGGAAGCTTCAATTCGTCCTTGCAACCTTTGACCTAGGCGAAGAGATTGCTAGCTTCCAACTCTCTGGCATCGCCCTGTTCGGCAGCAAGCTACTGAGCAAAAACCGAAAAATTGCGATTCAGAGCCATCCCTCTTGCCTAACCGGCTCTTCCCTGCCAGTTCGACGTAGACTTATCCAGCATTTCTCGTTAGCCTAGGTTACTGTGAAGGCATTTTTGGCAGCACCTTCTTGCGTCTGAGAAGCAACCTCGGGCAAGCGTTGCTGGCAGTCCCGCTTTTTCTGTCTGTAGAAAGCCATTCGAGACTTAATCCCAGTGACCTCTCCCGATCAGATTGACAAGCCTTCCTTTCTGGCTCGCAAGACCTTTGGGCAGCCCAACTATTTCTTGTTGGCGCTAGCCGCCGCGTTTCTCATTGCCTTGTTGCCTCGCGGTGCCCGCAGAGCCATCGAAAGCAACACCAACAAGGCCGAAGACTGGCTCCCGCCAAACTATTCGGAATCAATTGACCTGCGCTGGTTTCGCGACCACTTCGTCGGTGAACAGTTTGCCCTTGTAAGCTGGGATGACTGCACGCTGGGCAATACAGAGAAGCTCGACCAACTCGAGCGAAAACTGATCCCCGGCAAGGAAGCACTTGCCCAAGCTGGCCCCGACTCTGATCTGGCCAAACGATCCCGTTGGTATAAACGAGTCATCAGCGGTCCAGCCGTTCTCGAAGAACTTACGACACCGCCAGTAAGTCTAGGCTATGGCGATGCCGTAAAGCGACTCGAGGGTGCCCTTGTGGGACCGGTCAAGCGCGATGCTGAGGGAAATTCCTTAGGCAACGAGAGCCGCACCACCTGTCTGATTGTCTTCCTGAGCGAGGAAGCGACTAAAGACAACAAGACAATGCGTGCCGCGATTGAGAAAATCACCGAGATCGCAACCACCGAGTGTGCCATCTCCGCGGACTCCATCCACATGGGCGGTCCTCCTGTGGACAACATCACGATCGACGTCGAAGGGGAGAGAACCCTTATCCGGCTTGCGTTGCTTGCCGGATTGGTCGGATTCGGACTTTCCTACTGGTGTTTTCGCAGCGTGAAGATCACCAGCATTGTTTTCGCTATTGGGGTTCTCAGCGCTGGAATGAGTTTGGCCGTCGTCTTTTACTTCGGCATCCTGGAAGTGATGGTCACGGGGTCTGATCGGCCACGACTTGGCACCGTCGACGCGATTCTCATGTCGATGCCTGCCGTTGTCTACGTGTTGGGCCTCTCCGGTGCGATCCATATTGTCAACTACTACCGCGATGCCCGCCGCGAGCAAGGGCTCAAAGGCGCAGCCGAATCGGCGGTGCGCCATGGCTGGTGGCCCTGCACGCTGGCGGCGTTCACCACGGCTGTAGGTCTCGGCTCACTGTTTACCAGCGACATTCTCCCCATCAAAAAATTCGGCCTCTTCACTGGCATTTCGGTGTTGGGAACCGTCGTTGTTCTGTTCACCCTGTTGCCAGTATTCCTGCACCGCTTCCCCATCAGCGACGACTTAATCAAGCGTCAATCGGGTGATCACGAACATGGACACCTTCCCGATTGGGCCTTGCGTCTCTTTGGGATTGTCATCGGCCGCAACGTTTGGACTTGCTGCTTTTGGTTGGTTGTGATGGGAATCTTTGCTTTTGGTTTCACTCGGATTGGCACGTCCGTTCAGCTGTTAAAACTGCTCGACCAGGACACTCGCCTAATCCACGATTATGCCTGGTTGGAGAAAAACCTGGGGAATCTCGTCCCCATGGAAGTTGTGCTGACGGTACCTCCAGAAAAAATCCGTACCGCCGAGGAACATGCTGAAGCCGATGGCAAGCAGTATCGTATGACCATGCTCGAGCGACTGGACCTCATGCGAGAGATTCAAAGCCGCATCGAAGAATTCCCCGAGATAAGTCGTGTGATGTCCGTCGCAACTTTCACTCCTGAGAGTACAAATACTGGCATTGGCGGTGCCGACCGAAGTGCCGACTATGCAAAAAACAAGAGCCTCGAGGAACACCGCGAACAACTTCTTTCTGGTGATTATCTCCGCATGGAGCGCGATAAGAAAACCAATGAGGAGACCGGACGCGAACTTTGGCGAGTTAGTGCCCGCGTCGCCGCCCTGGGTGATCAAGATAATGACAATGGTGGCATCGACTACGGCGAGTTTGTTGAAGATCTTAAGGCCGCTGTCGATCCGGTTCTCGTCGCTTATCAACAACGCGACATGATCGTCGAGCAGCTTCACGAACAGGGCAAACAACTCGATGGGTCACAAGTTACGATCCTCTACCGAACCCCACACGGCGATCCCGAACCTACACCAACAGCCCAAGAATCTGTGTTACGAAGCCTGCTGCTGAAGAGTGGTGTGCAGCCCAAGAGTGGCGGCAAAGCTCGTGCCGTTTCGTTCTACAATCTCTCTGAATTCGACGAGCATAAGAATGATGCAGATTATGTCGACCGAGCAATCAAAGCGCTTAGCAACCAGGACGCGCTGATTCTGGTCTCGGCCGGGAGCGATCCGACTGCCAAAAGTTTTGCCAAGCGAGGGCTTCCCCTAATCGACGTTACGGATTTTGATATCGACCTCTCTTCTGCAGCCGTCAATGTTGGCAATGCGGATGAACCGCGCCCAATTCGCTCGGTTTACACGGGAATGGTCCCGCTGGTCTACAAGACCCAGCGACAGCTGTTGATCAGTCTCAATGAAAGTATCATGTGGGCCACCGTGCTGATCGCCGTCGTGATGATGTTCCTGCTCAAGAGCCCGATGGCCGGCCTCATTTCGATGATCCCCAACGTGTTTCCTATCGTCATCATCTTTGGTGCACTTGGTTGGTTGGGAATTAAAGTGGACATCGGCATTATGATGACCGCGAGCGTCGCGCTTGGTGTGGCGGTGGACGATACGATTCACTTCCTCACTTGGTTCCGCCGCGGCATCAAGATCGGTCTTGGCCGTGTCCAGGCAGTAATGCTGGCTTATGACCGTTGTGCGATGGCCATGCTCCAAACGACTCTCATCGGCGGCCTCGGCCTGGCTGTATTTGCCACGAGTACCTTTACACCGACCCAGCAATTTGGCTACCTGATGATCTCCATGCTCGGCGCCGCCTTGGTCGGAGATCTGCTTCTACTGCCAGCGATCTTGGCCAGTCCTCTGGGAGTTTTCTTTGGAGGTAGCATTTCTAAAGAAGGCACTGCTGCTCTCGCTACCCCTGGTGCTTTTGCCGATGCCACCAAAGAACTCATCGAAGAACTGCACCGGAGCGGCCAGCTCAACGATTTTTCCTCGCCCGTCGACCCTTCGGATGAGCCACAATCTCCGACTCCAACTGCTCCCAAAGTCGCGCCTGCCGTACCCGCCCCTCTCGCATCGCGTGACTCGCAGTTACCCGCGCAATCAACCCGCACCCTGCTGAGCGACGAAGACCGCAAAGACCTTGTCGACGGCCCCCACGCTGCCCTCCACGCCCGCCTCCGCAACCTCCGCCGCGAAACTCCCCAACGTTAGCCGAGCTGACTTAGCCCCACTGAAGAAGAGCTCGCTTCAGCTCCGACACGCGCCCCACGCTTCCCCCACACGGCGTTCTTCCAGGACTTCCCTCAGAGCCGTCGTGCTACGCACGGCCGGCCCTCCTCCACAGACGCTATTTCAAGAGTGGTCAATCCGATGACGCTGCCTACGGCTCACTCCTCAAGCTTAGGAGGGTCAACGTGCTTTAGATCCTCTCCCGCGTACTGATTGGGAACCGGTACGCCATTTTCCGTCACTTGATAGACGAGCTTCCGATCTTTGGCGTCCCAGTGCATTTCATGGATGACAGCCGTACGTGGGGTATTGCGCATGCCGCGGGAAAGTACCTCGACCCAATCTCCGATCCCAAAGCCTTCTGGCTCAACAGCCTGCCAGAGAGTTCGCTTGACGCGAAGAAGCACGTCGCCATAGTGCAGCAGGACATAGGGCTCTTGCTCACCGTCCCGACAGAAAACGCGCGGGCTGGGGATCAGTGTGCGGGCCAACTCAGCATCCTCGGGGTGGATCCAATCGTCGCCGTCCTCGGGCCACCAGGGATAATAGCCGTACTTGGGATCTGTTTTCATAGTGATTCTCTCGATCCGTGATAAGTGCCCTTATCTATTTCCAGATTATCCAAAGGACGCACAATTGACCAGCTTGCACCGATTGTATCGACAGTGAGCTTGAGCACTTCTCCTTAGGAAACGCCAGCAGACAACCTATACTTAAAGGGCCGAATTTCGCCCAAATGCATGACACTTTATCGTCTACTCGAACACCCCCCGACGCGTTATGAACCTTCACGACCTGTTTGATCATCATGGAATGGCCACGAATCCGTTTGCAGACGAAGATGCACAAACGGATCCTGTCTTTCAGGGACGTTGCCGCACTAGTACGTTTCATCCGAACTGGGACAAGGTCTACGGCGATCCAGCCAACCCCGGCACATCCATCGTGTTTGGCGAAAAAGGTGCCGGCAAGACCGCCATGCGTCTACAGATCACCGCCCAAATCGAAGAATTCAATCGAACGCACAAAGACCATGGCGCGTTCGTGATCGAATACGATGATTTCAATCCATTCCTGGATCGCTTCGCTGAACGACTGAGTAGTCGCACGCGCCGCAAACCAACGAAGGTACTTGAAGAGTGGAAGCTCTGGGACCATATGGATGCGATCCTCTCGCTAGGCGTAACCGATGTCGTCGATCGATTCCTGAACATCTCCCAAACTTCAGGTCCCACAGGAAATACTTTGCCCGAAAAGGCCGTATCGCGCCTCGATCACTTCCAGCGCCGCGATCTGCTGCTGTTGGCTTCTTGCTACGATGATTCGCTTTCTGAATCGTTTGATGCACGTTGGTATCGTTTGCGCCACATCCTGAAATACAGACCTTGGCAAAGTTGGGGGATTCGAGCACTCGGCCTACTAACGATGTTGGTGGTCGCGGGGACTATTGTTTACCTGCGCAAGTGGAGTTGGCTCACCACGGTTTGGCCGTGGCTGATCATGGCTCTCGGCTGGGCACCGTGGCTTGCCCAAGTATGGCGATGGTGGCCACAAGCCTTCTCCGTCTCACGACATTTGCGCTGCGTAAATCGGGACATCAATCCCTTGCGCAAGGTGCTCATGCAGTTCTCCGGTCACGATATCAATGGGCAACCCTTGCCCAACAAGCGTCGCACCGACGATCGCTACGAACTGCTCTATAAATTCCAAGGGGTGCTCAAGGCACTGGGTTTCTCGGGCATCGTGGTACTCGTAGATCGCGTCGACGAGCCTCACCTGATTAACGGTTCCCAAGAAAACATGAAGGGACTTGTCTGGTCGATGCTCGACAACAAGTTCCTCAAGCAACCGGGGTTGGGTCTGAAGCTCTTGTTGCCAATCGAATTGGCCAACTGCATGCAGCAGGAAGGGCATGATTTCTTCCAGCGAGCTCGCTTGGACAAGCAAAACATGATCCCCTCGCTCGAATGGACAGGCGCTGCACTCTATGATCTGGCCAATGCGCGGGTCGAGGCCTGTGGAAAAGAGGGATCCAACCCTCAGTTGCAGAACTTGTTTGAGCAGAACGTAACCAGCGCAAGGTTAATCGAAGCCTTTGCGGCACTTCGCGTACCCCGCCACTTGTTCAAATTTCTTCACCGCGTCTTGGTGGCTCATTGCCAAAGCTTCGTCAGCTCGGAGCCCTCCTGGCAGATCAGCGCTGCCACCTTTGAGTCACAGCTAGCACTCTATCGTCGTGATCAGCAAGCAGTCGACGAGGGGCTCAGTGCGGGTAGATAGCTTTTCCTCGACCTTGAGGTTCCGGCAAGTGGTCCAGTCAGGCCTATTCTTGGCGTCGCTTAGTCTTGACCCCACATCGGAATTTTGCCACACTCCCGCCCCTTGCAGGATGCAGGGTTAGATAATCTAGCCTGCACATTCCTAAGCTACAAAATTTGAGGTCACCGATGCGCTGTTACCCGGTTCAAATATTGGCTCTTTCACTGATAGCTATCACTGCCGGCTGCGGATCGCAAAACTCGTCGAGCAGTTCGGCTGGAGACGGAGTGCCTAGCGATCCGGTGGCCCAGGTAGTGCACCAATTCCTAAGTGCAGTCCGCGCGGGCGAAACGGAAACAGCCAGCGAGCGACTGACTCCACTGGCGCTGAAAAGAACAAGCGAGTTGGAACTCAATTTCTCACCTCCCGGGAGCGACACGGCTACTTTTCGGGTAGGCGCAGTCGAAATGATCGATGCTGACAAAGCAGTAGTTGAATCGACTTGGAAGGACTTGGACGCCGACGGTCAGCCTCAGGAGGAGAAAATCACCTGGGCTTTAAAGTTAAACGGTGGGCAGTGGCGTATTTCAGGCATGGCAGCCGAATTGGGCGAGGACCAGCCACCCATCGTGATGGACTTCGAGAATCCCGGACAATTTGCGATGCCGTCTTCGGTGAGTGCAACGGAACAGAACTCTCCCTCGACGCCACGACAAGCATCTCAGCCCTCACAGGACCCTTTCCGTGCAGGTCCTCGATAGCTCCTCAGAGATGTGATGCAAGAGGCAGCTTAGGCGGAACCAGCCTTTCTCCATTCACCGCATCCAACGCATTTTACCATGCGATCAATTTGGTTACCGACTTCTACGGAAAGCCACTCTCACTGCTGAAAAAAGCGGACGAATTTCGCTACTTGCCCGATATGCCTGTGAAACTTAGGTTTCGATGACTTCATTCGGTTCTCTCGTATTCAAGAGACTCTGTAGAGGCTGGTGATTTGGTTCTTTTGGGCTAACGAGCCACTTGACATCAAAAGTAGCCATGTTATTTTGTCGGCCTAAGTTTTCTAATTCGTAAAGTCAGAAAATTAGCAGCCGGATCGTGCATCAATGTGCAGTGGCTGAAGCGATACAGGTTTGATTTCCCCCGCCGCTACTGGCCGTCGTAGCACTTCGGGGCAAGAATTTTGACGGTGAAAGAAGTAGAGAATTTGTTGCGCCGTTAACGGAAACGTATTCCGATTTACCGCGGCGCGGGTTTTTCCCAAGAGGAGGGATTACATTATGAAACGTGCTATGATCGTGTTGACTGCTGTAATGGTGATGTTGGCTGCTTCGAGCGCCGAAGCTGGTTTGTTCAAGCGCAAGAACAAGTGCTGCAAGCCCGCCACTTGTTGCCAGCCTGTATGCTGTGAAGCTACTCCAGCTTGCTACAGCGAGCCAGTTTGCCCATGTGAAGCTGCTCCTGCTCCTTGTGGTTGCGAAGCTGCTCCTGCCGCTCCATGTGGTTGCTCCGCCGCCGCTCCTTGCGGTTGTGAAGTTAGCCAATGCAGCTGCGAATGCATGACCCGTCGCGAGGCCCGTAAGGCTCGTCGTGCTGGTTGCTGCACAACTTGCTCCTGCAGTGCCGCTCCTTGTGGCTGTGGTGAAGTCCAAGGTTGCAGCAGTTGTGGTGGTGCCGCCGTCGAAGGTTGCAGCAGCTGTGGCGAAGCCGCTGGTGAGATTGTTCCAGAAGCAGCTCCCCAGGCTCCTCAGAGCGATTCCACCACCTGAGCTTTCTGCCATAGCAGAAAGTACAGTTGAAAGAAACGAGAACCGGTCCTCAACGCGAGGACCGGTTTTTTTGTTTGGTGCTTCGCCTGTCAGTGTGACCTGGTTCGAGGGAAGTTCTGCGTTTTACCGCGAAAGTATTATCCCGAGAACTAGCGCCAGCAAGCAAATCAGAACGGTCAGAACCAGAGTAACCATTCTCGCACGTTGACGACGTTCTCGTTGAAGACGGCGATGAGTTGCTACTGCTACAGATTCCTGAGGAACAAAACCACTTTCTTCAACTACAATGGTTTCCGGATTACTTGGAATTGCCCCAATGTCTTTAACAGTGTTGGCATTCGATCCGTCGGGGGTTGATTCAATTTCGGGGAACACATCGATTGCCCGTTGCCAATCTTGCCACCCGGTCCGCCAGACCCAAGAGTCCTTGTCGACCTGTCCAATCTCTATTTGAGCCTTCACCTGGGCGTAAGGAATCGGTCCTTGTTCAGCACCGGAGGCACCACGAACGTGCCAGTCGGTGTCAGCAAGATGGGCCTCTTCCTTTTTCAGAGAGTCGCTATGATTGGCCGGTGCGGGTACATCTGACCCCAGCAACTCGGTAGGCTCTTCAAGGGCTTCAACTCTTCCACCGCTTTCCATAGGAACCAGAAAGCGCGCATCGCATTCGGGACAGATCCCCCGCTTGCCCGCGAGAAATCCTTTCACATTGAGTTTGTGGCCATTCGGGCAAAAGAAGCGAATTCCCATGTTCTTTCAATCTTGCCAGGGTTTCACCAGGATGCAACCTATTCTTTAGCTTAACGACCACTCGATGCGACGAGAAGTGACTGTTTTCGCCGCTGACATGAGCATAGTGGGCAATTATAGTTGGTACTTTGACTCAGAGACTAGCAGACGCGAATTCCATACTTGTGAGACCCGCAGCAAATGACAATCTTCGAAATCATTCTCCTCGCGATTGTGCAAGGTCTCACTGAATTCTTGCCGGTGAGTTCATCAGGACACCTCGTGGTAGCCAACGCGATTTTCCAATCGCTTGGTAGTGAACCGGTCAAGGATCTGGTTGAAGTTGAAATTGTGTTGCATCTGGGAACCTTGCTTGCCGTGTTGGTCTATTATCGCCGCGAAATCTTGCGACTTTTTACCTCGGATCGTCGGCTGATACCACTTTTGATCCTAGGCACAATACCGGCGGCCGTGATTGGAATTTATCTTAAGAAGGGGCTCCCTGCTGCAACGAGCGATTTGATACTCGCCAATCCACTGGTAGCAGGGTTTTGCTTTCCCGTTACAGCAGTGCTCCTGTGGTGGGCTTCCAATCGCACTGAAGGATCAACTGACTACAAACAACTAAATTGGCAGGACACTCTCAAGATCGGCATGCTCCAAGCTTTTGCATTGCTACCAGGAATTTCTCGCAGCGGTGCTACCATTGCCGGAGGACTAGGCGTTGGCTTGCAGCGGGAGTCCGCTTCGACCTTCGCGTTTTTGTTGGCGATTCCGGCTATTGCCGGTGGTGGAGTGCTAGAAATGCTCGAGGCATTGAAAGAAGGCACTACGGGAACGCCGCTGGGAACGCTGGCAGTAGGCTTTCTCATCTCGTTTGTCGTAGGCCTGGCAGCATTAGCCCTGTTGATACGCTTTGTCCGTCGTGGTCGACTCGCGATGTTCGCCTACTATCTCGTGCCGCTGGGAATCACTGTTGTCGCTTGGCGGCTTCTCTTCTAAGCATCCGGGAAGATACCTGATCCGAAGGAATCTTCGACTTGATGCGGAGGTTTGCCTCCCGGGGCTCTCGAAGATGAACTCTCGTGCCCACTGCTCTTTACGTCTCCTTTTCGAGATTCATGTGGCGAGGAGTCTTTATGGGCCTGATCAATTCGTGTCTCACGTTTGCGCGGCAGTTGGGGCACATCCTCTTCGTAGCCTAGTTCGACATCGACATCGTCATACCGTGATACATAGCCGGGGAGTTTCGAGCGATCAAGTTCATCGTAATACTCATTGATTACATGATCCTGAATCATCTCCCGACAGGAGGAATTGATGGGATGGGCGATGTCAGCATAGAGCTTTGCTCGACCATCGGCATCCAGCGGCATGTGATCGTGGCTAATCGACGAGCCGCATTGATTGCAATACTGGGCCCGGAGATGGTTTTTCATGCCGCAACGCGAACAGTGGGAAGTCAGCTTGCGACTGGGCATAGCTACGAAAGGGCCATTGGATCCTTCGATGATTTTGAGATCGCGCACGACGAAACAGTTATCGAATGTGATCGAACAAAAGGCCTTGAGCCTTTCGCCAGGATCTTCCATCAGTTTAATTCGCACTTCAGAAATATACATGGTAAGTCTCCTTGCGATTCATTGGTCGCCTTACCAACTCGTTGACGTAACCAACACAGTTCCCATGCTTTGTGCCGATAGTTGTCGGGCGATCCATCTCGCATGCCTTGCTGATCGAGCAATTCCAAATAAGGTTGAGCCGCTGCCAGTCATGAGTTGTCCCCGGCAACCTGCATCCGCTAATAAGTTTTTGATACACAGAATTTCTGGAGCGATCCGCGCTGCAGCGGACTCCAGACAGTTAGTCATCCAGCGACTAGCAGTTGACAATGCCCCAGCTTGTAGTGCGCCAATCAAACTAGTGAGCCTAGCAGTTGAATTGTCATTCGAACTTTGTATCTGTTCCTTAGAACTCGAAAACTCCTGAAAAACTTGCGCCGTTGAGAGGCCGAAGGAGGGTTTCACCAGTACAAAGTGCAAATTCGCTAGTCCAGCGGCGGTTGAAATTCGTTCGCCTCTGCCACGGCAGATAGCAGGGCCGGAATGCAGGAAAAACGGGACATCGCTGCCCAGCTCAGCGGCCAATTGAGCAAGTTCCGACTCCGCAAGACCTGCTTTCCAGCAGGCATTTGTTAGTCGCAAAGTAGCTGCTGCATCGCTGCTGCCTCCCCCGAGGCCAGCTTGCAAGGGTATTCGTTTCGTGAGCTGGAAATGCCCGTGGGGTGGTCGGCCAATTCGGGCGGCGACCAGATGGGCTGCCTGCAGCACTAAATTCTCTGAGGAATTGAGTGAATGCAAACTTGGACCTGGATTGAGAGCACGAGAATCGACAGTTAGCGAGCAAGATTCAGCCTGAACTGGCCGTCCTGAATTCTCGGGACACCAGCGCAATTGGTCGCATAGCTGCACCGGGACCATGAGCGTATCCAGGTCATGAAAACCATCGGAGCGCTTGCCGAGAACTTTCAAGTACAAGTTCAATTTCGCAGGAGCGAGGATCTCCCAGTCGGTACCAGCCTTACGGGGAACCATGTTGTACGTCCAGAGTCGATATCACGCAAAGCTGTTGGTCCAACCCAACATTGGACCCAAAAACAGCATTTTCCTTGTGTTTCTATCCTGCGACTTTTCTTGTCGCGCTTCAAACTCTCCGGAATGATCTGTCGAGCTGGCTATATAAGCGTGGATGAATAGACCATTTGGCACCGCCAACTCAGAATGCCTGCACTTGAAAATGCACAACCGCCAATTCTGCCAGCAGCACCATAAGTCCAAGTGACAGCAAATTTTAGAAGGATTGCCGGAATCGGTCAACGGAAGTCTGCAGGGGCAGAAGGCTGCAATCTGGGGCAAATAGGCTGACAAATCAGGCAACTATGGAAGATGTGCACCAAGAAGTGCCCTATTGCCCCTGGATCATCTCGATCATGCGTTTGCCAACATCCGTTGCATGGAGGATGCCAGTAAACCGCTCCGATCCCGGGCCGAAACTTGCGATCAACACTGGGGTACTGGTGTGGGTGCCAGATCCCCAAACGACATGTTGCTGTGTGCCCAGGATGTGGCCAAGTCGATTCATACGCAAGTTTTCCCCATAGACGTAGAAAGACTCTTGGTCGGGCATCTCGGGCAACGTCGGAGTGCCGAGATAGGGATGTCCCTTCTGGTAGTATTGGTTCGGCATTCGATTAAGCAAGTCCGTAGCGTCGGCAAGCGTGATCGACAGCGGCTTGACGGCCCCGTTCACAATCTCCATCAGCCTTTCGGGGGTCCGCTCCTCAGCGGGCAAAGAATCAAATTCGGTGAAAATCTCGAAGTAGCTTTTCTGTTGGGCTGCCAAATCATCGAGGGCATGTTGGGGGCCAAAATTGAAATTTGGGGCAAACGGCTCTTCGCCGAAAACATTTCCGCCGATCTTCTGAGCTTCAGGAATCTCATAACCTGAGTAGCTAAATCCGAATGATCCTGTTTCATGATCGGCTGTGATCAGCACGAGAGTGTCGTCCCTTTTACTGGCCCAATCAAATACAGCCCGAACAGCATCATCAAATTGAATAAGTTCCCAGAGCATGTCTCCAGCGTCGTTATTGTGTCCCGCCCAATCGATCTGGCCACCTTCAACCATCAAGAAAAAACCCTTGGAATTCTTGTTCAATATTTCCAGAGACTTCTCCGCCATCTCTACCAAGGTGGGCTCCGTACGTACGCCGCTTTCGAGCGTTTTGCGTTCTCCAATAGCATCGAGCATTTCAGAGTTGGCAAACAGACCGAGCACCTTGCCCTCCGAAAGTTGCGCCATCGACGACCGATCAAATACCAACTGATAATCTCCACGCGCTTCAAGAAGCAAGTTGCGATTGTCTTGGCGTTTAGAAGAAACATCGAACGCTCCGCCGATCATCTGCACCAAAGCCATGTATGAGGCCGAATCCCGCTTGTTGACGGCTTGCGGTATCCAATGGCGCAGACCACCACTCATGAGAACGTCCACTTGGTTGCCGAGCATGTCGACGGCGATCTCGTTTTCCATCGATCGATGGCGTTGGTGGGCCGCGAAAGCGCCAGGAGTTGCATGGGTCATCCGCGTGTCGGAGACAAGCCCCGTCGATCGACCCGTGTCGCGTGCAATTTCCAACACGGTCTTGGCTGCGTTTCCTCGGTAGTCGACACCGATCATTTCCGATCCGGACCAAACTCCCGTTGCCAATTGCGTCGCCGCCGAAGCGGAATCAACGACCAGAGCCCCATGGGGATTCGTGCGTACGATGCCAACATTGCCTTGCGACGCCAGTTTTTCGATAGCCGCCATTCTTTCTGATAGTGGCTTTCCAGATGCTTGCGACGCTAGAGAATGGCGAGCGTATGCAAAGAGCAATCCCAACTGCTGGGGGCCCATACCGTCGCCGATCATGAGGATCACATTGCGAATTCGTTGCTCTGGTAGGGCAACCCCATTGGCCAAGGAACTATCGGGGGTTGATGTGCTTGGGAAATCAAGCTTCGGCGCAACTTCTTCGCCCTGCGAGTGATCTGCAAACAGCACGACAATGTCAAGCAATGCGAAGCAGATTACAAATGAAGATCGGAGAAAATGCATCGTGAGACAGATCCGGCGGGGATAAGTGCGGTAAACCTTTATTATATCTCGGCATACTTCATATCGCGCCAAGTTGAAAGCCAATTTTTTGAAAAAACTCCCTTCTGCTCGCTTTTGAGCGCTTATTCTTCGTCCTATTAGTCATTCCGACGCCGATTGCGGGTCAGCGCAATTCCGGTGCTTTCGCTCTGGTATTGATTGTGGAATGCCCTTGAACGTGGCAAAATAACGGGACCTTGTTCCTGTTTCATCCTCTCTAATCAAGGCGAAATAAAAATGCTCCGCTACGTTGCCACAATTCTTCTTATGATGTCCCTCGTGCCGACCGCTCTTCACGCCCGGCCTCCTATCGATCCGGACGAAGGGATCAAACACATCAGTTGGGACGATGCTGGCGATGCGATCGGACAGACCGTCTTTGTGAGCGGCAAGATCGTAAGAGTTGGCAGCGCCGGGCGGATTAATTTCTTGAACTTCGACAATGAACGACCACCTGGGTTTGTAGGGATCGTCTTCGGTGAGAATCTCGAACGATTCCCTGGCGATCTCAAAGAACTTTATGAAAACAAGTTGGTGGAAATGCGTGGATTGATTAGCACCTACAATGGCAATCCTCAGATGGTCATCGCACGATCGGATCAGATTCGTGTACTCGATGCCCTGCCGAAAACAGAAGGAGTGGAGAAGAAACCGGTCACTACCTGGTCTGCCGATCCCAATGAAATCGTGGTCGCTACGTTCAATGTTCTCAATCTGTTCGACGAAGTTGACGATCCCTACCACGCTGACGAAGGAACTCGAACTAAGCCTCGCGATGAACTGGAGCGTTTGGCTGCCACGATCCACAAGGTGAATGCCGACGTGATCGCACTCCAGGAGGTAGAGAATCGAGGTTACTTGGAGCGATTCAACAAGGTTTTTCTCAGTGATATGGGATATGAGAATGTCGTGCATTTTGAAGGTAACGATGGCCGAGGAATCGACGTCTGTTTGCTCTCTCGCGCTCCGATTGGCGAAGTCACTTCCCGCAGACATTTGACATTCAAAGGACCAGATGGAGTTGAACGACAATTCAACCGCGATGTGCCGGCTATCACTGTATTGCCACCCGGCGGCGAACCTCTGGAGGTGTGGATTGTACATCTCAAGAGTAAGGCAAGTGGGGCCGACTCCTCTGAGCCCATTCGGCTTGCCGAAGCTTCGATGCTCCGCAAACTGCTCGACGAAAAACTTGAGAAAGACCCAAACGCGAGAATCATTCTGACCGGCGATTTCAATGATACGATCGATAGTACCTCACTGCTGACCATTCTGGGCAGCGGCCCCACAGCAATGTGGCCTACTCCCACAAAAGACACTCCTGATTCAATACTTGACCCCGATCAGGAAGGCTGGGAACCGATTGATTTCATTCTCTGTTCGCCAGCAATGGCAAAGAGCTACGTCGAAGGGTCCTCGCAGAAGATGCGAGCCCCAGCAGAGATGGACGGCTCGGACCACGACCCGGTGTTTGCGCGGTTTAAGTTGAAATAGAACTCGACGCGCTCCGCTACGCCGAGCAGGACTCGCCTGCCGCGTCGCGGCTAACCCGGGGACCTACTGCATTGCTAGGTCGCTGCGGGCTTTGCTGGCGGAGAGATCGACGCGGCGGACGAGTGCCCAGTCGTCCTTGAAAACGACCGGAGCAAACTTGCTCGTCCCATCGGCACCGAACTCTTCCGCGATCTTCGTGCCATCCCACTCGAATTCGAGCAGAGCCTGGCGGACGGCATCCTGGATTTCTGGGGCCAGATTATAGGCGAAACCAAAGGCCGCGGGGGGGAATTTTTCCGATTCATAAATGCTGCGCACCGCCTCGGGATCGACCTCCCCTTTGGCTTTCATCCGCGCGAGTACATCACTGGCAATCGGTGCAGCATCGACCTCGCCAGCCAGGACGGCGTCAATCGAACCTTGATGACCATATGTGTAGCTCCACTGGTAATCGAGTTCAGGCTGCAGATTCTTCTCGTCCATCAGCAACATTGCCGCCGCCTTGCAGCCGGAATTGGAGCGGGGCCGAGTGAAAGCAATTCTCTTGCCGCGTAGATCTGCCAGGTTTTTGATCGGACTGTCGGCCTTGACGATAAACTCCATTTTGTAACCGCTTGTGCCATCTTCCTGGCCAAACGCACAAACGGGGATAAATCCGGCCGTGTTGACTGCGGCGGGAACTTCTCCGGTACTCAATGCCGTAATGTGTAGCTGTCCGTTGCGCAGGGCCTCGTATTGCTGACGCGAGTCGGTCAGTCGCAAATAGGTCACCGGAATACCGGTCTTATCGGCAATCGCATCCATCAGTTCTTGCCACTGAGCCGGCTCATTGGTGGAGTCTTCGGAGGTGATAAAAGAGAGCACCAATTCGGCGGGCTTGGCCTGCAGGGCTTCGTTCTCGGGGACGTCCGCCAGGAGGTCCCCATCGGCGTCGCGATACACCGAGTCGAGCTGAGTAATGGGATTGAGACTCGTAAAGAAGTTGCTCATCGTCCGCGTGACGTATTGCTCTTTGGCAGTCCTTTCCCAGCTAGAGGCAACATAGGAGGCGTAGCCGGCAACTAACGCCGCCACGGCAATTGCGACAATGACCCGGATACGCACAAATGCAGATTTGGTGTTCACGAAAAGAGTCTCCCCAGAATAGTGCAGATCAGAATTCTACATCGACGGGTTCAGGCCCATTGCTTGCATTGAAACGCCCATCGCGTGTGCCGAGGGCACGCCAAACGTCCAGATTGATACTATCATTAACGATAGCGGTGTGTCCATCACCAAAGGCGACAACTACTGCGCCAGGGTGATCGCTACGAGCGGCTATGATCGCGTGCTCGGCCGGAGTATCTGGGATAAAGTTGACTCCACAGTCCTGACCTGTCCAGTTTGGTGGTGCAACATGGTTGTACTGGGTCGAATCGTAACCAGCAAACGGCCAGCCATTGGACCAATCGCCAATCCAACGTCCTGCCGCATCGAAATTGAATCCATCCGCTACGGGTGTGTAGTCGGTTGCTGCCTGATAGGCGACGTCAATATTGACATTGGGAGCCAGATTGCCAGGGCAGCGAATCATGGATGTCCGAGAAGGCAAAGAACTATTCTCTTCCCCCTGACCTTTTATGCGTTCCGAGAAAAAGGCTGTTTTCGAAAGGCCATCTGCATAGGCACTTGTCTTCAAGCCCTTTTCACCGATGGTAAAAGCTCCGCTTCCTCCAATATGCCACCAGTCCCCTGATGGACGTGGTTCAACTATCGTCATTGAATTTGTGCGTACTCCAGCGCCAGGGCCATCTCCTCCAAAGTTCGCTCGGTAATTGTTCTCAGAGATCACCATTCCCGTATTCGCATCGCTCGGACAGATAAATAGTCCCTGGGCAGTCGAATACGCATCGAAATGAGGATTAGTAGGGTTCAGCATTTTCTTAACTTGAGGTTGGTTGAAGTCAATCAAGTTGTACACATTGTTCGCTTCCATATAGGGCAGAAGCCAGATATGGACGGAATAGAAGCCAGTCTTGTCTCCTGGAGTTGGGCCAGGATCATAGCTGGTGTAGCCTCCCTTGATACTTCCGCCGCTGACCCAATCTGGGAACAGCCTCCCTGGAGGAAACGTACCACGGGCACTTTCATAGTTGGCAGCAGCCAATCCCATTTGCTTAACATTATTAACGCAAGAAGTGCGTCGAGCCGCCTCGCGTGCCGCCTGGATGGCAGGCAACAATAGCGCAACCAATACACCAATGATGGCGATCACAACAAGCAGCTCGACCAAAGTGAAACCAAATGACTTGCGTTGGGACATAGCACACATCTCCATCAAGGAAGAAAAAATAGCAAGTTAGAATTATAGGATAAAATTACTCAAGGTAGGGTTAAGTAAGAAGTTATCAACTTATGCGTATCACTACCAATCAACATCCACCCAAACCAATCGATGGTCAGAACTGGGAAACGGATAGGTTCCAACCAACGAGAAGAGGCTGTCTGTATTGTCGGGCCAAAATACGCCGGAAGCAACTACTTTTAAATCATTTGACGGTAAAACGTAATCTAAGCGTAGATTCCCCGGGCCATCGTCGGCGGCATCGAGCGTGTCATTGCGGGAACTACCCACATGCTGGGCGTTCACTCCTCCCTGCAACCTTGCCTGTTCTGCGCCACCCTTACTCTCAGGCGGTGGATACTGGACAATTGCCGGCGATGCAAGAAGCTGTGCGATGCCTGCCGACCCTTCACCGTCATGAGGATCACCATTGAGGTCTCCTAGGAGGACAAAGCTCTCCCCTGGTGCGAGGCCACCATACTTCCCTAGATCATCGTATATGTATTCGCCATCTTCCCCAGAAATGTAGTCGACCCAAAAACGGATTTCGTCGTGGTTGCGCCGACCGTTACGATCCTCCGCGCCGTCGAAAATCGGCGGCGTCGGGTGACTCGCCAATACATGAATCGTCTGCCCATCAACCAAGATTGGCACATCCCAATGGCTCTTGGAGGAAAGTCGAAATTGAGCCAGAGCTTCTGCCGAGTACCAATCCGCCGGCTCGTCATTGTCTACATCATCCGGGAGCAGCGCACCGGGCATGTCGTTCCACAAGAATTTCTGAAACGTGCGAACATTCTCGACGTCGATCGGGAATCTGGACAGTAGTACCATACCGTATTGCCCGGGGTATTGACCGAATCCCCAGCAGTCTCCGCCATACTCGCGGCTGCCAGGTTCACTGGTAATTTTGCCGTTGCGATCCAAGTCAAAACCGGAGGGCATACCTGTGTTTACGGATGCGAAATAACAATAAGGATAATCCATCGGCTCGGCCGGACCTGCTTCCGATCCAGAAACATTCTGCTCCACGCCGAGGTACTTTTCCCGGAATTCTTTAACGAGTTTGCCCTTAGGGTCGTAGTCCACTTCATTCAAAAGCAAGACATCGGGCCGAACTCGTTGAATGATCTCCGCATCGTAACTGGCTTGTTGGTCGTCTCCTTCGGCAAGCCGTTTTGCGACTTCTCCAGCCGAGCCCCCATAAAGCGACACATTGAACGTGGCGAAACGTACTGGCTGGCCTGCTTCCCCAGGCTGAGCGGCTACCACGCTGGGGAGGAGAAATAGAAAAACAGTTAGGTACCTGACATTCGTACAGGTGATGTCGGCAAAACTGATTCCAGGATCGAAAGTTGACATTTTCTCTGACTCTCATTTGCACGAGTGAATCGCCCCCAAGAATGTCTCAGAACAAGAATTCACAGTGTTTTTTGTGACTCTCGCTGGCACCTCGAGGCAATCCCGCTTCGTACGCCTCTTTCCATGGGACAAAGCCGAGTTTCCTGCAGAGAAACTGGATAATCGCCCTAGGTCGCTTCTCAACCGTGAGTTCTACCGCATTGATGTGAAGAATTAGAGGATGGGTTGGGGCGAGAGGGCTGGAAATAAGGGATTTCCGCAATTAGGCTAAAAAGAGTGCCTTTTCTTTGGCAAAATCCGCAGGATCTTCATAAATTGTAGATAGTTCCCAAGTATAATCGACGTTTGTGGCGTGCCATGTTGGTGCGTGTTTTCAAGTTGGTAGTCCATTTCGCATGCCATGGGCTACTGTGTCATTTAGTTTCGCATGACTGTAAAGGGGAGAAGTTCTAATGAAGAAACAGCTCAGTTTAGTTCTGGTCGCAACAGCGATCGTTGCCATGACAGGTGGCATTGCCAGTGCGACGACATTCATGTCGGACACTTTTAGCTACGCCGACGGCGAGTTGACTAGCAACGACGGAACGGGCGACAACGTCTCGGGTGGTGCGTGGAGATCCCATAGCGGTGAAACTTTTGATGACAATATCGATGTCATCAGTGGTCAGGCCGAACTTCTCAATTCTGGTAGCGAAGATGCCCACCGCGACGCGGTCTTCGGAGGTTTGCAACAAATTGGTGCCGGCGAGACTTGGTATTACGCTGCCTTGGTCACCGTCAACGACCGACGTGCAGACCCGAACAACGAATCGCTTAACAACGATTATTTCATCCACTTCATGGACAATGGTTTCGGTTTTCGTACACGTACCTGGATTGATGATCCGAACGTTGCTGATCCAACCAAATTCACCTTTGGGTTGTCCGCGACATCGGGTTCTCAAGCTGCTAAGTGGGCGACCGATTTAGACTTTGGACAAGAATATAAAATTGTTGGGTCCTATGCAGTTAGTACCGGAGAGACAAACCTTTGGGTAGACCCTGTTGATAGTAGCAGTACGAAAATCACTCATACAGACGGAGCTGCTGCTCTTACCCTCATTCAAGCCCTAGGATTGCGTCAAGACTTTGTTGGTGGTACGCCCAACAATCAGATTCTGGTTAATTCGGTTGCATTGGGTAACGACTTTGACAGTGTGTTGATGAACGCTATGAATGGTTCGAATATTCCCGAGCCTACTAGTCTGGCTATGGCCTTTTTGGCTTTGGTTGGAATTGTTGGTTCACGCCGGTCGCTGTAGTTTTTCTACGAGAGCAAGATTCATGGATTTCATTCACTGATTCTTGTTTTCAGACTAAACAGTTTTAACGATCGAGTAGATTGCACTGAGATCGAGCTGTCGTCGGTCGCCTTTCCGGCGGCAGCTCGTTTCGATTTTAGTCGACACCCCAAGCCACTCATTCCTCAGCCAAGAAGGACACAAGGATAGATCGTCATGGAATTTAGCCGCTTTTTTCGCACCTTGCTTACCTGCCCGTTTATCATGGGGCTTTGCCCCGCAATAGCCCTAGCAGCGGCACCCACTCCGCAAAAGATTTTTGCGGTCTCTCAAACTCAGCCCGGGGGAGTAGCGGAAATACCAGGTGCACCTTCTGATTCACTAATCTTCTACGATGTCACGGACATAGGTAACGGTGCCAGTTCAGGGGTGTTCAATAACGATCCTTTGTTTTCCGTCTGGATGGGGTTCGAGATTTTTGAGGGCGAGAGGAATGAACTTCCTGAAGGCTTGCCGGCAGGTAATCGCGAAGAGTTTTCTGCCTTCACGTTCAATCCTGCCAACGGCACGATCTACGCAGCCGCTTTTGACAGTGGTGCTCCGTCTGCGCTTGATGGCGTAGGTGATACACAAGGCGATTTCGATCTCTACCGAATTGACTATCAATCGATCCTCAAGGATTTTACGGATAACGCTCGCCCGAAGGGGACTATCTATGCCCCAAAAACTTTGAACATTACAACTGCGAATGAACAGTTTCTGTCGGATATCAGCAGCCCACTCTTTGATGGGTTGGTTGATGGGTTGGCGAATGATATTCCTCATCCCTCCCTGGTAAACACGGTTCACCTTCCAGGGGCGTTTCAAAAGATTGGTGAAGTTGGGCGGTCGCAGTCTTCCACTTCGTTTTTCGACTATCAGATAGATTTCCTAAACCCAGAAACTCTTTTACTAATGGATGCCAATTTTGGCACTACGGATCCTGCGACCCAAGACTTTAACATTCGCACTTTAAGTCGCGCGAGTACGAGCCAAGGGGCTGCAACAATTCCACCAGATCTGTTCCCGAATACACCCACAGACCAACAGGGCGGTTTTAATAGTGTCAACAATACCGAGTCGTGGAATTCCAAGATTGCTGGGTTCCTGAATCTCGATGCCGCTGGAATTACGACTCCTCGTGGTTGGACACTCGTCAAGAACAACGGAACACTAGGCATTTGGGCTGCAGATAGTGATGGCGGTGGAGACGACTTCGCTTTCTACGAGCTCGACCTGTCCGGGCCGAACCCCACGGCAACCAAGAAGGAGCTTTTTACTTCGCCAACCGGTGGACCCTATGCAAATCAAATAAGTTTGGCTGAAGATCCCACTTCGGACACCACGACCAACGATGGCGAGATCGACCACTTGTTTGTCGACAAGAATGGAAATCTGGTGATCGTCGAGAGTGGTTTCTTCGATACGACGATGGGCAGTACAACTCCTCCGCTAGGCAATGGCGGCGAGACGGCCCAGGAGCCTCGGGTGTTTACCGTCGGAATTGCTGATTACAACAGCCCTGATTCCGACGGCAGCGGTTTCAATGAAGTCGTTCCTACTGGCCCAGCTGGGACAGGATTCAATGATTCGTCACCCTGGGCAGTCACTGCCAGTATCCCTGTGACTGGTGCCATAGACAACGACGATGATGTAACTAACAGCACTCGCGTAGCCTATGACAAGAGTACAGGCTATCTCTACATCGTCGACCAAGACACGGGATTCACCGAAGACATTTATGTTTTCGACCCTGCCACTGGCACGATTGTTTATTCCGAATTGAATCCGTTTGATATCGGCATTTTCAACCGAGGAACGCTCAAAGTCTTCACTCGTGGCGACATCGACGGGAGTGGCGAAGTCACCTATGCCGACATCCAGGCTTTGGCTGACGGAATCGCCGACCCCACTTTGGGTGGTACTGTTTCAGCTTCCGTGGGTGCCGAATGGTACGACTTGACTGGTGATGCCTCTTTGACCGCTGCTGATGTGACGGAATTGGTTGAAAACATCCTTGGCACGAAGCTCGGCGACTTCGATCTTGATGGCGACGTCGATGGCAACGATTTCCTGGTCTATCAACGAGGACCCCAGTTTGACGCCGGAGATTTAGCCGATTGGCAATTGAACTACGGGTTTTCCAACATGGCTCCCCTGGCGAGTGGCACGGCAGTGCCCGAGCCAGCAGCGGTTTCGATGATCCTCTTGGGGTTGGCAGGTATGTCGATTCGAGGCCGAAATCGTTGAATTAATGAGTTAGCCTGACTCCTGTGCGAAGGCACGTACGGTAATCAGCACGACTAGAACAAATGATCTTACCGAAGGCGACGACGGTAACCTGGAGAAGCGAGTCGCACGGAACTACTTACTTGGTGTTGCATCTACCGTGAGGGGAGCGATTCCCAAAGGGAAACATTCTTTCTGAAGAGGACAAATATGAAACGTATCAAAGTAGAAGACAGTTGGGTAAGACGATTCTATTTCGCAAGTGCCTTTGTTGCTTGCCTGACACTTGTGGGAGGCAACACCGCCTTTGCTCAATTGGAAATCACTGAGGTGATGTTCAATCCTATCGACGATAATGTTTGGGAATGGATTGAGGTCCGCAACACCGGGGGCTCTTCTGTCGATCTCAATGGTTATCTAGGTTTCAACCTGGGGGACATAGAACTTACTGCTCCCAATCCAACAATCAATAATGCCCTCGCTCAAAACACCGTGATTGGTGCTGGCCAAGTAGCTGTGATATACGACGCAAACTATGGGAGTGGAAATGCTCCTATGGGCAACCCAAATAATTTCGTCGACGCCGATTTCCGTAGTGCCTGGGGACTCGCACCTACCGTTCCTTTGATAGGAGCTAACTTTTGGCCAGGGCTTTCCAATACAACTGGAAGCCAGGGTCAATCGATCGGATTCTGGCCTGATGCAGCCACCTACGCAATGGACATTAGTCCTGTGGAAGACCCGGATAATCCCGGCACATTCATCAATCGTGTCACCAGTTTTGCCAATACAGCTTTCAGCCTCGACTACTCAGGTAACTATTACATCGATCTTATCCCAGACCCAGTCCCAGGCCCTCCCTTTCCGGCAGATGACGGAATGTCGTCAATTACCTGGACAGGTAATGGCAGCAATCAAATCGGCAGCAATTGGACATTGAGTGTCAGTGGCTCGAATGGAGCTGTTACAAGTGTTCCAGTTCAGGTTCCCGGATTTATCAACAGTGATGCAGACATTGGCAATCCAGGGATTGTACCGACAGGAACACCTGGGACTGCAGGTTTGTACTTTTCAGAAATCATGTTTAATCCCGCTAGCCCTGAAGACGACTGGGAATGGGTTGAACTCTACAATAGCACTCTCTCCGCAGTTGACCTGTCCGGATATATTTTTGATGATGACGACAACCCAGAAATTGCAACTGGAAACATTGCTTCCGGTTCAATTGCGGCGGGTGGCACAGCGATCCTTTATAATGCGGACGATGTTAGTTCCGCAGATTTTGCTGCTGCCTGGGGAGGATCGCTCAATCTAGTAGGAGTGACAACTTGGCCAGCTCTTGGCAATAGCAGCGGTGATGCAATCGTTTTAAAAAATGGATCGGGGACCACTGTAGCAAGCCAGTCTTTTCTAGCGGCAGACGGATTTCCTAATGCAAATGGTTCTTCGATCTCTCCGTTTGATTTAAGCTCTGATCTTGCCGATGGTGGTAACTGGGATCTTTCTCTCGACGGGGACTCCATTGGTTCTTTTAACGCCAACCTGGTGGCAGATCCTGGCGGGATGGTTCCACTGCATGCTGGAGGCGACGTTGGCAGCCCCGGTTCCTTTGGCGTAGTAGTTGGCATCCCTGGCGACTTCGACATGGACGGCAACGTGGATGGCAATGACTTCCTCGTCTGGCAGCGCAACCCCGCAGTCGGAAATCTCTCCGACTGGCAGAGCAACTACGGCACTCCCCTCTCGGCTACGATTGGTGCTGTCCCTGAGCCAGCGACCCTGGTCATGCTAGGCTTGGCTTTGATGCCGCTCACTTGTGGCCGTAAACGATAGTTGCAACTAGAATTGAGATGTGCTTCGGCCATGCCTGCTGATGCGGGCATGGCCGTTTAATTTTTAGACTCTTTTCCGGAACAGAGTGTTGAGTCGATCGCGGTTACAATATGCATTGAGCATGCTTTGCGTGCTTCTTCTGCTGGTGAGTCAGCAAGCGGCTGCCGCTCCGTACGATCCGCCGGCCACTTACTATAACTCTGCTACAGGCACGGGGGCGACACTCAAGTCGCAACTGCGCACCATCATCAGCAACATGGATGGGGTGAGTTACGGCGATGCCCGCTACTCGGCCCCCTATACCGACCAAGACCCGAACAATGCAAACAACATTCTGTTGATCTACAACCGGGCATCAGTAGATGGCGAATGGGAGACAAGTCCTCTCATCTGGAATCGCGAACACATCTGGCCTTCCTCGCGACTTGGTGTGGGTTCACCTAGTAACGGAACGACCAACATCGCATCCGATCAATTCAACTTGCGGCCCTCGGATGACGGAATCAATTCAGACCGGGGTAACGATCCTTTCGGCTTCGACACGACCATCGGCGGTTATGGTCCCGTGGGATCGTATTGGTATCCAGGAGACGCAGACATTGGGGATGTCGCCCGCGCGCAGTTTTACATGGCCACGCGTTACACCCAACTTTCCCTGACCGATTCGTTCCCTTCGGGCGAGCAGATGGGAGATCTTTCCTCACTCGTCGCTTGGCATTATCGCGATGTACCCGATGACTTTGAACGTCGCCGCAATCATGCCATCTATGGGCTAGCAGGCGACGGGGCTCCGGCGATCAACAATCCGTACCGCCAAGAGAACCGCAATCCTTACGTCGACCACCCCGAGTACGTTTGGTCGGTGTTTAAGGATCAGCAAAACGATTCGCAGCTTTACGTCGGAGCATCGCCTAGCGCAAATGGTAGCTCCTCCCAGGATGTGAATCTCGGAAGTGTCCTGGTAGGTGCATCTGTTCCTTCCTCCCAAAACGTGACCCTGCACAAAAATGGTCTGGATGGCACGTACTACGAAGTGACCCCCACAGGCGCTGCGACTTCCTCAGTTTCAGGCCGCTACAATGCATTTCCGATTCTTACTTCCGGCACGAGCAGCAAGAATCTTTCCGTAGGTCTCAATACGACTACGGCGACTGCGGGCCTTCGTTCGGGCAGCATTGCGATCGACAATCTCGACATCACCACTAGTGGCGGCAGCGGCCGTGGGGCCAACGATGGCAACGACTCGATCAACGTCACTCTAAGTGTGCTCGACCATGCCAACCCCTCCTTTGAGCTGGCAAGCGACATCAACACTCTCGCCTTGGATTTCGGTACAGTGTCCATGGGGAGTATGGCACCCACGCTGGACTTTGACATCGCCAACTTGGTGAGCACGGCCAGTTTTACGGCCGGCTTAGACCTCGATTCGATCGTCCCTGCCGGGGATTCGAGTGTGTTGAGTACCGATCTGACGACTTTCACGGGTGCCTCGGCCCTCGACGCAGGCCTGACAAATTCCTTCACGGCCATGCTCGATACCTCGGCAGTCGGCATGTTCTCAGCCAGCTACACGCTCAACTTCTCCGACGAAGACCTCGCCGGGGCGATCGGGCTGGGGAGCCTCACACTGAGTCTCACCGGAAATGTCGAGGCCGCTTTCGTCGAATCGGCCGACTTTGACGAGGATGGCGACATCGATGGCGCTGATTTCCTTATCTGGCAGCGAGGCTTCGGCATGGGGACCTCACTCGCTACCGGAGACGCCAATAACGATATGGTCGTCGACGGCGCCGATCTGGCCATCTGGCAGGACCAGTATGGTTCTTTGCCAGAGAGTCTGGTGAGTGCTGCTGCCGTTCCCGAACCCACGGCCATGGCACTTCTGGCCCTGGCCTGCCTGTCCCTAACCCAATTTGGCCGAGGTCGCTTCAGCGAGCCGGAAAATGACTGTTCTTAGGCTACAAGCCGTTGAACTGCTCCAACCCACTGAAGTGGGCACGGCCGTTGTTTGAGAGTTCGGCGCTTAAACTGCTGCGGTTTCTACGAAATACCAGGCCAACTGTTTGTCACAAACCGTTTTCATGCACACAATGGAGTAGAGGACAAGGTTGGATCTTAACGGGACCAACCGAGAATGGGGCACATTCTTTCGGAGCATTTGATGTTAGGTGGCAAAACGAAGGCGCTAGTTCTACTTTGCGCCGGAATTGCAGGATTCTTCACATGCTTCGATGCGTATGCGCAGTTGCGCATGGTGACGTACAACACCCTGACGGGCCAAGCCTTTGGGGGCCAACAAACGGCCCGCCTTCCGTATAGTTCCACGATCCTCGAAGCGATCGGCCTGGAAAATGTTGGGGGGATCAGCAAGCCCATAGACGTGCTCATTCTGCAAGAACAGTTTTCCATGGAGTTGTCGACTCAATCGTTCGTCGATGTACTCAACAGCATCTACGGAGCCGGCACCTATGCTCGCTCGACCATAAATGGGGCCGTAAGCAGTTTCAATGGAGGAGGTGGTCGTCCAGGACTCGTTTACAATACACAGTCCGTGCAATTGATTGACGAGCTGGCTTTTGGCACAGTGGGAACTGGCGACTTGCAGCCAAGAGCTTCGCTCCGATATCAACTCCGCCCCGTGGGATATGATGCTTCGGCAGATTTCTATGTCTACAACAATCATTACCGCTCAGACAATCCGACCAGCCGTCTCATTGAGGCGACTTCGGTGCGAAACAATTCCGACGCCTTGGGCGAAGGGATCCATGCGATCTACGCTGGCGATTACAACGTCACGAGCAGCAATGTCGGCATGTTTCAAGAATTGCTTTCGAGTGGCAATGGCCAAGCCTTTGATCCCATCGATACGCTTGGCGTTTGGCACGATAATCAGTTTATTGGTCCCACGGATATCCGCCATGTGCATACACAGTCCCCTGCAGTAGATGGTGATCCCATTGATGCGGAAGGGGGCGCTGATGGGGGGCTTGATGATCGCTTCGATTTCCAACTCGTCACGGGTGAATTCCTTGACGATGAGGGGCTGAGTTATATTCCTGGCAGCTATCGAGCGTTCGGCAACAACGGGACCCACAATCTAAATGACCGCATCACTTCTGGCACGGGTGCCTCACCGACGGTACTATCGGCGTTGCTCAACAACAGCGACCACCTGCCGGTGGTAGCTGACTATCAGTTGCCTGCCAAGATGAATGCCATGCTTGCTTCGGTCCCCACGAATGTCATGCAAGGAGCCTCTGTGGGGATTGATGTCTTTGTCGAGAATATCGCCAATGTGCTCTCGGTCAACGGGGCTGACGAGTTAGACTATACGATCACCGTCGGGGGTTCTCTGCTAGGGAGTGGGAGTGGTACGGCTTTTCCACTAGCCGGAGCGGATATGAGCCAGATTTTCCTTGATACTTCTTCCACGGGCTTCAAGACGGGGATCGTCACGGTTGCGAGTTCGAGTCAGCAGGCAGCCAATCCCGTGTTCAATTTCCCCGTTAGCTTCACGGTGGGAGGTGGCAGCGGGGGGGAGGTGTTTGGTGTGATTGCCAAGGACACGTTTGATGAGAGTTTGAAGCTCAATAGTTTTTCGCAAGATCCTGCAGTGGGTGCCTACTCAAGTAATGGGGATGGCTTTCAGCAATATCAAGTTGGTGTTAGCAGCTCGATTCCATCTCAGTTAGTCGACGATTCTCTGAATGGCAATCCTGTTGATGTACAGGGCATGATCGATACCTCTACCAAGACCGACGCTTGGTTTGGCATAACTGATACCGTCAATGGAGATAATCTACCTGTATCCAATCCTGGAGAGGTCACTGCAACATGGGAATTCGATGTTGCTGGTGCTTTCGACATGCAAGTATCGATCGATATGGCTGCCATGGGAGATTTCGAAGCCTCTGGAGTCAATGGTGATCGTTTCAATTGGACCTACCAAATTGACAATGGATCCGTGCTACCTCTTTTTTCCTCTACGATCACCGAAGACATTTCCCAGACCTACGCTCTGGCCGATGGAGACATGTTTACTCTCGATGATCCGGTGCAGATGACGACAACCGATAGTGAAATAGTCACCTTGTCTAATTTGCTTCAGACTTTGACTTCACCCATTGATGGACTCGGTGACCTACTGACCATTCAGTTGACAGCCAAGACTGATGGAGGGGATGAGGCCTATGCCTTTGACAATCTCATCATCGAAGGAACTACCTTTGTTGAGTTCCTGGCCGCCGACTTCAACCAGGATGGCAACGTCGATGATATCGACCTCACCAAGTGGCAAATGGATTACGCCTTGGGCAACGGATCCGACGCCGACGCCGATGGCGACACCGACGGGGCCGACTTCCTCGTCTGGCAACGGCAATATGGCCAAAGTACGCTGCCCCTGCTGGCATCTACCGCGGCTGTTCCCGAGCCGTCAGGTTTCCTACTGCTGACCCTGGCAGCTTTAGTCAGTGGAAGCCTCACCCGCCCAACTCGCTGACATCACACAAATAGTGCAACTTCTCTATGTCGGTAGCCGCGATGCTACGCGTTGCAGGTCCCTCCCGAAACGCCCACCGCTGAATCTGCGGTTTCTACGCAACAGATGAAGATTCCGCTAATCTCGGCAAAAAACAGGCGACAGCGAGTTTAACGGCTGGTAGGATGAGGAAAGGGAGGCCGACGTGTTGGCCGGCTTACGAGTCGACTGGCCGCGGCGTTGAATTACATTTTATGCGGACTCGAAGTTTCAACAGGAGATGAGCTAATGCGAATCGGAAAACAGTTTCTAACAATACTCAGCATCGTGGGAATGCTTTCAGCGACAATGGCAATAGCACCAGCTGCCATCATAATTTCCCAATACTATGAAGGTGCCAGTTTCGACAAGTATATCGAGCTCCACAACACAGGTCCTGCAGCAGTTGACCTTGCTGCTGGCCTGTACAATCTCTCTCACTGGAGCAATGCGGCCCGCGAAGACTGGAAGACCGGTGGTTCACCAACGGGCACCCAAAGCCTAACCGGTGTCATACCAGTTGGAGGGACATACTTGGTTGCTCATTCATCTGCTGCCACTCCTGCCTATGCGCTCCCCGCCGATGCTGCCGATGGCGGCAACGGTGGAGTCAACTTCAACGGCGATGACAGTTCTGTCCTTTGGACCGGTGCAGCATATGCGTTTGCCAGTGTTGTCGACGCCTTCGGTGCAACTGCGAATGCCTTTGGAAACACCAGTTACGTTCGCAATGCCAATATCACCTCTGGTACAAATCTTGATTTCGATGCATCCCAATGGACACAATTCTCGAATGATGACGTGAACAATGCGGCCACTGGTACCAACCAGCGTCTGGGGGAGCATAGCATTATTCCCGAACCCGCCAGCATTACTCTGCTGATCGGTTGTCTAGGGGTAATGACCATTCGTCGTCGCTAAGCTTTATTTTCAAGTCTCGGAAGCCTACGCGGCTGGTCACCTTCGGGTGACCAGCCGTTTGTTTTTTTTGCGCGGGTAAGTCGCAATTTAGGATCGTTTTCTGGAATTAGTACACCTTGAATGTGGCCCCGCTTCTCACGGGATTATGGATCACTCATAGGGCTTCCCGGGCTTTGTGGCTGATTTAACCAACGCCTCCGAAAGCTGTTTTTTTTTGAGCCTTCTACAGAGCTATTCGGAGCTCCCCGAGCTATGATAGAAATAGGCCGATATGGTGGACTCACTACTGGCTCGATTTCCTTGTGTAACCTACCATCCAAACTCTGACAGCACCGCCCAAATACTCCACCAGATCGACACCTCATGCCCAGTCGGCCATCGAAATCGCAATCGATCTCATCGTTTAAGCTTCCACCGGGAAGAATCCTGGCTGGCAAATACGAGATCATCTCCCCCTTAGGGCGTGGCTGGGAAGGGGAAGTTTATAAGCTCCGCGAACTTGAAACGGACATCGAGCGCGCCGGCAAGTTTTTCTTCCCCCAGCGCAATCTCAATGGACGTACCTCGCGTATTTATGCGCGCAAACTAAACAAGCTTCGCCATTTGCCAATTTTGATCCAGTACCACACGAGTGAGTCTTTCATATTCAAGGGCCAAAAGGTAACGTTTCTGGTCTCTGAATTGGTTGAGGGAGAGTTGTTGAGCAAGTTCCTAGCCCGGCAACCTGGTAAACGCCTGAGTGTATTTCAGGGTTTGCATCTCCTGCACGCCCTCTCCCTGGGAATGGAGGGAGTACACAACGCGCGTGAATATCATGGCGACCTGCATATGGGAAACGTCATAATTCGGCGGCAGGGCATCGGTTTTAACATAAAGTTGTTGGATTTCTATGATTATGGCACCGCACGAGCCCATGATCTGCATGACGATGTTTGTGATTTGATCCGAATCTTCTATGATGCTATCGGAGGGAAGCAGTGGTACTCAAAGCATCCTCCTGAGGTCAAAGCCATTTGTCGAGGTTTAAAACGTTCGTTGATCCTACGCAAGTTTCGCACAGCTGGGCAGTTGCGTCAGTATTTGGACACGATGACTTGGTCGTAGGACATTAGCTTATTGGGTTTATTTGTTTCTCATTGAGGGAAACTGACCGGTGCATCGTTTGTAGCGTCTGCACCGTGAGAGAGTGTTTTTTCTCCTGAGGTAGCCTGCGGTATTATTGAGGAGCAATGCCGTGCCGCCCCAAACTATGGATGCACCCTATTTCACTTTTCTAGCGGACCCAGACCACTTGGAGACTTGCCAAGTCGCCGGGGGGGTGGCAGTGGTAGCCTCGCGCACTGCCCCAGAGAAGACGACACCCAACGAGGACTGCGCCTCAGTGATTCCAGTTGGTGACGATCAGGCCGTATTGCTTGTCGCTGACGGAATGGGAGGACACGCTTCAGGGGAAATTGCTTCGCGATTGGCAATCCAGAAGATAGAAGAATCGCTTCTCGAAAAGACCGAGGAAAGCGAAGGACCACTCGACGCCGAACAACTTCGGGCTTCAATCATCACAGGCATTGAACGCGCGAATCAGGCGATCATGGAAATAGCTACTGGGGCCGGTACCACCCTATGTGTCGCCGAAATCCAAGGCGACACGGTCCGAGTCTATCACATCGGAGACTCCGTGATCATGCTGGTCGGACAGCGGGGGAAGATGAAGTTTCAGACCCTAGCGCACTCACCAATTGGCTACGCCGTCGAAGCAGGAATGCTTGAAGAGGCTGACGCGATCCATCACGAAGAGCGTCATCTGATTTCCAATTTTCTCGGATCGCCCGAGATGCGTATCGAGATCGGTCCACCTCGTAAAATGTCATTGCGTGATACATTGATCCTTTCTTCCGATGGCTTGCTTGACAATCTGCTGACCGATGAGATCGTTGAGCGTTGCCGCAAGGGTCCCTTGCCTGCAGCCGTGGAACGACTTGTGGCCGATGCGCGCCATCGCATGGAGATTGGTCCTACCGGAGATCATCCCTCGAAACCGGACGACCTTACAGTGGTTGCTTTTCGTCGCAGTGGTTGATGTTTTACGCGATGGAGGTTGAGAGTTTTACCTCTCTACACGCAAACCGGCATGGTTTGTTGCGCTCAACTGAGTTGAGGGTTGCCCTGGAATAGGTTGCTTGATCAAATTTTTTCTCCGAAACACTCTGTGCATGTCATTACTTGAGTACACGAAATATTTGTTTGCCGGTCTCTTGTCTGCAGTCTGCTGGTTCGCATTCGGCTCAGTAGCCCAAGCACTTGACAACACAAGTCCACTGCAATTGAGCCTAGAAAATGGTTGGCAGGCTTTTGAATTGGTCTCACAAGGTGACGACATCTCAGCAATCAGCGACGTGGGATTTGGCTCGATAGCTTCGAGTGGGAAGTATGATGGCCTGGGAGTCTTCTTATCAGGAAGCATGCTCTCGATTCATGTCAACCACGAGGCCGTCGTGGGTGCCATTAGCCGTGTTGACGTGCAGCTGGATGCTTTGCAGGAAGCCCTCGCCAGCAAGATTGCCGGCGGCGCAACTCCATTTCCAAGCACTCTCGTAACAGGAATAGGGTTTTCATACTCCAGAATATTTGACAAAAACTACCATGCAACAGACGCTCCGGATCCTGTAGCGATGGGAACCGCCGCCGTCAGCACTTATGGCGATTCAAACTTCTCACGATTCTGCTCTGGCACGGCCTATCTGCCGCATGCGTTTGGTCAAGACCGTGGATTCGTCGATCCGATTTACATCACAGGAGAGGAGACCTTCGATGAATTCGGTCAGATGTTCGCCCTCGATCAACTGACGCGTACACTCTGGGAAATTCCTGACTTAGGGACCTCGAGTTGGGAGAATTCTGCCTTGGTCGATACAGGGAACTCAACTCACATTGCTATGGTCTTGAATGCTGACAAGAGTGACGAACCGCTACGGCTCTATGTTGGCGAAAAGGGAGTAGATGCCAATCTCGATGGTTCAATCGACCTTCTCGAACGCAATGGGTTGCGAGGAGGGACCGTTTACTATTTCTTGCCAGATGAGGGGATGGGCACCACATTACCCGATGGGCAAATTAACGGGGCATGGAGTACTACAACCACCGGCGCTTTGACTGAAGATAAGATCGAAGACGTGCACACGAATCCCGCCGACGGTAGCCAGTTGGTATTTGCTGATCAGAATGATGGTGTGTACCGGATGGATTTGAACTTACAATTCCTAGCAGGCATTTTCAATCCTTCAACTTCGACAACTAGCATCTATCAGATCGACGATGCAGGTTCGGAGGCAGCGGGAATCGGCCGCCCCGACAATGTGACATGGTCTCTCGACGGAAACATCTATGTACAAGAAGATGGTGACGGCGACGACATGTGGCAAATAGATCCTAATGGCTCGGGATTAAAGAAAATCGCTCATGCGTTTTCTGAGCCCTCAGGAATAATCGATGTTTCAGCACAAGTTGGTTACCAACCAGGCAGTATATTTCTGACTTCCGTTCAAGGATTGTCAAATGGCAGCTCAGGTGCCCAGTTGTGTGTGCTGATATCTCCAACTGTCTCCAAGCTGATAGATTCCGCCGATTTCGATCTCGACGACGACATCGATGGCAGCGATCTTCTACAATGGCAACGAAACGTGGGTGCCACAGCCATGGGTGCGTTTGCTACTACCGATGCCAATCATGATGGAGTGGTCGATTCGCTTGACTTGGGAGTTTGGCAGGCGCAGTATGACACATTTGAGAGTCTACTTGCTGCTCAGATACCTGAACCGTCAACCCTAGGCTTGTTACTGTGTATGGCAGGGGTGTCGCTGCCATTCAGGAAACTAGGAAACTAGCCGCCAAGCGACAGTTGTGAAACAAGAGTAGAGAAGATTATCGAAGTTAGTGGCCCAACGAGTCATTCGCTCTTCGGTAGGCATAATGCTTGCTTCAGTTCCTCGTGGGTGAAGGGCTTGGTGAGGTAAGCATCCAGGACGTACTCTTCTTCGTCCTCAGGGGTTTCCGAGCCGGTCATACCTACCAAGCGGGGTCTTCCCTGGTTCGCCTGAATGTCGTTCTTGAAGAGCATTCGCACGGATTTGAACCCGTCTTCTTGGTTGACTTTTCGATCTACGAGTACCACGTCAAATTCGTGGGAGCTTAGAAATTCCTCTGCCTGCTGCATATTGTTTGCGGTATGAGAAGAGCAACCGATCGTCTCAAGGGTGGTTGCGAGCGAATCTAGAACAAGATTGTCGTCGTCTACGATGAGTATCTGTAGTTTGGTACCATCAGGCGAAGGGCATTCCGAAGGTTTGGTTAGAATGGCTTGAGAAAGGGCCCCCTGCAACTCTTCTACGCTTGCTGGCTTGTCAACAAATCCTTGGATTCCTAGCGAGCTTGCCTCTGCGGAGCCCACTCGACCGGCGTCACCAGATATGAGAACGATTGGCATAGCAGGCCGCGTGGCATGTATCTGCTTGGCGAGATTCACGCCGCTCATTCCTGGCATCGTATAGTCAGACAGGACGACATCAAAATCACTATCCGGGTTGGCGATCAGTGCCAGGGCTTCCTGGCCCGAGGAGCAGGCTGTCACCCTCATATTGCATTGTCCCAGAACGAGCTGCATCGCTTTTCTTGCTAGTTCGTCGTCATCAACTAGCAGGACGTGCGATGGAGTGGACTGCTGAGTTGACGGCGAGCTGGTTGGTTCAGCTTTCAGCTCTTCTGGCTCAAAACAAGGAAGGGCAATAATGAACTTTGTTCCCTTGCCGAGCTGACTTTCCACTTCCACACAGCCATTGAGGCGAGTCACAGTACCGTGGACAACTGCTAACCCCAATCCAGTTCCCTCGCCAGGACGTTTGGTGGAGAAGAAGGGATCAAAAATCCGTTCGCGCTGGTCTGGAGCGATTCCGACGCCGTTATCTTCTACTGTGATTTCCACATATTCTCCCGGTGCAAGATAGGACCGATGGGAGGTAGTTCTGACTGCTGACACGGATACGACACCCAATTCATCAATCGCCTGGAAAGCGTTGCCACACAAATTGGCAAGGATTTGATGCAATTCGGTCGCATCTGCGGCAATCACTCCACAGTCGTCGGCGATGTCCACATCCAATCGAACGTGTGCCGGGACTGAGATCCCGATGAGATGCATAGCATCTTTCAACACGTTGGTAGCAGGACGATAGTTCAGCGACGGCTGCCCTCCTTTGCGGCCGAAGGTTAAGATTTGTCTGACAAGGTTTTTCGCTCGGTCGGCAGCGGTACGGATTTGCTGGACTTGGTGAGCTTCTAAGGTGCCATCCTCAAGACGCGTTTGTAAGTTCTCGGCGTAGACCAGAATTGGCGTGAGCAGATTGTTGAAATCATGAGCGATGCCACTGGCCAAGAGGGCGATCGATTCGAGTCGCTGGGCAGCTCGGAGCCGTTCTTCAGCTTCTCGCTGTTGAGTTACATCCCGACCAATTGATTGGATCTCACGCACCTTTCCATCCACGTCGAACAAGGCACGATCAATCCATTGGTTGACGACGACTTTGCCAGTTGGCATTAGCGTTCGGCGTTCGTAGTACTTCACAGGACTATCGGGAGTGAGTTTGGCAAACTCGGCTTGCAACCATTGGATTTCATGGGGTGGTATGTCGTCCCAAAGAAAACGACCGATGAGTTCCTCACGAGGTTTATCGAGAAACCGACAATAGGCATCGTTTGCAAAGGTCCGTTTTCCATCGGGAGTGTAGCGAGCGACCAGGTCGATCTGATCCTCGACAACGGTTCGATAGAGTTCTTCGCTCTTACGAAGTCTCTGCTCGAACTCCACACGCTCGGTTACATCGGTCATCAAGGCCAAAACCATGCGACCTCCCAGATGCTCGAAATGGCTCAGAGCAACTTCCATGGGGAAAGTAGAACCATCTTTGCGTTGTCCCGTAAAGTATTTGCCCGCAGCAGGCACGAGAGGCCGTGAGCGCAAGCTTGAGTCCGAAAGAACAAAGGAGTCTTTGCCTCGCAGTTCTGTGGGGAATAGCATCTCGGCAGTGCGCCCCAAGAGCTCATCCCGACTGAACTGGAAAATCTGTTCGACATGGGAATTGACCAAGACAATTCGGTGTTCCTGGTCAATCGCGACCACACCTTGTGCCGCCGATTCAAGCAACGCCCGCAACATTTCCTCAGTCCGCCCCGCGCTGTCCTTAGCATTAATGGGAGTGGCCGGATCGGACTCACGATTTTCGAGCGGATCGACCGATTCGGCCATGTTCGTCTTACTCCAGGAGGGGCACCTTATTTGTCGAAGAGACTCTCTTAAGTCTAGTTTCCCGGACAATGCGAGGGAAGATGAAAGAGGGAATGGGCAACGTCCCATGAGGTCGAGCCTATTGCAAAGCAGCTTGGCTGGCTAGAATTGGTTTATGTCGGAAACGATCCTCGAAAAAATAGTTGCAACCAAACGACGAGAAGTTGCTGAAGCACGCACGTTGGTTCCTGAGAGCGAACTAAGAGCTCGCGTCGTGGATGCCCCGGAGGTGCGCGATTTCTTTGCCGCACTGGCTCAAGGTGACTCAATCCGCTTGATTGCCGAGGTGAAAAAGGCCAGTCCGTCGGCAGGAATTATCCGGGAGGACTTCAGTCCGGTTGAGATCGCTCAAATTTACGAACAGCACGGGGCAGCTTGTATTAGCGTACTAACGGATGTGAGCTATTTCCAAGGAAGCTTGGATTATCTGAGCCAGGTCCGCGCCGCGGTTGGACTGCCTGTACTCCGCAAGGATTTCATCATCGATTCGTACCAACTCTTGGAAGCGCGAGTTGCAGGTGCGGATGCGGTCTTGCTCATTGCCGAGTGTCTGGACGATTGCCAGCTTCGCAAGCTATACGGTGAAGTGATCGAATTGGGGATGACACCACTCATCGAGCTATATGAGCCAGAAAATTTGCCTCGAGTGCTAGAAACGGGTACCAATTTGGTCGGTGTCAATAATCGGAACCTGCACACCTTCGAAGTTGATTTGGGACATACACTGCGACTTCGTCAAGAAATCCCCGATGATTGCGTGCTGGTAGGAGAAAGCGGCATCAAGACTCGCGCCGATGTCTTGCAGTTGGAGCAAGGTGGGGTCGATGCAATTCTGGTAGGTGAATCGCTGATCCGAGAAAAAAACATTGGCTCAGCGGTCGATGAACTCATCAACCGCTGAGCCTTTTGGGAATGCTACCTTTTTTCGGTAATTCTGCGGCCTGTCCAGCAGCCATGGGGGAAGGCTGGAGTATCTCCCTCCACGGCCTCATTGGGCGTGGGCAGGCCATCTCTTTCTCTACTTCCAATATGGATCGCTGAACTACAACGATCGTCGGCTGAAACCCATGACAGCAACGCTACCCAACATCATGAGGATGGTTGCAGAGGAAGGTTCAGGAATTTCTACTTGCGAGAAAGTCTGATCGATGATCGTCATTCTCACAGGAGCATTTGCTCCTTCAGCCGCGAATGCATAAATGTCCTTTTGCACGTGTAGCCATTCGTAGGTATTGTCAAAGATCACTCCGTCTTCAGACTTTTTCCCACCCTGGCCAAGTGTTGAATTGAACACATGCAATGTTTGTGGAATCTGAGGAACATTGCCGAGGAAACTTTCGTCGACAGAACCAAAGGAGCCTGGAGTGCCTTCATCCAAGAAAACAGCACTTTTCAAGTGAGCGTCAGAGATGAGGAATCGCGTCGACCCATATCCATTCTCCGCTTCAGAATTGCCATTGGTAGGCTCGTGAACTACATGCACCGAGAACGACAACGACGCATCCGATGCCACAAGGTCTCCAGGCAGATCGCTGAAGGAACCTTGGAAACGGATGCCAAAATTGTCGTCGCTATCAATGATGGCCGTCACGTTGACGTTCTCAGGCGCCGGCATGTTATTTGTCCAGGAATAGATAAACTCCTTGAACAATTTGTCGCCCACCACAACGCCAGGTATTTCACCTGAGGTTAGTAGATTGAGCTTCACAGATTGCCCAATAGGGAGAGTTTGTGCCCCCGACGGGATGGTACCTGCGTGCAGGCTGGTTGCGACAAGAGAACAAGTCGCAAGTGTTGCTGCCAGTACTCCCAGGCAGCGTTTCTTAGATTGCTGAACTTCGATCATGAGGTAACTCCAGTAAAAAAAGGTATTCATTCCCAAAAATATTCTTGGCGTCGCCAATGAAGCGACGCGACTATTCCCATGCGGCCTAGCGGCCGCTGCTGGTTGCTGGTCGTCGGAACAACCGACAGGTTTGCAACCCCCCGCATTACCCCAGGCTTCTTACCTGGTCGTTCTTCTTCCACTTCTCAAATGAATTCCACCAACAACACTATTCTTGCGGCGTCCGCTTGTCGTCCGACGACGTTTGGCTTGGGACCGCATACTTCCAGTTCTTGCCTCGCGACGGAGGCGAGCAGATCGCACAACCGAGCTTGTTGTGTACTCGGTAGTGATCTCCTCAAATTTTCCGATATTCTTCTTATTCATCGATGTGCCTGCTCTTGTACATTGATGGGGGAGTCAATCTTTGTGTGTAATCGATCAGTCCGCTTTGTCTGTCATAAAGGTTGGTTCACGAATTAGTGGTACGCTTTGAGTTCGACGTAGGTCATTGCGCTCTTGGCTAATGCCTGACGAGCGTCGCTGAATAGGTATTCCAAGCCAGCCAGACCACCATCTCCAGGTAAATAAGCCCAGACACCCAATGAACGGGCCCAAAGTTCTTCCTGACACTGCCCTTCGTTACCGCAGACAATCACTTGAGAATTCCCAATTTCTGAGGCGTGGCTAGCGGCTTGCTGAACCTTCGGATAGGCACCCGAATCCAAAGCGGGTAAGTCAATGAGTGTCAGGGGTAAACGAAGGCGGAATAAGTTGCGCAGGAATTCTTGGATTTCAAGATTGACCGTAGGATGCCATGACTCGTTCTCGGCGGCAGCGCGTAATAAATCACTTCTTTCGTCACACCAGGTCAACATCAGACAGTGCAGCATGCTTGGCAAAACCAGTCTGCCAGCAGGCAGAGCTGATTCCCTCACGGGCAAAGTAGCTCTCTGCTGAGTTGATTGCGTTGAGACAGATTCCACAGTCTATGTCCCTCGAATGTCGTAAAATTTGATCGCTGGTGCCAAAATCATTTTGAAAAAACCCGCAAAGTAACCCACCAAGTGCAACAACACGCCGCACCCACAATTTCTTTCGAACACAAACTACGCAATCAAACTACCGATGCTTCGGCGCATTTCACGCCCAACTGATTGCGCAGCACCTAAAATCCTATTCCTCAGTGTCCGCCCTGAGACGAACACCGAAACCCAGACCTTCGACCCGTCAAAACCCTGAGAGGCGCAAGTCCGATGATTCGTAGAAACACCGAGCGCGCTGCACGGACTTGCGAAACCGAACGCCTTACCAGTTGATTTTTCGTTTACGTCGACGGTGAATTCCGTTGACCGATTGAGGAGACTTCCCGCGGCGATTGCCCCGATTAGGCTGCTCGTTTCTGCGCGCCTTGATCGGCTCACTCCTGCGAAAGCTGTCACCGCTGTAATCTGCTTCCAACGCTTCATAAGATTGGAAATTGCTCATTTGCACTTCTCCTAAAAAAAAGAGGAAACGCACCATGCGTACCTTTACACCGCAATTGCGGAGGCATGGCTCCCAACATCACAAAGATGAGGGGAAACACTAGTCGGACTTATGCCATTGGCGCCAAGCCAATAGCGTCGGCAGCCATCTAGGACGGCAGCCTCGCTCAGCGCAAGCGTTGAGCGACAATGTTTCCTTTGCGATTTGTGTGCCAAGAACTGAGGCACCCATTCTGAGTGGCGCAAGCTGCTGTCAGCTAAGCACTTATGGGACTATTGGGTGATTCACACCTCTGTCCGTCTATTCACCAAAGAGGTGATGAAAACTGCTAGCAAAGATAAAAATCCCCTATTTTTGCAGTGTCAATCAGCGATTTCCCTGAAAAGGTGAGATGTCACCAATAGAGTGAGAGCAGGGGTATCACGCCCGGATGTGCCGTGCTCCGCCCGACACAGAGGGTCTACGACGTGGCGGCGAGTTGTGGGGCAAGGACAAGACCATGCCAGTACTCGCTCGCGTAGCGATGCCAAGAGAGCTCAGAAGAGACGAGCCTTGAAGCATGTTCAGCCAGCGAACTGCTGGAGGAGCCTGTCCTCGAGATGGCCGTTCTCGGGGAAACCGAAGACAAGACTTCACTCGATTATGGTCACCATTTTTTACAAACAACCCCAAGAAGACGCACGATCGATTCAATCGGATCAACCGCTACGTGGGTTTACCGGCCAGGTTAAATCGGTCGATAGGGACAATTGGGGCAAACAGACAGGAGTTGACTAGCAAGAGAACCTTTCGCCTGGTAGCCGACAAGAATCGTTGGCCTCCAAGACTGCGACTAAATAATCCGCGTTACTCAGGTCAGATTGAGTTGAATAGTACCGCTGAGCATAAGCCGGGCCAAGTTGCATAGAAGTACCCATGAATCGAAAACGAAAATGGCTGGTTGACCGCCCGTGCGAAAAGAACTCACAAAGCAATTTGCTCTACCCAAGGCGAATAGTGGCTCCTGAGCGTTTGGAAAGCCGCATCGCTCCAGGAGTGATGTTGCCACTTTTTGGTCCCGTGTTCGACGACAGCGATTCAAGCTCAAGAGGCGACGCAGAGAGCACTTCCACTGTCCGGGTAGCATGCCACTACTATCTCGATGAAGTAGAGACTTCAACGATTCCAGCCCAGATCGTGCACAGTTTCGATATCGAGGAAACTGAAGCGATCGAGGAAACACCAGTAACTGCCCTTTCATTCACCACCGTGCGGCCACGCATTCCCTACGAGGTAGCCGCATTGGACTCGGCGTTTGAATCACTCGGGTATGAGTTGGAGAGCATCTTGGATGAACTCCCTACACGCCTGATTCAGCCGGTGATTATGGATCCGACGAGTCCTCACAATCAGGAGGAAGACCCAGAAACGCCTGTCACTGATACAACTACTGTGGCTTCCTCAACAAATCTTGACTTGGAATTAATTGCTGCCCCAATTCCCGTCGGGAATGTTCGAGCGGACGTTTCGACTCCGGTGATGTCGTCAAATGAAGTTAATGTCCCAGGAGAATTGCCCGCAGAACTTGGCCCTCGCATCATTCAGCCGGTGATCATGGACCCGGAAAGTGAACATAATGTCCCGAATTAGGCAGACAACGTGCTGCCGTAATCAGTGAGAAGCACGGAGGTTTTCACAGTCCGTACAATTCTCCGTATTTTACCGAGAGCTGCTGGATAAGTGCCTGATGCGAGAGTGGCTTGCCGGTGATTCGCTCCGCAAGTTCAGCAGCAGAGTAGCGCTTGCCATGACGGTGGATTTTCTCGCGGAGCCATTCGCGCAAATTGCTAAATTCGCCGCGGCGGAATTGGGCGTCGAGATCGCCGAGGTCTTCTTGTGCTTGACCGAAGAACTGGGCAGAGTAAAGGTTGCCTAGAGCGTAGGTGGGGAAATAGCCGAACAAGCCCGCGCTCCAATGCACGTCTTGAAGAACTCCATCATCTGCGGTGGGGGAAGCGACCCCAAGATAGTGCATGTATTTCTCGTCCCAAGCACCGGGCAAATCTGCCACGCTGAGCTGATCTTCCAATAAGGCCTTCTCCAATTCGAAGCGAATGAGAATATGCAGATTGTAGGTGACTTCGTCGGCCTCGACGCGAATCAGTGACGGACGCACGTCGTTGATCGCACCGTAGAAAGCCTCTCTGGTGACATCGCCCAACGCCTGTGGAAATGCCTGTTGGGCGGACGGAAAAAAATGCTCCCAAAAGGCACGGCTGCGTCCTACCTGGTTTTCCCACAATCGAGATTGCGATTCATGAATGCCCAGCGACACATACTCACCGGTGGGCAGACCATAGTGCTCGGCTGGCAATCCCTGGTCATAAATTCCGTGCCCCGCCTCGTGGAGAATGCTGAAAAAGCAATCGGAAAACCAGTGTTCATCATAGCGAGTGGTCAGTCGCACATCGTTCGGGCCAAGCATGCAGCAGAAGGGATGATCCGTCGAGTCGAGGCGACCAGCAGTGAAATCAAAACAAATTGCAGCCGCAGCTTGTTTGCCGAATGACTCTTGCGCGTCAGCCGGATAGGTGCGTTCTAGAATACTCACGTCGGGGCGCTGCCCGCTCTCGGCGATGGCTTGCACCAACGGCACCAAGGCATCCCGCAAATTGGACAGCACGTGGGCGATGTTTTCCGTCGACTCACCTGGCTCATAGTCATCCAGCAGGGGATCGTAAGGCGTGGTTTCAAAACCGAGGGCTGCGGCTTCTTGCTTCTTCAGGTCAACCATCTTTTCGAGAATCGGTTGAAAAGCCGCAAAGTTATTCGCCTTGCGGGCTGCGGCCCAAATTTGCTGCCCTTCGACAGCTGCGCGGGTGAGTTCTTCGACGAGTTTCTGTGGCTTTCTCGTCTGTTTATCGTATTCGCGCCGGAGATGTCGAATTACGGTGCCAGTGTCGCCGGACTGATCGGCAGCAAGTGGACTCTCAGCCAATTCTGTCAGCCATTCACCAAGCCGAGGGTCCGTTTGCTTGCGATGCTCAAGCCCAGCTACATAGGCGGCCTGATCGGCCCGGTAATTCCCTCCAGCGGCCGGCATCTTGGTGCGCTCGTCCCATTCGAGCAATTCCTGAATGCTCTCCAATATAGCCGCTTCGCGGACGTGTGATGTAACCAAGTCGTAGGTTTCTTCGTACGAATTCAAAGTAATAACTTTCTAATTACAGCCGTGAGGGTGACTACAATTCCGAATTCGGAAACAATATCATAGAAGTTCGGCAAACTGAACTTGTCGCACAACGGTCGGAACTAGACAACTCCAGAATCACCTTATCGGCAGAGAACATCTATGCTTGACCTCCTCGTAGTCGCACCGCATCCCGATGACGCCGAACTTGGCATGGGGGGCGCTATCGTCAAGTTTATCGCCGAAGGTAGGAAGGTCGGAGTACTTGACCTTACCAACGGCGAGCCAACGCCGCATGGGTCGGTACAGATTCGTGCGAGGGAAACAGCGGCAGCATCAAAGATTCTGGGGCTCACCTGGCGCGAGAATCTGGGACTGCCTAATCGCTCTCTTGAAGACACACTGGAAAATCGAGCCAAGTTGGCCGAAGTCTTTCGCCGCACAAGGCCTCGGTGGCTGTTCGCTCCGTACTGGGTCGACGCCCATCCCGATCATTTGGCCGCCACACAGTTAGTCGAAGCGGCCCGGTTTTGGTCAAAGCTCACCAAGAGCGAACTTGCGGGCGATCCTTTCCATCCTGAACGAATCTTCAATTACTACTGCGTGCATCTAAAAATGGTACCTCAACCAGCGTTTGTCCTGGACATCACCGCCGAATGGGACCAAAAGATCGCCGCCATCCGTGCCTATGAGAGCCAATTCATTACGGGCCGCCCCACCGAGCCACCCGCGTTCCTAGACCAACTTCGCGATGAAGCGGCATTTTGGGGTAAGTCGATTGGACGTCCGTACGGGGAGCCGTTTACTTGTCGTGAGCCAATCGGCTTGAAGTCACTAATGGGGCTGGTGTAGGGGTAGACGTTTTGCTGAAATCACAAATCGACTAAGATTCGAGTAGTATTTCTCGGTTTGGAATCTACTGACCTCTCGCCCGCCAGTATTTGCATGACACTTTCTTCCCCTGCTGAAACTGCCTCCGCTCCCTGTCCGCACCAGCAGGCGAGCGAATTTCTCTTGGGCCGCATCAACTACGAGCGTACTGCCGTCTTGCCCTATGGCAAACGCCACATGAAGCTCGATCGCATGCGTACATTGCTCACACGTTTGGGGAACCCGGATGCGGGCATGCCGATCGTACATGTTGCGGGCACCAAGGGAAAAGGTTCCACATCGGCGATGATTGCTGGAGTGCTTCAAGCAGCCGGTTACCGGACGGGGCTGTTTAGTTCTCCGCACCTGGAGTCGATTGAAGAACGCTTTCAAGTAGACTCTGTCCCCTGTCCAGGCGATCAACTTGTTGCGTTAGTCGATAGGCTCCGACCGGTCGTCGAGGAAATGGACCGCGAAGCGGTCGCCGATGGGTCACTGGGCCCGACCTACTTCGAGTTAGTCACGGCCATCGCCCTAATGCATTTTTCCCAGCAGAAGGTTGACATTACCGTCCTGGAAGTCGGATTGGGGGGGCGACTCGACTCGACTAATGTTTGTCAGTCGACCGTCACAGTGATTACCAGTATCAGTCTCGATCACACGAAGCAGCTCGGCTCAACCGTCGAAGAGATCGCCCGTGAGAAGGCTGGAATTATAAAGCCCGGAGTGCCGCTCTTGTGCGGGCCGCTCGAAACGGGGCCACGAAATGTTATTTCTGAGATCGCCCAGCAGCATGGCTCTCGGATGATCGAGGCTGGTCGAGAATTTCACTATACTTACCGTCCTCCCTTGAAGTTGGAGAAACAGGACCGGCTAGGCAGTCTCGATTTTGAAGGAGACATGGGGAGCGAAGATGTGCAGATCACCGATATTCCCTTACGGATGTTGGGCGAGCATCAAGCGGCCAACGCTGCACTTGCAATTGCAACGGCCAGTCAACTCCGCAAACAGGGCTGGCGGATAACAAGCGATGCCATCTGCGATACATTTTCCAAGCTTACACTCCCGGGTCGGATCGAACTCATTTGTCGTCGTCCTGCCGTGGTGCTCGATGTGGCGCACAATGTGGCGGCCGTTGAAGCATTGGTCGAAGTTCTTGCCACGAGCTTTTCTTGTTCTCATCGGGTCCTGCTTCTGGCGGCAACCCGCGACAAAGACGTGCGTGGAATCGTCCGGGTATTGGTTCCTCATTTCGAGCGTGTAATCGTCACCCAGTATCACGACAATCCGCGCGCCGTAGCCACCGAGAAACTAGGAAAGATCGTCCGAGCAGAAATTGAATCTCAAAAGGTGAGCGAAAGGGAAGTCGTCGAAAACCCTGACTCGAAAGCAGCGTGGCAAATCGCTCGAAAAGGAGTTCGTCGAGACGATCTGATTTGCGTCACGGGTTCGTTCTTTGTCGTGGCCGAGCTACGCAGCGTGATCTACGCAGACGCTTGAACCAATCTCCTTTGCGAGGCCCCATGCGTCGAGCAGCGAACACGGCAAGACAACAACCAAGGTAGGTGAGCATGTCGATTCCTTTCACTCGAGACAGAGGTAAAGATAGAACGGATATTTAGGATTGATCTGGCCAATTCCAGCGCGGCTGATCGTACCAATCGAAATCGGTATCGAGTTCCGGAGTAGGAGGTTCCATCTCAGCTATTGCAGAGTCTTCCGTCTGCCAGTTGGCCGTGCGCCTTTCAATCTTGGCACTTCGACGTTCGCCGCGCACTTCATCCTGCAAGTTGGCCACCAGACGGGCGATGGTGGGATCCGACCACGGCAGGCGGTCGCTGGGACGATGTTGAATTCGATTTTCTGAAACCATGCAGCTTTCGTCGGCATTTGGTACCCGTACTACTGTGCAAAAAACGCGACGAATCTTCCTTGGAGCAACCATTGCAATTCCTTTTCCCCTTGTGGGCAAGATTTGCCCATATTGATGATTGAAACGAGAGTAGCTGAAAAGAAGCGATGTGCTGTACAAGCCGTAAATCCCTTCGGCCTTGTGGCGGAACACGTTCGCCCGGTGAGGTCGGTTTTGACGCCTTCCATCACCTTTCTTGGGACTCTCTAGTGCAGACTCCATGCCAAAACTCGTTTGAAGTCGCGAGAGCAGGGACTGAACAACGATAAACTCTATTGGAGTAAGCACTTAGAGCGTTCTGCTAGCAAAGAGGGAACCGCCGTGTAATCCCTGCAAAGAGGAAGATATTTCAATCTAGCTGTAACCGGGAAGAATCTGTACGGCCTAGGAAATATCTACTTCCCCATTTGCGACTGGAGATATTCGATAGCCAAATCGAGAGCTTCATCCCGAAAATCATTCGGTATTCCACCGTTCTGAGAATCAAGCTCCTCGGCGAGAGGGCCATCCGTCTGCTCTCCGAGCAGGTCTCGGCGATAGCGATATTTGCGCCAGAGCAGATATTCATCGTCATCCATTTCTATCTCAAAACCTGTGGTCGGCTTCACCCCCCAGGAATCGGATTCCTTGGCTTCCGCCATACGATGGATATTCTTCCCGCTCGGTCGCCAGTAAGTCGCAGAAGTGAGTTTCAGCAAACTGCGTCCCGATTCGATCTGCATAATGCGTTGAACGGTCCCTTTGCCATAAGAACGCTGGCCAATGATCACGGCCCGGTGGTAGTCCTGCAGACAAGCGGCGAGAATCTCGCTGGCGCTGGCGCTATTGTGATTGATCAACACAGCAATAGGGATATCGAGATAACCACCCCGACCAGTAGAAACAAATCGATCGCGTATTTCTTCTTCGCGATCACGGGTAGTGACGATCGGCTGGCCGGCGCGGAGAAACAAATCGCTGATGCCGACTGCCGCCTCAAGCGTGCCACCGTAGTTGTCGCGGACATCAAGAATCAAGCCTTGAATCCCGGCGGAATTCAATTCAGCCAACACATCCGTAAACTCGTCGAGAGTCTTGTCACCAAACTTGGTAATCCGCACATAACCGATGCGATCGTCAGCGCCCAGGAGAAACTGCCACTTATTACCTTCGCCACGAAGGTCGCCGTAAATCGATTCCACATTGATTACTGCCCGCACGATTTTGACATCGGTCTCATCCTTTTCCTCAGGATGGATGACGGTGAGAGTAACCGGCGTACCGACCTCACCCCGCACCAATCGCAAGGCATCTCGCATCTCCATCTCAGCCGTTGGTTGGCCATCGATCGCTACGATGCGGTCGCCGGCGCGGATGTCGGCACTAAACGCGGGAGTGCCTGGTTCCGGGGGACCGACGACCGTCAACTGCGGAGGATCGCCTAGCTCGAGAATTCGAACGCCAATGCCGCCGAATTCCTGAATCAAGTCTTCCTGGAATGTATCACGCTCTTGCGGGTCAACGAACATCGAGTGTTCGTCGCCCCGTTTGTGCAGAACTTCGATCATGCCATCCATGGCTCCATCGAAGAGTTCTTGATCGGGGGGGGAAACTAACGACCAACGGTCGATCACGGAGTAGCTTGCCGCGATATAGCGGGCATAAGGATTCTGTTCAGCGCGAACGTAGCACACGTACGATAGCAACACGATGAAAACGAACAAAAGTAAATTGCGGAGGGACACGAGAGGATATTTCCGCTAAGAGGATGGAGGTATGAATGGTCATGGATGCCCTAATGATATCACTCGCTCCCTGAATGAAGAAGGGTTCAAAACACGTGGAAGCTCTTCTGGGGCGAGTGTCGCACCCATTCAGGGAGACTTGTGAAGGTGCTGTATCTGGCAACGCAGCCACTCGGCAAGCACCGAAGAGTTCGTCGAATGGGGACTTAAGTGTCGGATTGCTGCAAAGGAGTACTGCGAGCCGGGAGGCTTGTCCCCCCGGGAAGTACCTCTACGCTTGAAACCGAGGGGAAGAAAACCTTGGAGACAAGCCCCTCGGCTCGCGTGAGGATCCCGCAAGTATTCTTATCGTTTCGAATAAATCACCCTATAATGCAGTTCTTTATCTTCCACCTCATTACCCGCTTGTGAAGGAAATATCTTATGGCTCGCGCCGCATTTTTGGGGCTACTTCTCGTCACTTTGTTCTCTCTCCAAGTGGACGATGGAGTCGCTGCTCAGCAGCCGAACATCGTCTTCATCCTTGCTGACGACCTCGGATACGGTGATCTCGGTTGCTTCGGTCAGAAGCAGATCGCAACGCCCCACCTCGATAAGATGGCTGCCGATGGGATGAAGCTCACACAGCATTACGCTGGTTCGACTGTCTGCGCCCCTTCGCGATGTGTGTTGATGACTGGCAAACATTCGGGCCATGTTCCGATTCGGGATAACCGCAACGTAAGCCCTACAAGCAACAAACCGCTGCCTGACGACGAGGTTACCATCGCCGAATTGCTTCAAGAGCAGGGATATGCGACGGCATTGATCGGCAAGTGGGGACTCGGAGATCAGCACAACGCTGGGTTTCCAAACCAACAGGGCTTTGACTACACGTTCGGGTACTTAGATCAGTCGCACGCCCACAATTATTTCCCTGAGTTCCTGTTTCGAAATGGTGAGCGAGTCACTCTGCGAAACTTTGTGCCCGCGGCCCGGCCCAGCGGTGCTGGCGTGGCAAGTGAGAAGGTTGACTATTCGCACGACCGCATCGCAGAGGAAGCGCACGCGTGGCTTAGGTTGAACCACAGAAAACCATTTTTTCTCTACTTGGCGGTGACATTGCCTCACGCCAACAATGAAGCCGGCTCGCGCGGGCAGGAAACGCCCGACTTTGGTCAATATGCGGACCGCGACTGGCCCGATTCCCAGAAGGGGACCGCGTCGATGATCACTCGGCTCGATGAGACGGTCGGACAGGTACGAGAGTTGCTTGAGCTCCTTGGCGTTGAAGAGAACACGATCGTCGTCTTCAGCAGTGACAACGGCCCGCATGCTGAGGGAGGTAACGACCCGGCTTACTTCCATTCGTCTGGTCCGCTGCGGGGAATCAAACGCGATCTCTATGAGGGTGGCATTCGTGTGCCAACTATTGTCGCGTGGCCGGGGCAAATCTCGCCTGGTCATGTAGAAGACACTGTCAGTGCCTTTCAGGACTGGTTGCCAACGTTTGCTGAATTGGCAGGTTCTGAGACGCCGAGTGATATCGATGGCATCTCTCTCGTACCGATGCTCACGGGACAGGGTGAACAAGCGCAACACGATTTCCTCTATTGGGAGTTCTTCAAAGAAGGAGGAAAGCGTGCGATCCGATCTGGCGACTGGAAGGGTGTACAACTTGGCATGAAGCAATCGCGGAAACCGATCGAACTCTACGACCTTCGCAGTGATCTATCCGAAGAGCATGACCTCGCAGATGAGCATCCGGAAGTCGTAGCTCGTCTAGAGCGGCTGATGGACTCGGCCCATTCCGATTCAGGAGACTATTCGTTCCGAGATTGAAAGAAAACACCGAGTAATATGAGCTAAGCCTCCATTCTACGCCAGTCATTCCGTTGAGTCTTTCAGTCACTGATTTCAAATTGACCGCATCCCTGTTGGCAACCCACAACAAGCGTATTTTTGACTAAAGGAGTTACGTCCCTCTCAGTCGATTGGGTCCGGAAAGTGGTTTGGCGGATTTTCGGTTCATTGTCGAGGCGGAGCGAAGCGGGTAAACTAGTGGTCCAAACCCCAGGAGAACTAAAAATGTCTACCCAACCTATACTGCGCATGAAACATACCGCCGGCGGCGGCACGACCAATCGCGATTGGTGGCCCAATGAGCTTAAACTTGAGTTACTGAGTCAACATTCTGCGAAGTCTGATCCAATGGGCGAGGATTTCAACTACGCTGAAGAATTCAATTCTTTGGATCTGGCGGCCGTGAAGAAAGATCTCACGGCACTGATGACCGATTCTCAGGACTGGTGGCCAGCAGACTTTGGGCACTATGGTCCGTTGTTCATTCGCATGGCTTGGCATAGCGCGGGAACCTATCGCACCGGAGATGGCCGCGGTGGCGGAGGCCGGGGTCAGCAGCGTTTCGCGCCGCTCAATAGTTGGCCCGACAACGTCAGCCTGGACAAGGCCCGCCGGTTGCTTTGGCCGATCAAGCAGAAGTATGGCCGCAAGATTTCTTGGGCCGACCTGCTGATTTTGACAGGAAACGTGGCTTTGGAGTCGATGGGATTCAAGACGTTTGGCTTTGCCGGCGGCCGGGAGGACGTGTGGGAACCAGACCTGGATGTGTATTGGGGGGCCGAGACTACCTGGCTGGGTGGCGACGTTCGGTACCATCATGGTTCAGAGGGGGTCGGCAAGGAAAACGGAGTTCTCGTGTCAGAGGACGACGCGGACGGAGACGAGCACAGCCGCAACCTGGAGAACCCGCTGGCTGCGGTGCAAATGGGACTGATCTACGTGAACCCTGAAGGACCGGATGGCAATCCAGACCCGGTCGCGGCAGCGGTTGATATTCGTGAAACCTTCGGCCGCATGGCTATGAACGATGAGGAAACCGTCGCGCTGATCGTGGGCGGCCATTCCTTTGGCAAGACTCACGGCGCCGGCGATGCGGCGAACGTGGGAGCCGAGCCGGAAGCGGCCGGTTTCGAGGAACAAGGCTTGGGCTGGAAGAGTAGTTTCGGCACGGGGAAGGGGGGAGACACGATCACCAGCGGCTTGGAAGTGACTTGGACCACGACTCCCACGAAGTGGAGCAATGGCTTTCTGGAAAACCTGTTCGGCTACGAATGGGAGCTGACCAAGAGCCCAGCCGGTGCACATCAATGGGTTGCGAAAGATGCCGGGGAAACCGTCCCGGATGCGTTCGATTCTTCGAAAAAGCATCGACCGAGCATGTTGACTACGGACCTGGCGCTACGAATGGACCCTGCGTACGAAAAAATATCGCGGCGGTTTCTTGAAAATCCAGACCAACTCGCCGATGCATTTGCCCGAGCGTGGTTCAAGTTGTTACACCGCGACATGGGTCCGCGAGCGAGGTATCTTGGCCCGGAGGTTCCCGAGGAAGAACTCATCTGGCAGGATCCGATCCCCGAAGTGGACCACCCTCTTGTCGATGAGAAGGACATTGCCACTTTGAAAGACAAGATTCTAGCTTCCGGCCTGAGTGTCTCCGAGTTGGTTTCGACTGCTTGGGCATCTGCATCGACGTTTCGCGGCAGCGACAAGCGGGGCGGCGCAAACGGGGCGCGGATTCGCCTCGCGCCGCAGAAAGATTGGCAGGTCAATCAGCCTGCTCAGCTGGCCAAAGTGCTCAAGAGCTTGGAAGGAATTCAAAGTGAGTTCAACGGTGGCGCCTCCGGTGGTAAGAAAGTATCGCTGGCTGATTTGATCGTGCTAGGGGGTTGCGCCGCTATCGAGAAAGCGGCAATGAATGCCGGACATGAAGTGACGGTTCCCTTTACGCCGGGCAGAATGGACGCCTCCGCGGAGCAGACGGATATTGAGAACTTTGAAGTTCTCGAACCGATCGCCGATGGATTTCGCAATTATCTGAAGGGCAAGTACAGTGTCTCGGCAGAAGCACTATTGGTCGATAAAGCACAATTGTTGACACTTACTGCTCCTGAAATGACGGTGCTTATCGGCGGCATGCGAATGCTTGGCACCAATGCCGACCAATCGGGTCACGGCGTATTTACCAAGCGAGCAGAGACTCTCTCGAATGATTTCTTTGTGAATCTGCTCGACATGGGCACACAGTGGAAGCCCACTTCGAAAGAGGCAGAGTCGTTTGAAGGAACCTGCTGCAAGTCTGGTGAGCAGAAGTGGACCGGCACACGAGTTGACTTGGTGTTTGGTTCCAACGCTCAACTACGCGCCTTGGCAGAAGTCTACGGGAGTAGCGATGCCGAGAAAAAATTCGTCGACGATTTCGTTGCTGCCTGGGACAAGGTGATGAACCTTGATCGGTTTGAACTCGCCTGCAAGTAAGTGCGAAGCAGCAGAGCATAAAGAAAGGGGTGCGGCCGGCAATTCACAGCTGGAGGTCTCCCCGAAATCGATGATGAATCAAACGCCGTTTATCACCGACCGCACTTTCTGCAATGTAATAGCTCGCTACATGCGAGGCAACAAAATTGTGGAAAGTTTTTGGATTCGATTCATTGCTGTGATTGCATGAGAAAGCATGTCACTAGAAAACGCCCAGGGATTGCAATCCCTGGGCGTTTTGCGAAATTTCATTGATTGGGACTAGTTGATGGCGTATTTGCCGTCTTCTAGGCCTAGTTTTTTCATCTTTTTGTAGAGCGTCGTACGGTTGACCCCCAGGGAATCAGCCGTTGCATTACGATTCCAGTTGTTCGATTCTAGCACATCGAGGATGATCTGACGCTCAGGTTCTTCGAGGGCTTCCTTGAGAGTGCGCGAGCCGGCACGGGATATGCTGAGCGTCGGACCGCCGGCGATTTCGCGGGGGAGATCACCCACCGTGATCACTTCGCCTTTGCCCAACAGCACTGCCCGTTCGACGACGTTTTGCAACTCGCGAATATTGCCCGGCCAGGGATACGCCTCCAAGGCAAGCAGGGCTTCGTCGCTGAAAGCGCGGACTTCGCGGTTAGTATCCTCGCGGAGCTCGGCCAGGAATGTCTGGGCGAGTAGGGGAACGTCGCTATGACGTTGGCGTAGTGCGGGAAGTTCCACATTGATGACATTGATGCGGTAGTACAAATCTTGGCGGAAGCGTCCCTCGGCAACGGCCTCCGAGAGATCTTCATTGGTAGCCAGAATGACGCGGACATCGACCTTGAATGTTTTCGCTCCACCGACTTGTTCGAATTCCAATTCCTGCAACACACGCAGCAACTTCACCTGCATGGCTGGACTGGATGTGCCGATCTCGTCGAGGAAAATTGTGCCGCCGTTGGCTTGCATAAACTTGCCGACCTTATCGCCGGTGGCTCCGGTAAACGAACCGGCAACGTGGCCGAAGAGTTCGCTCTCCAAGAGATTCTCTGGGAGGGCACCGCAGGCGACTTCGATGAAGGGCTTGCCAGCGCGGCTGCTTTGGCGGTGGATCGTGCGAGCGATCATCGACTTGCCGGTGCCGCTCTCGCCGGTGATCAACACAGTCGCTTTGGTGTCGGCCACACTCGAAACCATATCGAACACGCGGAGCATCCGCGGATCCTGTCCGACGATGCTGTCCATAGCGTGATGCTTGTCGAGTTGCTTGCGAAGCTGATTGTTTTCTTCAACAACACGGCGTTGATCGAAAGCACGCTGCAGGGTCATCATCAGTTCGTCGTCGATCAATGGCTTGGTCAGATAGTCGAAGGCCCCTGCGCGGAGAGCTTCTACGGCGGAGTCGGCGTTCCCGTAGCCGGTCATCAATACGACATGGGTATGCGGATAGCTGCGACGGACTTGCTCCAACAGGTCGAAGCCGTCGCCATCCTGGAGTCGCACATCGACCAGAAGTAGATCGTACTGCTTACGCTGAAGCAATTGCAGGGCGTTGGCATAGCCTGTGGCAGTGTCTAGTTGAAGCCCCTGGTCGCGAAGCCAGTCGGCCATCGACTCAAGAACCTGACGATCGTCATCTACCAACAACAAAGAACCATGGGTCATGGCAGGAAATCTCCCCTCGTGTGTTTACCTTGGTGTTTCAACCAATGCGGAGTGCCACTTGCCGAGTTGGGCGAGCGGCCTTCCTGTGAAACGGTGGCCTGCTGTTGGGGAGAAACAAACGGGCAGTTACCGGCGGGGAGATTTCACCATAGGCTGTCGTTAAATATGTACGTTGCAGCTGTGGGGGAGTCAACAAAAGTGAGCGCGGGGGATTCTGGAAACGGTGTGGAGTTGTACGGGTTGAAAGGGTAGTGGCGATACGCCCATGGATTGCAATCCATGGGCGTTGGTAATAATGATCGCCTAGCGGCACGCAGTTGGCACAACGTGTGCCGGGTTGTTGCCTGCTCACCCATAAAGCTGCGGCCGCTGGCGATTCAGTGGGTTAAGCGTAGGGCCTGAAACAACGTTACAAAGGGATATTCTCGATTTTGTCTTTTTTTGGGGCCCGAGGATATCAATTTTGCGGGTGGTTAGGTTAAAATACAATTTATCTCTTCGTCGTAACTCTTACATTTTGCCCCGACGATTGGCGTGAACTGGGTTATTACCATTCAGGTAATCGGTTCGCTTTAGTTTCATTTTTTTGGAGGGAAACGCTCATGAAGTGTCTTAAGATCAGTCTTGCAGTGGCGGCAGTTGCCGTCTTTTGTTCGCCAGCAATGGCGGTCCACCTCGACAATCCAAATCTACTTGCGGATCCTAGCTTTGAAGGGACTCTCACTTTCGACGGTCCCCCATTTGTGGGAACCTGGGAAGGCTTCAATGCTGGTGGATCTTCTACGGCTGATTTCACTACGAATATGCCGCGCACCGGCGCCCAGTCGCTTGAGACGAACATTGGCGCTGATGCCAACCTGTTTGCCGGCGCATTCCAGGATGCAAGATTCGGCTTTGGATCCGCGGGCGCGATGGCCTGGTTTAGTGGATGGCACAAGCTTGTCGGCGCGGCAGGCGGATCTGAAATCCGCATTGAATGGCGTGACTCGGTTGCGGACGTTGAAATTAGTCGAACTCCCAATCTGACCACGTCCCCAGTGGGTGCCGGTTATGAGGAATTTATCGTAAGTTCGTCTGTACCTGCTGGCGCTAATACAGCCCGTGTGGTCTACGCCATCCAGAGTTTTGGCGGCGCGCTGAATCAACAAGTCTTCGTGGACGATGTCAACTTCAATGTTGAAGGCGTTCCCGAACCCGCATCAGTAGCACTCTTGGGCTTGGCCAGCTTGGCTCTGGTCGGAATGCGTCGTAGGTAATCATTGCTTCCCTCAGTGCCGTTTGCCCTTTCCAATGGAGCGGGCAAGCGGCTTTTTTTGTGAGTGTCGCGTGTTCTCGAAAAGCTTTGAACACTTGGTCATCTTGGCGTGGCTGGTTTCGTATTTCCCATTAGATGCTGGTGCCGTTGTATTTACAGATGTTACCGCCACCGCAGGGATCAACCACCTTCAAGCGACTCCCGCATCAATCCAAGGTCTACCCGGAACCTTCTTCATGACTGGTGGGGTGGCTGCCGGTGATTTTGACGGCGATGGTCGAACCGATCTGCTGTTTACGAGGCTCAATGCCACCGACATCTTTTATCGCAATCTTGGGGACGGCACGTTTGAACCGCGGACCGGTACAGCTGGCTTCAGCACAGCGACTTTGACCAACGGTGTCGTGTCAGGAGACATCGACAACGACGGTGATCTCGATCTCTACATGACCACTACCAACGATACCCGCAACTATCTTTATCTAAACGATGGTGCGGGATTTTTTACGGATGCGGGGATTGGGTCTGTCGCAGCATTGGCCAACGGAACCGTGCGTCAGGGCCAAGGTGCCAGCTTTGGTGATTTTGACAACGACGGATATCTTGATCTTGTAACCGGCGACTGGAACAACCCGGTCGCTAACAGCCAGTCTCGACTTTTGCGCAACCTGGGCGCGTCGCAACCGGGTCAATTCGAGGATGTCACCTCTGCTGCGGGAATCGATGTTTATCGTAATGCAAAGACCTATCGATTTGCTCCACGATTTGTTGACCTCGATCGCGATGGTCACCTGGATTTGACCTTTGCTGCAGATTTTGAGACGAGCCAACTCTTCTGGAATAACGGTGACGGGACTTACACCGATGGTACCCTGCCAGCCGGAGTGGGTACGGATCACAACGGAATGGGGACAACATTTGCTGACTACGACGGCGACGGAGATCTTGATTGGTTTATTACCAACATTACCAATGCACCTGAGTTTCCCGGTCCCTTTGGTGGTTTCAATCGACTCTATCGTAACGAGGGCGATCGCACCTTCACCGATGTAACTCTAGAAGCAGGCGTCCGGGACTCGCGTTGGTCTTGGGGTACAAGCTTCTTCGACTACGACAACGACGGCGATTCGGATCTCATCGCCACCAATGGTTACAACGGCGGCGGTTGGATCGACGACCGCACATTTCTCTGGAGAAATGAAAACGGGGTTTTCACGGACGTCTCTGATTCACTAGGAATAACCGATACGCAACAAGGTCGCGGGCTTGCTCATCTTGACTATGACAACGATGGCGATCTGGATGTCGTGGTCGTGAACAATCTTGACACTCCGATTCTATACCGGAATGACGGTGGCAATGAGAACCACTACCTGAGAATCAAGCCCGAAGGAACTCTTTCCAACCGAGATGGAATCGGAACGTGGATTACGGTTACGCCGGATCTATACGATCCTACTACGCAACTCGTTTGGGAGATCGACGGCGGCAGTAGTTTTCTCAGCCAAAATGAAAGTACGGCCCATTTTGGGCTTGGTCCGAATTCCGAAACAGTGGACATGGTCGCGATTCGGTGGAGCAGTGGAATCTTTCAGTACTTATTTGATGTCGCTGTAGACCAAACGCTTCATGTAGTGGAAGCAGCTTCTGAAGTTTCAGCTGATTTTGACGGCGACGGCGACGTCGACCAACATGACTTAAGCAGATGGCAATCTGCATATAGCATTATCAATAGCGCCGATGCCGATGGGAACGGCATCACCGATGGCGGGGACTTTCTCGTCTGGCAGAGGCAATTTAACCCACCAGCAGCTACCTTGGAATCGAACGTTGCAGTGCCAGAACCTACATCTGGCACGTATTTCTTGCTCATATTGATTTTCAATGCGAGAATTTGCAACCGGCTTCTCAAATCTACCCAGCACGAGGGTGAGCTTTTTCGTAAGCCTGGCGCAGATTGCTGGTGCTTACGTGGGTGTAGATTTGCGTGGTGACGAGACTTGCGTGGCCGAGGAGTTCTTGCACGCTGCGAATGTCGGCGCCCCGGTCCAACAGATGCGTGGCAAAACTATGGCGAAGCGTATGCGGGCTTGTGCGACGGTCGAGGCCAGTCTGGCGAAGATATTTTTCTAGCATTCGGCCGACACTTCGTGTAGTAAGACGCGTGCCGAAACGGTTGACGAAAACGGGAGCCTGGCGACCGGTCGCTTCTTTTGGCGAAAGTTTTCTCGCGGATTGCCAAACCTGAATCGCCTTGGTTGCGTAGGAGCCGAGCGGGGCGAGGCGTTCCTTGCGGCCTTTGCCGCGTACCTTGACGATCCCTTGGGGGAAATCAAGGTCGCCATCGTTAAGATCGACTAGCTCGCTTACCCGCAGTCCTGCCGAATAGAGGGTTTCGAGGATCGCCCGATCTCGAAGCGAGGATAACGACTTGCCCTGGGGGGCAGCGAGCAGCTTACCGATCTGGTCGGTTGTGAGAAAATGCGGCAGCTTGTGGGCCTTACGAGGATTGCGGAGTGCTTTGGCAGGGTTCGTCTTGGCCCACCCTTCACGCTGGCCGAAACGATAGAGGCTACGGAGCGAAGCGAGTTTGCGCGCGATCGAGGTCTTGGCGTAACCTGCTTCGTGGAGCGCGGAAAGAAACCCGCGCAGCTCGACAGCCGTGATCTCGCCGAGGTCGGGAAAACTGCCATCCTCTTCGCTGAAGTAATCAGCGAATGCGGCGAGGTCTTCGCGATAGCCCTTGATCGTATGCGAAGAAGCGCCTCGTTCGATGGTGAGGTGCTGCAGGAATCGGGCTATGGCGCGCTGCATGGTGGAGTCGCGAACGTTGCGCTCCCCTTCGGGTTGCGGCTAAACTATTCCTCAAAATCGGAGGGCTGTACCAAAGAAATGCGGTTCTTAGGTTTGGCGGTTTCGACCGAGCCTGAATTCGCAGCGCTCATCTGACGCACTTTTTGGCTCAGCACAGCCGCATCGTACCAACTGAAACTCAGTTCGGGATTCGACGCATAGCGTCCGAGCATGCGCAGAGTCTCAGCGCGTTGCGAGTCGTCATACAAAAAGATGTAACGCTCGGTGCCTTTAACTAGTGCTAATACATTAATGTCGTCATCGTTCATCGTTGCATCTCTCCGTGCGGCAGCGCGGGGGGGAGCTCTGCCTCCATAGTGCCGGTCCATGGCAGCAGGGACTAACGCGGGTACTTGCCGAGGCAGGGTCAGTTGCCTCAAACATCCTTGCGGGCGAACCCATGGAAACATCATTCCGGCGAGAATAGTTTCCTTTGAGCCTCTATCGGCGTTCTGGCCAGCGTAACACCACCCGCGTTTTGCGACTTCCGCCGCGCGCTGACAGCATTTCGGAGATGTTCATATGACAGCAAAAACGGACGAAGTCGTCGCTGCGCTGCATGTAAGCTTGCCAACCACCGAAGCGCGCGTCTTCCCTAAAGTAAACATAGCCTTTTAATGCCTCGGTCACTTCGGGATCGGTGCCGCTATACAAGCTTGTTTGCGATAATACGGGCCCATTGTGTGGCATGCAGGCAGGACGTCTTGCTCCTGCTGATGGCAGTGCTGTAAAGCAATCGCCTTGAGGGCACGTGAGGGGAGTTGTATCGATTGTGTCAATCGAATCTTCTACAATCATTGATGAGTTACTACCAGTTGTAGCGGACTCGATATCTGCTGGCGTGAATTGCATGCCTTGTGGTAATTCTTCGACTGCTTGCACCAGACGCAATTCACTTCGATCGGTAGCACGCGTTTCTTTTACCGGAGGCGCAAACATATCTTCCTGTTGTTGGGGAGGCTTTGGCAGAGGTTGGATGCTTTGGTCGCAATCAGGGGCAAGGTCGGCCATCTGAGCGCGGGCCTGGGCGAACTTGGCTTCGTACGCTAGTGAATCGGGAATGTATTCTTCTTCAGGCGTGTTCCATGGCAGTCCATAGCCCGCTGGAATCTCATGATAGCCAGGATTTGCCGTGTACCAGTCGACCCTTAGCCCACAGCGTGGTGGATAGTAGGGCGAATAGTCGGTCACGGAGCCAATCACGACGGCATCGACTCCGAGTATTTTTGCAAGGCGACGTGCTTCTCCGGGGCCCGAAAGATCGACTCGATGGTTGATGATGGCTTCCTCAACGACACCAACGGGCACAACTTCAAAACCAGGGGTCTTTTGGAGTTCGGCGAAGTAGGAAATCGCGAACTCACGGCCATCGACCGTGGGTTCATCGCTTTGATTGAAGAAAGGTGCGACGGCGATCTTGCTGAGTTGCGGAAAAGGGTTGTGAATCACCGGCCGATCGCTGATTTCAGGCAGCAATAGGCTACAACCACTCGAAAGTGGTAGGATGCTCACGAGCAAGATGATAAGCGCTGCACGCATGGTGGCAGACGATTCCCGGTTGAAAGGTGGCCCCCCCTTTCAAAAAGGACGCGACCGACAGCGCGAAAGCGTGGCCGGGGCGTTGTCCGTATCTTCGGCAAAAACGGCAGAGTCGCTCAAAGAAATCACTGAAAACAGCGTGAAATGCAGGCGTTGCTAGCGGGAGAAACCATCATTTGATGAGATACAATCGCTAGCGTAGAATGGTGTTCATGACGCTAAATGAGTTAGAAAACGCCATCACAGGACTTTCGCCGGACGAACTCGCTCGATTTCGTGCTTGGTTCGCTCAATACGATGGCGAAATGTGGGATCAGCAAATTGAAGCCGATGCTCTTGCTGGTCGTTTGGATGATTTGGCAGAAGCTGCTCTGCGAGCTCACCGTGAAGGTAAGACGCGGGAGTTATGAAACACTTTGCAGATTCTGAGTTCTGGCAGACATATCATCGGTTTCCAAAACATGTGCAAAGATTAGGAGACAAGAATTTTAGGCTCCTCAAGTCCGATCCAAATCATCCGTCTCTCTCATTCAAGAAAATTGGCCAATTACGATCGGCACGCGTCGGCATCCACTATCGAGCATTGGCAGTGGAGTCTGAGAAGGACTTGGTGTGGTTCTGGATCGGCCCACATGGTGAATACGACAAAATCATCAGGGGATAGAACCTTTTCTCTCTCTAGTTGACTGGGCATCATGTTTCATTGGAATAACGGGGTTTTTCTCACGAAGGCGGGGCTTGCGCTCGATGTGACAAGGCGGCAGAAGGTGGGATTTATCTCACATGCCCATGCGGATCACATGGCCCGGCATGAATTGGCGATCTGCACTCCGGACACAGCGAGGCTGTATCAGCATCGCCTGGGAGCCCAGCGGCGGACGATGGAAATCCGCTATCGGGAGGCGATGCAGTTTGGTCCGCTCGAACTGACGCCCTATCCCGCGGGGCATTGCCTGGGATCAGCGATGTTACTGGCCGACGATGGTAAAAAACGGCTTCTATTTACCGGTGACTTCAAACTGGGGCCTTCTGCGACGAGTGCGGAGGCCGAATTGCCCGAAGCCGACATTCTGGTAATGGAATGCACCTTTGGCAAGCCAAGGTATCAATTGCCGCCAAGGGAAGAGGTTGTTTCGGAGCTAATTTCTCTAGTTCGCGAGACATTGGCGGCGGGGCAAACACCGGTCATCCACGCCTACGCCTTAGGGAAAGCACAAGAGGTGACACGACTCTTGACGCTGGCCGGAATCAAAGTGCAACAACATCCGATGACTTACGCGGTGAGCCTGGTATATCAGCAGTGTGGCGTCGATCTGGGGGACGTGACCGAATACAAGGGAAAGCTGCGTGACGACCACGCCGTCGTGACTTTGCCGCGAGGGATGAAGAACTTTCGCATCGCGGGCATCAAGCACCCGGTGAGTATCGCCGTCACGGGTTGGGCGGCCGACCCCGGAGCCAAGTATCGCTATAGGGTGGATCATGCCTTACCGCTGTCGGATCACGCAGATTTCGGTCAGCTATTAGAAACGGCTAGGCGAGTGGGGGCTGGAGAGATCTACTGCACGCATGGTTCGGCCGAGTTTGTGGGACATCTACGCGCAGCGGGGTTCCATGCGCTGCCGGTGACGGGGAGTTATCAGATGCGGATGTTCTGAAGGGGGATCATCAAAGTACGAACGGCTGATAAGGTTTGCGGGTTGGAGCGGGTGCTAGCGTGGGGAGTGGTTGGAATGTGAGGGCTGTAGGGGTGACTCCCCCAGGCAATGGCCCGGTGGTAGCGGTTTTTCTGGTTTACCAGCGAGGTGCTAGCCGAATCTCACTCAGCAGGCCATGCGCAAGGATTGCGAGAATATGGCCGCTCCACGAAAGTTCATCCAAGGAAGGTTGAACCGATGCAGTTCGGTAAACGCTCACAGCCCCAATGCCATACTTGGCAGGGTTCGTTGTACTTCATGTCTCTATGGATGAGCTGCGCGCTGCTGGCAGGATGTGGTCAGCAGCAACAAGAGAACATAGTCAGGCTCCTGCGTGACTGCACGGCTAAAGCGCGGAAGCAAGCTGTAACTCAGCCGGTAGCTGAGAACTGTATACCTCCGGTTAGCACTGACTCAACTGAATGGGGTTTCGCGTCTGACACTCATCTCACACGCCTTCCGATTGTATGCAGTGGTCAGACACCGTTTGTTGGGTCGCCAGACCATATCGAAAAGGCGGTCGCTCCTAAACAGTTCTTAGGGGCGTTGTTGACTCCAATCGCAAGCCCGGAACTTAGCAATCTAGAAGAAAGCGTCTCTGATATTCCCCCCTTGGTTGAAGCGAAGAGCCCCATCAAGTTCGATGTGAAGCGTGTTGAAAACACATCTGCTGCTCAGACCATGGCAATTGTTGCTCCGGTGCGGGAGGAACTTTCGCCGGAGGAGCGACATTTATTGGATGTGATCGCACGAGACACCTTGGCGGTTTCCACAGGAGCACAAACAGACTTTCGCATGGACCAACTGGCCCGCGAAAAGATTGGGGCCGCATTTGCCCTTGCACAGCGTGGAGCGTCGTATGCAGCCCGGCAGGAACTGATCGAAGTGTTGCGGCTGGTTTCTCAATCTAAAGACAAGCGTGAAGGGACGCGAATCCGCAGCGAGAGTTTGGCGGCGGGGTTACGAGCTTTAGAAGAAGCCGAAGACTTTGTACCACGCGGGACGCAACTTGAAGCAGAAATGGTGCTAGAGGTGATCTGTGCCTCGCATCGAACACCCTTAGCGAAGGAAGCCGACTTCGCAAGGATACTCCCTTCGCAAATGTTGGATCGCTACAACCGCTATGCTCAGATCAAGCTGGCACTGGCCGTGGCAGGTGAGCCAGCGGGTTCGATGACACTATACACCCTGGGAAAACTCAACAGCCAGTTAGGCCAAATGGAACCCGAACAACATCGCATGGCCAAGCGTCGGGCCGTTGCATTTCAGCAGGCAGCCCTGTTGGCCCACAACCAGAACTACATGGCGGCGCACGAGTTAGGTGTACTCTTGGCCGAGACGGGGCATTTGGACGAAGCCCGCCAACTACTCCATCAAGTAGCCCTACGGGAACCCAATGCAGTCGTATTTAGAAATCTGGCTCGAGTGCATGATGAGTTGGGACACGTGGCGGTTGCCAGTCATTGCCGCATGCATGCCGAACAGCTTGCCCTAAATGGGCGCGGACCGGCGGCCCAGGTCGCGTGGGTCTCGCCCCAACAATTCGCCCAGTCCGCTCCGATCAATGTACCACCCCACGTAGCTGCCCACCCCGCCCCGCAAGTCGCTGCCCGCCCTGCTACGCAAGCCGTCCGCTATTAAATATCACGCCGGGACTACAAACCAGAACATCGCTTCTATGAAAACAAATTCGCCCATCACGCGCGTGTTGCTGCTGACGACTGTTGCAATTGCAGTAGGCATGGATTCTACGTGCCTGGCACAGTTACAGCCGTGCAATGCCCAGTGCATTGACCCGGCGGCACCGTTTCCCATTTGGGGTGTCGATAGTACCGCGGGGTGTGGAGCGACGGGTTGTGCCAATTCTGGAGTCCCCTGTGGCGAAGTCGATTGGAAAGCACGTGGCTATATCAATTGGCAGGCCTATGCTCAAGGTGAATATGTAGGCCATGCTCGGACGCCACATGTTCCCGAGTACCGCATTCGCGTCGACGATCAAATCGCCTTCATCTTTCGTTTGACCCGTATTGAAACTTCGCACCCCTATGAACTAGAGGTTGGAGATCGGATTCGCATCGAATCCTTGACTGCTGACAGTGGTGGCAACGCGACGGAGTCGGGAAAGTCGGGAGATCAGATCGCTCGCGAACTCGTTATCCAGCCCGATGGAACGATCAGCCTTCCCCTGTTGGGACAGGTACGAGCAGCCCGGATGACCGTGGACGGCTTGCGGGAGCACCTCGACGAGCGCTATAAGAAATATTACAAGGTGCCAGCGATCACAGTGACTCCAATCGAGGTCAATACACGGCTTCGAGACTTGATCGAATCGGTTGACGCACGCTACGGTGTCGGAGGTTTGCGACTCTTACTGACGGTAACACCTGCGGGAAAACTCTACCTGCCAGGCTTGGGTGTGATCTATGCTCAAGGCCTAACACTCGAAGAACTTAAGAATGAAGTCGATGCCCGCTACGATGCAGCGATCCCCGGCGTGGATGTTACCCCTGTGTTGCAGCAAAGGGCTCCCCGATACTGTTACGTACTGGGTGAGGTCGCGCGTCCTGGGCAGTTCGAACTCAAAAGCCCCACGACGCTGATGGGTGCGATCGCGATGGCCGGGGGCTGGAATCCAGGCGCGAACTTGCGGCAAGTGGTCGTCTTCCGCCGTGGCGACGATTGGCGTCTGATGGCAACGATGCTCGACATCAAGGGTGCCCTCTACGCCCGCCGCCCAGGTCCCGCCGACGAGATCTGGCTCAACGACAGTGATATCATCGTATTGCCAAAGACCTGCATCCAAGCGACCGACGAACTTATCGGCCAGTATTTTACACGTGGACTCTACGGGCTATTTCCTCAGTTTGCGTTTGGGCAATTCAACTTCGATAATTTCCGCACTCTGGGAAATTGAGTAGAGATTAGATTTACGTGCAGGATGATGGAAGTATGAAGTAAAAGGTTAAAATCTAGTTTCCGCTTCTCGGTTTACAAGTCACTCAGCAACTCACTGTTCATCCACGCCAAGTAATCTTCACTTGCCTCGATTATAGGCAAAGCGATAATCTTGGGGCACTTGTAGGAGTGTGATTTCCGTATCGCATCAGCGACCTTGTTGAATAACGACTCGCGTGTCTTGAACAGGCAGTGCCACTCTTTATCTTCCTCCACTTGGCCCTTCCAGTGATAGATGCTACTGACCGGACCGATGATGTGGGCACATGCGACCAGGCGCTGCTCTACGAGCCCCCGAGAAATCTGCTGGGCTTCTGCCTCAGACGCGGTTGTGGTGTCAATTTGGATGAAGGAAGTCATCTCACTATCATATCAGAATTTTTCTCGGCATAAAACTGTCGGGCGACCTGGGTGACGTGGAACGGCAACCATTTGCTGCGAGTGTAAGTAGCATGACCAGCCAAGTGGTGAGGCGCAAACCAATGACCGTCGTGGTAATCGACCAACAGCGTCGTGCCCTCATCGGGAACCCTATGACCCCGCATCCAGCGGGAGAGTCTCCACTCGGGTTGAAGGCCCTGCTCAAGCACCTTCTTGAGTCGCAAATCAGCGAGCAAAGTCCGCACGGCCAAAGGATTTGGAATAAGATTCGTGCCAGCGATACCTAGTTGATGAATGTAATCGCCTTCTTTGGCTTTGAGAAAACGCGGCAGGTGCAGAGGGAATCCTGTTCGATGAACGGGCTGCTGCGGAGTGGGGCGGTGATTCACAAAATGTAGCAGCTTGCTGTAGCCGGCAGTGTCCCAGCCATAGCGGATCGGTGTGCCAAAGGTGACGATGTCGAGAGCCAATCGCCGGAGTGGGTGCTGTGCGTCATTGAGCAACTGGCGTGCCTGCTCCCAGTCAGGCCGGTCAGTTTCTTCACTCCACCAAGGGCTAAAGAATGTCCGAGTCGCGTCAAAGAACTGATTTCGTGTCTCTTGGTTCGCGGCGAGAAGATTCGTTAGGATCGCCAACACATTGCCCCCATGACTGTGACCCCAGAGCATTACTCGGGATGGGTCGCTGCTTTCATCTGCCGTTGGCAAGTCTTCAGCGAGACGAGCCAATTCACAAATCAATCGAACAGCTCCATCTGCACGAGCGATGTGGTTGTTTTGACTTGACCAATGAAAGAGTCGCACAGCAGTGGTGCGGCCTGTGCCAACCGTTAGGCCCTTTTGGAATGTGGCCGCATACTGGGAAGTGTAATTGCCTGTTTCACCAGCGACGACATCAATAAACCCCTTAGTCATTCGACGGATTCTTTCGCTCAGCCAGGGCGAAAATCTGCGAAGCTCCGTCAATAGCCCCAGTACATCATTCCCGGTGTAGGTGCCATGCACCAAATACGTGGCGGCCAGATTGACTTTTGCCATTGGCACGCAGGCCGTGGCGAGTCGTTCGTCGAAGTCCGCCGAAGAAGGAAGTGCCTCCTCGGCTTCATGCACGACATAGTAGGGCGCTACAGGTGGTGTCGCCCGATAGGGTTGATGTCGAAAACGGTTATCTTGCGGCATGGCATTGATACGGAGCGTTGTCTACTTGGATCCTTTCGTGGCCCCGATTGTTATCGGTTTTGGCTTCGAGGTAAACGCGAACTACGAGATCGCTGGACGGGCAGGGATTGATTTTCTTTCAGTTGGGTTACAATAGGTTTTTCTGATCCCGTCGGCATTGCACACTCTGAATATCAATTTCTCCATGATCTTTCTCCTTTCTGCCCGGCAGATTTCTGGACTGGTGCTCGGCTGCCTGCTGGCGGGAATGGCTCTGTGGTGTGCCGCGGATTGGTATGTCGCCTATCCGAGGGACGCCCGACCAAAGTATGTTGGGCACGACTCCTGCATCCGTTGCCACCAAGATCAGCAGCGCAGCTGGCAAGGCTCTGACCACGATCGGGCGATGGAACTTCCCACGAATGATTCCGTGCTCGGCGATTTTGACGATGCTGAATTCACGCGCCACGGCATCACAACACGCTTCTTCCGTCAGGATGACAAGTTCATGGTCAACACTGAAGGGCCAGATGGTGAGATGCATGACTATGAGATCAAGTACACCTTCGGAGTCAGGCCATTGCAACAGTATATGGTCGAGTTTGACGACGGTCGATTGCAGGTACTCACCATTTCATGGGACTCGCGCAAGAACGAGTGGTTCATGGTAACTCCCCCAGACGTACCGCACGAACGCATCCTGCCAGGTGATCCGCTGCACTGGACTGGAATGGCGCAAAACTGGAACACCATGTGTGCAGAATGCCATTCGACCAATCTGGAGAAGAAATTTGATCTCGCAACCAACACGTATCACACGACCTATACGGATATCGACGTAAGCTGCGAAACGTGCCATGGGCCGGGAAGCATGCATGTGGAGATGGCCGAAAGTCATTCTCTGTTTTGGGATCGCCACCGCGGCTTTGGTTTGGAAGATCTCAAAGGTGCCACCGCCACGCAACAGGTGGAAACGTGTGCCCCATGCCATTCGCGACGTTCCCCTTTGCATGTGAATCTGCATGACGGCGAAACGTTTCTCGATCACTACAACCCCTCACTGATTGAACCGGGGCTCTACTATCCCGACGGACAAATACTCGACGAGGTGTACGTCTACGGTTCCTTCTTGCAAAGTAAGATGTACTCCAAGGGGGTGCGCTGCACCGATTGCCACAATCCACATACGCTTGAACTGAAGTTCGAAGGGAACCGGCTTTGTGCCCAATGCCATCAACCGGGCAAGTACGACACGCCCAACCACCATCATCATACCGACTTGGCGGCAACTCAATGCGTCAACTGCCATATGCCTGCGCGAACTTATATGGGAGTCGACGACCGGCGTGATCATAGTCTGCGCATTCCGCGTCCCGATCTGAGCGACGAACTGGGGACGCCCAACGCGTGTACCACTTGCCACACGCGTCCTGAGGAAACCAATGCCTGGGCAGCACAAGCGATTCGTTATTGGTATGGTGACAAGCGGCCAGATGACCCACATTATGGCCCTACTCTGTTGGCGGCCCAACTTGGCAAGCCCGAGGGAGTGAATCTCATTCGCGAGTTGCTGCGAGGAAATCCCCCACGGCCCGACATTGTGCGCGCCACGGCTGTCCAGTTGCTAGGACAATATGGTACTCAGGAATCCGACACCATTTGCCGAGAACATCTGGACGACGAGAGCCCCCTAGTTCGCGCCGCCGCAACGCAGGCATTGTCTGAGACTTCCTTGACGACCTTCGTCCTCGAAGTTGCTGGGCAACTGAACGATCCGATTCGACTGGTGCGCTTTGCGGCAGCTCGGCGATTGATAGGAGCGGCGGCTCAATTGCTCGACCCGAAGTATCGTGAGTCACTCGACAAAGCTATTGCAGAGTATCGACAGGCGCAGGAAATGGTTCTGGATCGGGCGGCGTCGCATTTGAACTTGGCGTCGCTCAACCACGCCCTGGGAGAAGAACTCGTGGCGCAGGAGGAACTTGCGACGGCTATTCGCCTGGAGCCCTATCTCACTGGTCCGCGCGACCAGTTGGCTGAATTACTCCAGCGCGCCGGAGGGGATCCTGCCGAGATCAACCGACTTCGTACGGAGGAAGTCGAGAATCTTACGCGAGACGCCAAGCTCTTGCCAAAAAATGACCAAATTCGTTACCGTCAAGGCATGCTGCTGTACTTACTCGGCCGTAAGAAGGAAGCCCGCGAGTCGTTTGAAGCAGCTTGTGAGTTGAGGCCAGATTCATACGAGAACTGGCTGGCCTTGGCACTCTTGTGTGAAAACCAAAGTTCCTGGCAACGCGCCTACGAAGCATTAGAGAAGATGCATGAACTGCGTCCGGGCGATCCGGCAATACGAGGCATTCTCCAGAATATTCAACAGAAGGAAGCCGCGGAGAAGAAAAAGACAGAGGAGTGAAATGTCATTCTGTAGGCCGGGACGAGCGACGCGAGTTCCGTCCTACGAGTTTAGATTTACGAAATGGAAATAAGATGCGAACCTTTATTTGTCTCTTACTGTTTTTCTTAATCAACCTAGGAAGCGTCATGGCGATTGAAAAGCTGCGGCTCCTGATTGTCGATGGGCAAAATAACCACGATTGGAAAGTCACAACCCCAATTCTTGAGAGGTACTTTGCCGACAGTGGACGTTTCGATGTTGAGGTGGAGACCTCCCCTCCTGAGGGACATGACATGAGCGGCTTTCAGCCGAAGTTTGCCGACTACGATGTGGTAGTGAGCAATTACAACGGCGAAACCTGGTCGGAGACGACCGAGAAAGCCTTTCAAGCCTACGTCTACGGCGGAGGGGGATTCGTTTCGGTCCACGCCGCTGACAATGCTTTTCCCGATTGGCCAGAGTACAACGAAATCGTAGGGCTCGGCGGCTGGGGTGGCCGAAGTGAGAAATCTGGGCCCTATGTCTACGTGAAGGATGGCGAGTTGGTGCGTGATGCGTCCGCCGGGCGGGGCGGCAACCATGGCCAGCAACATGAGTTCCAAGTGACAACTCTTGACCAAGAGCATCCCATCATGAAGGGGATCCCAACCATTTGGCTGCACACGCAAGATGAACTCTACGAACAACTTCGCGGACCAGCGAATAATCTGGAAGTTCTTGCAACAGCCTATGCTGACCCGAAATACGGCGGCACAGGTCGTGCCGAACCTATGTTAATGACCATCACCTATGGTGATGGCCGTGTGTTTCACACGGTCCTCGGCCACGCTGACTATTCAATGAACTGCGTGGGCTTTCTGACGACCCTCCTTCGCGGAACCGAATGGGCCGCGACCGGAGAGGTAACGATCCCCGTGCCGGAGAATTTCCCAACGGCGGAGAAGACGTTGATGGTGGAGTGAAAGAGATGCACCTACTCAGTACACAAAAAAACCCCGGGAGCACTCTCCCGGGGCATTGCTTTACTTATCGCTAAGCAGGCACTTAGCCGCGGACTTTGACGTCCCCGCGACGGGTGACCACGACCTTCACCTCATGACCACAACAGGGCCAGCAGTAGGTACCGATCTGGCGACCCAACAGTCCACTTCTCCAGCAGACGGTCGGTGCCTCAGTGCAGCAACCTGGCACGCACACACAGACGGTCGTCGAGCAACAGCTGCATGGTGGCTGGACACATAGGGTGGTTTGGATAGGTGCTGGTGGACAGCAACATGGATTGCCCGCTTGGACATTGTCGCTTGAAACAACCAACGAGCCGACGACCAACAAAGCCACCGCAACTACAGAATGCAAACGCATCATCTCTAAATTCTCCCCTCTTGAACATTCGGAACAACGCAGACATCAAGCCGAAGCCACTGTCTGCCAACTATCCTCAATTCTAGGAGACGCCGAATCGCTCGCAACTGGGAGAATGGAGAAAAAGAGATATTTAGGCTAAATGAGGTGAAAAAACACCATAATCGCCCCGAAAATCGTCACGTATTTGCTCGATCTGAAAAGCGGGTGAGGGGAATCGAACCCCCGCCTAAAGCTTGGGAAGCTTTCATTCTACCATTGAACTACACCCGCATGCGGCATACTCCATTTTATCGCAAGCCTGGCGAACCGCAATTGGGGGAGGGGGCTGGGGACTGGGAAGCGACAGAAATGAGAACGCTTATGCATAGAGAAAGGCCGGATGGATGCCCAAGTGCATGTCGCACATACCAGGAGCAGGATACTGCTTGCCTCGGGCACACTAGCCGAAGCGGCAGGCGGGTTGGTGTCATACTGGGCCTGCCAAAGAGTCAAATCCGTTCCACTCAAGTGACCAGGAGACAGGCCGCGTTGCCACCCGAGAAAATCTTCCCCGTCGACATCACCGTCGTTATCGAAATCAGCGGTATCGAGTGAGGCATTCAGAACCAAGGTGGAAACACTGTAAGCAGGCATCTCATAGTGGAACGCGTTTACGAGATCAATGGAGATCGTGCCAACGCTTACCGGATTAGAAGTTGCGTTGGTTAGCTGGTACACATCTGCGGAGTCAAAGCGGACATCGCTGGTTAACGAGACGGCAGCATCGAGTGGTTGATCGGTGCGATTGATGGCTACCACAATCATCCGGCTGGGATCGTCTGCATCGATACTGGCACAAATGGCCGACTCCGAAATCATGTCGGTGTTCGAGTCAACTATTGTGTCGCCAAATGCCCCTCCGGAACCATCGAAATCGAGATACATCTTGAAGGCTCCCGAGGCGAATTGCGATTGAGAGTCGCCGTGCAAATTCCACATATTGGCAGCAAATACTTCTTCGCTAGCAAACACTCCCAAGGCGTCTGCCTGGGCAATCGCACCCGAGATGTGATTGGTGCCACCCTTCTCATATCAAATTCGATTCCATACTCCAGGAGAAGTATTCAAGGTGTAGTTCTTGCCGAAGCCGGTTTAGCGTACCAGTCGCGCAGCACCTTCTCTGCTGATTTTCCGTAAATGCAAAAGCCTCGACTATCGGCTGCGTCGGATTCGGAATAGAGGCGGGCGGGCCAGTCCCACCAGGTAAAGCCCATGAACCAGGGTTCATCCCAAAATACTTCCAACATGCCTTGGTAGTAGTTCGATTGCTCCTCCATGTCTACAGGGCTTTCCATATTTGCATCAGGATGTGACCAAGGATAGCGCGCAGCTCCTCTTACGCTGGTAACCCCAGTTTCAATGAACAGAATCGGTTTTTGAAACTTGCTGCTAATCTCAGCCAATTCCCGCTTAACGATGTTCAACGTAGCGACAATATCCGCTTTGCTGGTTGTTTGCTTGATTGCCTCTTCCAGCGATTCGTCAGTCGGCGGGGGAACCGGGTAATAAGCACTAGTGCTGATGACATCAACGGCACTCCACCAAGCCAGTTCGCTTTCACGGCCATGATTGGCGTTGTAAGTGAGGAAGCCACTGTATATTTCCCGGATGTCCTCGATGACTTTATTCCAACGTTCCACATCTTCTTCGGTGGAGTTCATTTCGCAGCCTAAGCAGAAAAGTTCAACCTGCTCGTCTTCGGCAATTTTGGCGTAATGCTCTAAGAATCCTGCGAAATTCTTCCACCATACGTCCCATTGCTTCTCGTCTCGCACCATTCCCTCACGCATCCCAGGTTCATCTCCCCAAGGATCGTATTCACCATGGATGCCTTCCGATTTTTCCTCCTCCGTTACTGGTCTATAAAAACGGATCCACGCCCTCCAAATACTATCGCGGCTATTCACTACGGGTTTCAGGATGACTTTGAGGCCCAATTCTCGGGCCATTGCGATCGCAGTGCGGATTTCCTCGTCGGACACCATGTAGGGATTCTTTTTTGACCAATTAAATTCGGGGTCGTCGTAGGAACGCATAGTAGTTGCAAAGGAAATGCAAACCCAATCGCAGCCCATATCAGCCATTTTCTTCATGGAGTTCTTCGCATGCTTCGAAGCGTAAGCTCCACGGTAGCCATCCCACCCCCAGGTATAGCCTTTCAGAAAACCGAGGGTACTCGGATCACGATTCTCTTGGGCGTCCACTCGGATTGAGCAGCAGAGGATGAGTATCGTCAGACAGACCCGAGCTGCCCAACCAAGGGTTGGCATGAAACTGTTTCTCATGATCGCATTTCCTCTCCGGAGTGTTTTAGTGGTCGTAGCCGATTTCAATGCGAGAAATCTGGAAGATGTGTCCTTCGGCGTCTGAAGTATCTTGCTCAGCAGCTGACGTGTTCTTGAATCGTACAAATCTGAATGTCTCGTTCGCAAGTGTTGCTTCCAATAATACGGGCTGTAGATAGCCATAGTTTCCCGCATCTCGATCGGTAGTCGCACGAGTTGTATCCACTGGTTCATAAGAAATGCCGTCAGAGGAAACAGCTATTTCGCAAAGTGGAACTGCAGAATTGCTAAATAAGAATGCCCGGATGCTGCCAACAGATTTCGGCAACCGATAGACTATAGAACCCCCAGGACCAAGTTCTTGGCGATGAATATCTTCCTGCACTCGCCTGGGCTGATCCTGGCGTCGCTGGATGGGTCCTTCGGTTTGGTGAATCAGGTTGTCGGTTTCCATCTCGTCCACCAGTAACATGTGATCGGCCACGATTGGCCCCACCACATTGGATGGTTCGGATTCGCCAATAGAGTTCTTAGCAATCACGCGATAGAAGTACTGGCCGTCTTTCTCGATACTGGTATCGGCGAAGAGCGGACGATATTGCACCGCGGCGTCACTAATATTCTGTCCCACAGTTTTCCAGGGACCCTTGGCGCTGGACGATCGTTGGACGTCATAGCCACTTGCCCCGGAAGAACCTCGCCAAGAAATGCGTCCAGGGTGTTCAATGGGAAGCAAGTGCGGTGCCGACGGAGAAGCAAGGGCTGGTGGATCCAGGCCCTGGATGCGATAGGCACTTTCTCGGACCATCTCAAGCAGGGCCGTCTCTTCATACCCATCGCCAGAAGGGAAGCCTGGCCAATGATAGGCTTTAAATAGATTCTCTCCGGCAGGTTCGTCATGCCAGTAGAAGCCGCCATCGCGACTATGAAACCGCAAACTCCACAGCAAGGCTCCAGAGATGTTGTTTTCTACTACTGCATCCAGAACCTGCTCTATCTCCGCAGCAGGAACAAAGCCAAATTCGCCGACGAAATAGGGCTTCTTTCCCTTCGTCATCTCACGGGCCTTGAGGATTGGCTTAACAAATCCACCTCCCGCATTCGGATAATGATGCGTCGTAATAACATCGATGTTGGGGTCATCTAATGACTCCTGTCGCACTCCATGCAGGGAGTAGCCGTCAATCACCAAATGGTTGGAGTCAAGACTCTTGATATAGGCGGCAATGCGGCGTGTCCACTCGGGGGTGCTGTCCAATTCATTGCCGGTCTCCCAACCGAATATTGCCGGGTCATTCTTATAAGGAGTCCCTGTATAGGTATTCGTCCTCGAAAGCGTGAAGCGAATGGTTTCCTCAAAATCGCCGATCACTTCCTCGTCCGACCAGAAAGCTTCTGGCGGCTTATCACGAAACTGGGCGTACTCGGCACCACCACCCCACCATTTCCAATTATCAACAAACGGAATAATGACACGGATTCCCTTCTCGCCGGCAATCTGAAGCACCTTATCGAGCACTCGAAAGGCTTCTTCATTGAAATCGCCGGGGCCACGGACATGGACGTATTCTCCCATATCTGATCCTTCGCGGCGCACACTCAATACGTAGGTCCGCACCACCGTGCCACCCAGCTGCCGAATCGATTCGAGAGCATCCTCGATTTCAAATTCATTCGGCCACCGCCAAGGATTGGGGTCGGTGAACGAAAAGCTATCTTCGATCAAATGGAGATTGGGGATATTAAAAGAAATAAATCGAAACAACTGGTCTCCGTCATAGAGCTCGTCACCTTGACTGGAAAGAATATGGCGCACGGGACGAGCATCTTCGCCGGAAGCGAACTGCAGGGGCCCTCCAATGGCAGCAAGGAAGACGAGTACTCGTCGGAAATTCTTCATCGATCAACTCCGAACCAATAAAATTGTTAGGAACTCGACGGCATTCCATAGAGGTCTTCTCTGGAGCTCTCGTACGAGAGGTCGGCAGGGTAATCCTCTAGCTTGTCGTACCAATTAAACTTTAAAATGAGTGTAGTTACGAGAATCACGATGACCGAGATGACTAATGAACGATAATCCTGAATCACTATGTAAACCCCAGCTACGGCCAATGCAGTTTGCCATATCATGCCGACTGCAGTATTCAACCAATCTCGAGTCATAGATTGGTTCGCCACCGTTTCAGGGTGCTCTTGCGCCACCAGATCATGAATGGGCTTCCAGAAGCCCCACGGGCGAACCTTTCGGTAAAAGTTCTTTAAGACTTCAAGATCATCGATTGGTGTCAGCAGGCTGCCTGCGATACACCCAATGATTGATACGAGCAATATCACAGGAAAACCGTAGAGGGGCGTCACATCGGGCATCAACTGAGGTACGATCGCCGCGGAAGCGATTCCCGCTGCCATGCCCCAAAAGTAACCATAGCTATTAAAGCGCCACCAAAACCATTTGAGCACATTCGCAGCCGTGTATCCTCCATACAATGCAGCAACAATCCACTGCACGATGTCGTTGAGCGACTTGGTGAAGAAGCCGAAGGCCGTGCCGATGATCACGACCGCGATTGAAATTGCGTAGCTCATCCAGACATACGTTTTGCTACTGGCATCGGGGTTGATGTAGCGTTTATAGATGTCATTGACGACGTATGCCGGGGCGGCATTTACGGTTGCCGCATAAGTAGACATGAAGGCCGCCAGCAGGGCAGAAATCAGCAACCCGAGCAAGCCGACGGGGATGAATTCGCGCATTGCCAAAGGCAAAATGAGTTCGAAATCAATGTTGCTCCCCATCGCAGTTAATTCATCTGAAAAGTGGCACAATGCGAGCACCGTAAGTCCTGTGATCAACATGTATCGGGGCACCAAAAGCACAAGGCTCACGAAACCGCTCATCATAGCAGCTTCTCGTGGTGTACGTGCCGACAGAACCCTCTGCATGTCATAGTTCGGCGCCGGCCCTGCGAGGCTCTGCAAAACCCCCTTGAAGAGCATCAACATGAAGAAGATGGAGAACCATTCCCACCCGTCTGAGGCGATCTTGTCATTTGCTGCATCAAGAATACCGGTCCAATCGAGATCGAGTTTCCAGCCAAAGGAGAGATTTCGCCATCCCTCCGGTATCATTTGATCGAGTAGTTCGGGAGAGGTTTCCTGCATCGCGATGGCGCCAACCCAAACGCAGGCGACCGTCATGATGAAGAACTGCAGCACTTCGGTAAATACAACGCTAAACATGCCACCTTTTACGACATAAACCGTGGTCAGTGTGGTGATTATCAACCCATAAAGATTGACGTTGGTATCGGGATCCGTCGAAAGTTGCCAAGGGAGAAAAGACGCAGCGAATTTACCTATGCCGATGAATCCATACGCCAAGAATCCAATGACATTGATCAATGCAAAAAGCACCACGATCAAATGAGCAAGTTGAGCGCCACGGCCTTCCCCAAACCGAAAGCGAATCCACTCCGCACCGGTCATTACTCTCGAACGGCGCAGCCAGATCGAGAGAAACACCATCATGAAAATCTGATTAAAAGAGGGCCACAGCCAGGGAATCCAGATGCTCTTGAGCCCGTAGACGAAGAGCAGATAAACCATCCACATCGTACCACTGATGTCGAACATGCCCGAGGCATTCGAGAGCCCAAGTGCATACCAGGGGATCGTGTTCCCGCCCAGGAAATAGCTGTCGATGTTCTTCGAAGCACGTTTGGATATCCAGAACCCGATGAATACCGTGATTACGAGATAGCCAATAATTATTGCGGTGTCGATTGGGTGAAGCTTAAACATCGATCACCAGAAAAGAACGGATTATAAGCCAGCCAGACAAAGAGGAAGAGGACTGAGTTTTTGTGTGAGTGGATCAGCTACCACTCACTATCTAGAATACCGCTGAATTCGCTTTCGTAAATTCGACTAGTTCACTCAAATGGGCATACGCTAAACAGGAAGACGTATCTGCTGCCCCGTAATAAATCGCCACGCGATCCTGCTCGGAATCATGGAGAGCGGCGCAAGGAAATACCACGTTGGGCACATGGCCGGTAACTTCGTAATCGGCTTCGGGTGTGAGTACATGTTGGTTCGTGCGGTAAAGCACCTTCCACGGTTGGTCGAGATCCAACAGCGCGGCCCCCATGCTGTAGACAAAGCCGTTGCAAGTGTCCATCACGGCGTGATAGATCATCAACCAGCCGTCTTCGGTCTCGATAGGAATCGGTCCAGCGCCCACTTTGGTTCGCTGCCACCACTGGCCAACCTCTCCTCCACCACGACGCATCACCAAGCGATGCTTGCCCCAATGAATCATGTCGGGACTTTGGCTGACGTAAATGTCGCCAAACGGCGTGTGACCATCATCACTGGGCCGGCTCAACATGAAGAACTTGCCGTTAATCTTGCGAGGGAAGAGCACGCCATTGCGGTTGAAGGGCAAGAACGCATTGTCTATTTGTGTGAATTGCTGGAAGTCCTTCGTGGTGGCCACACTGATTGTGGGCCCGTTTTTGCCTCCACACCAAGTGACATAATAGGTATCATCGATCTTGCAGACACGCGGGTCGTAGGCGTAGTCGTCGGTAGAGACCACCTCAGGGTCGCCAGCATATTGAATCGGATTTGGCTCGATGTGCCAAACCAACCCATCTTCGCTCCAGCCGGCGTGAAGGTGGGGATAGCGTGATCGGAGCTCGACACGAAATACTCCTGCAAAGCCGTCTCCGTAGGGAACGACGGCACTGTTGTAGATTCCTTGCGCACCTGGGATATAGTGCCGACCAATCACAGGGTTATCTGAATGGCGCCATACGACGTCCTTGCAACCAGCAGGTCGCTGCTGCCAAGGAATCGAGACTGCAGAGCTTGACTGCCCTAATGAAACCATGAATGGCTTTTTCTCCAGGGTACCCAAGGCATTCCCGTTGTCGGTTTCAAGATGGCCGGCCTGGTTTGTCATAAAGAATACCTATCTATCGATTGGATCAACAAACGTTTGAAATGGGTGACAAGAAAAGGGAACGTGTCGGTCTGTTTCCAGCTTACACAGCAATTCCCGTTTCTTCAAGTAGTTGAGCATGCCCTGGAGAGAAGTTTTCCTTGACCCAAGGTGGGCCTGAGTAGGCTGGCGAAAAATCATGGACTCCACCACTCACCCCGGTCGAAGTTTTCGGCGGAGTTGCTAAGTCGGCTCTTTCAGAGGATCATGGCGATTGAGTGTCTCCCTTGTTGGAAGAAGAAACGGTGATTTGAATAATATGGCTGGTTCTACTGCCCCACGACTAAAAGACGTCGCCCAAGCGGCCAATGTTTCCATGAGTGCTGCCTCGCGAATCCTGCGGGGAGAAAGCGACCGTTTTGGCGAGGAAACTTGCCAGCGCGTCTTGGAAGCGGCCCGCCAGCTCGGTTGGCGGCGAAATCTGTTGGTCAATGGAATGCAAACCGGCCGTACCAAGATGATCGGCGTCATGATTCCTCCTTTTGACTCGTTCTGGGTGGATGTCTTAGCGGGGATTCACTTAGTGCTGGCAGCAGCCGATTATCTCCCCATCACGGTTTGGGTGGGCGATTGCCAAGAGATCCCTCACTTCGAAAAAGGGGATGAACAGGGACTGGAGCAAATCAGCCGCTTGCTTGATCGCCGTGTGGATGGCCTCATCCTCTGGCCCTCCTTCGCTGTGGCCTACTATGGCCATTTCCGCGAACTTATCGAACGTCGAGTACCCGTCGTGGTCATCGATCATGAGTACTCTGAAGATCAAATCGCCGACTCAATTGAAACTGACGAGCAGCGATCTGCCAAAGCAGTAGCAGAGCACCTAATCTCACTTGGCCATGAGAACATCGCCTGTTTTTCTTCTCGTGAAACGGCTTGGCAGGCATGGGCCGTACGCCGTCGAGAGTTCTTTGAGAAGGCCGTTGCCGACCTCAAAGGGGTCAAAGTCAAGAGCTGGCGACTCAATCAATGGGGCTCCAATGGCGTAGAAGTCGCCGAAGAAATCCTCACCCAGGATCCCCGACCGACAGCGGTTTTCACGGTGACGGATCATGAAGCCCTCTATATTTACGAGGCTGCTGCCAGTCTCGGCATCCGTATTCCTGAAGATCTTTCGGTCGTAGGGTTTGCAGACCTCGATTTTGCGGCAGCCCTGCAACCACCACTGACTACCATGCGTCAGCGTCCCAAAGAGATCGGCCGCCGGGCTGCCCAGCTTGTGCTGGATCGACTAGACGGAGATTTCGCTGATAATCCACCTACCACCGTTCGGGTAGGTGCGGAGTTGATAGTGCGCGGTTCGACTCAGCATTCCTGACACAACGGGATGCTCCCTGAACCGAACTTCTTGGCCGCTCCATCCTGGAGACATTCGGCTTACCCTGCAAAGACTTGATCGGGGACGCATGCATCCGGAAGAGGTGAATCGATTATCTCAAATCACCTAGCGTCTGATTGTGAAATGTTACAGCTTTGCGGAAAAAAATATCTGATTCGAAAGTTCAATTAGTTGACATGGCCGTTGCACGGTGAGTAGAATAGAGACAGTTCAAGTAGTTGAATCACTGTTTTGGCGGCAATTCTATTGAAATGAAGCTTTTCCTGACGTGCAGGTCAACCTGCGTGTCGTTTCTGGTTTTTTCCTTATTGGAGGGTGTCTAATGAGTCGCATCAGGTTATCAGCAGTATTTCTCGTCGCTGCATTGGCAGCTTGTTCCAGTTCCTGGGCTCAGTCGCCTAGCGTTCTCTATACTTGGGATGGGGCAGCGAATATTGAAGATTGGAAGAAAAACTTTGGCACTAACGACGTCCTTCTAGACAACAACATTGCTGGCCAATTAAGAATCATCGAAATAGGTGCGCCAGGTGAAGATGTAGCCATAAGCGATGGGTCCAACAGGCGATTTGAGTCTTCAACAGCTGGCGGCGGTTTGGATTTAACTGGTTTGGATTTTCTTGAATTTGATCTGGGGCACAATGGCCTGGGAAATGTCGACGTGCAGTTCTATATCCAGGGATCACTAGGTTTCACTTATGTTTCACTCGGTCCCGATGTAGCTGTCACGCCCGGGGTTAGTACTTATCAGCTACCCTTAGCCGGCTTGACGTTCGAACAGCAAGTCTACATCCGGACTGTCGGATTCAACATCCGCGATCATGCGGGTGAAGGCAATCTAGTTTGGACCGTTGAAGAGGTTCGAAGCGCTGGAACACCTCTGACAGTTCGTGATTTAGCAACTCATGACCTTGGTTCATCCGACAACGGTTTGCAAGGCGTGTTCGCTAACTTTGATCAAGGTGCAATCATTGGAAATGATGGAGCCCAAAACCAAACTGGTTTTTCGCACAATGCCAGCCTTGGTTCTTTACAGTGGACGGACCAAGGTGATCACGGTGTAGGTGACACTAGCGGAGCAGCAATTGCCTATGGAAACGGCACTGTTTTCAATGGCAGTTCCTTTAATGAACGACTCACGGATCTCTCAAATTATGACTTTGTGACATATAGAGTTTCTGCTACGGACCCCACAGGTGGTGGTGGCTCCGTTGACGTGCAAGCCTATTATCAAACGGGGTCGGGTTTCTCCTACCAGGCAGCGGGGGATTTGACACTGCCAATCGATGGCACCTTTTACGATTTGAAGTATCCGTTGGCTGGCGTAACCGATCGTAGCAATGTGCAGTTTAGTGGTCTTAACCTAGCGTCCCACATGAACGACATTCAGATAAACATTGATTTGGTTCGTTATTCCACGATACCTGAACCGAGTTCGCTGGCGATCGTAGGAATTGCCGCAGTGTTGGCAGCATCAGACAGACGCAGGCGAACTATTTAGGGCTTTTGATTGATTACCATCAACCGGCAGGGAAATGCCTTTGCGAGCACTAAATCCGGTCCAAACAGATGGATTAGTTTCGGACCGGATGATGTATTGAGTTCGACTAGATTCCTTGAGCGATTCGTTTGACAAGTAGACTATTGTATCTGTTCCGAAGCCGATCCAGGCAAAAAACATTGAGGAGTGCATTGCCATGCAGGCATATTCAAAGAATTGGTTGTTTAGCAAATTAGTAGCGGTGATTGCTGTCGGGCTGTTATTTGCCTCGATTTCATCAACAACTCACGCTCAACTACTTTACTCTTTTGAGACTGGCTTGGACGATTGGGCGGCCACCGGATTTAGTAACTCTGATTTCATTAGCGTCGCCACTTCCACCATGGGAGCGACGGAAGGCTTACAGAGCCTGGCCGTCGAGACAGGACCTACATTTGGGTGGGATGTCAACGTAAGCGTTGGGCCTGGTGATACGAACGTGTACGGCGCCTTCAATGCTGTTGCGGCCGATCTCCAGCAGTACACACTCGATTTCGATGTCTCGATAACACCGGACAGTTTTGCCAACGTAACGAGCGCTGGCAATTTTTTCACGATTAATGTAGCGGCAAATAGCGATTCTCCCAATTTCCCCCAAGCTTTCAATGTATCTCCAAACTTGAACGGGCTCACCGGTACTTTTCCAATCAGTATTCCTATGAGCTCGCTACCCGTTGCCCAAAACTCTTCATTTTATCAATTGAACATTGGATCGAACAGCGATCACGTCAATGGTGGGGGAGGGGAAGGCGTGAAGTATTTTGTTGACAATATTCGGTTTACAGCGTTGCCTCAGTTAGAAGAAATAACTCTGTTTTCTTGGGAAACTCCAGACGATCCTGGAACCCCTGGAGTGAACGAGCAATTGGAAAATTGGACCAATGGATTCGGGCAACCTGGTCACATTCATTCAATTTCAACACTAGGTGCTACAGACGGAAGTTCATCTCTGCAAATTGATAGGCAATCTCATACAACGCCAAATTTTACTTGGGGAAGTCAGTTTGTACTTTCTTCTGATACTAATCCAGATCCAGAAATTGAGGACATCGATCCAACAATTCAAGGCCTAATCGACGAGATTGTCGGAAAAGTGAACGGAGGGCTTTCGGTCGCTTTCGACGTAAGGTTTGATGATCCTTTTCCCAATTCTCCAACCTTTACAAAATTTGGTGTCCATTTCTCCGATGACCAGGGCACTTTTTATGATGCTGAGGGATCAAGTTTCAATGGGAGTCCACCAATTGGAACGACGGGTACGGTGACAATCCCTCTTAGTTCAATGATCGACAACACCTCAGGATTAAGCCTGGAGGAGGCCGGCCTGAGCGTGGGCACGAACTTCCTTCGAATTGGTATTGCTTCCAATACTGATGGTGCCGGCATTTACCAGATTGACAACTTCCGGATTATTCGTGAGATCTCGAGTGAATCTGGTGATTTTGATAACGATGGAGACGTGGACGGAAATGATTTCCTCGTTTGGCAACGCGGCGGATCCCCTAATGGAATCAACTCGGGTGATTTGGCGATCTGGCAGGCTCAATATGGCGGGGCGCCACCAGTGGTAGCTAGTTCTCCCGTTCCCGAGCCAACATCATTCCTTCTGACGTTTGGTGCGTTTGCAGTGTTTATGTCCTGCAGGCGCAGAAAATGATCGTCACGGAGTTCGCGGAACGCATCGACACTGATTCATGCTTTGTCTAAGCCATGGAGCTGGAGAACGGATAGGATGATTTTTTCAAGACTGATAACTAGCGATCCTTGCAAGAGTCGCAATCGCCTTTTCTCCTACCGACCTGGATTTACCTTGGTCGAACTATTGGTAGTAATCGCTATCATCGGCGTCCTGGTAGCACTCTTGTTGCCCGCGGTTCAAGCCGCTCGCGAAGCGGCTCGTCGAACTCAGTGCCAAAACAATCTTAAGAATATCGCTTTGGCGATGATGACTTATGAATCGGCGAGAAAAACTTTCCCTTCTCCCGCCTACATGGTTCCCAATGCTTCCGCGCAGAACACCCTAACAGACAATATCCTCTACACAAATTGGTTGATCGAATTATTGCCACAGGTTGAAATGGCGAACTTGTATGATCGCATCGATGCGGAGTGGAACGTCGCATCGGCCGCAGATTCAAGACGTATCACGGATCCCGCCTCGAAGACGCCCAATGACGTGGAAGAAATAGCAACAGAGATCCCACTATTCTTGTGTCCAAGTGACAATGGCAGTGGGAATCCGTTTGTAGGCGGAATCAACAACCTAGAGTGGGCCCGCGGAAACTATGGCCTCAATGCTTATCAATACTGGGGAAATAACGAAAATAACAAGATTGCTTCCGGAGATCTTGGAGTAAGTGGAAGTAAACTTGCCGAGTTCCTCGACTATAATGTCGGCATGGGGCCAGTAGGTCCCGAAGGATATGCACTGAAACGGATTTCTGATGGGCTGAGCAATACAATCATGATTGGTGAGATGCGAGTTGGCCTCAGCCCCCGGGACCGTCGCGGAGTGTGGGCAATGGGAATGTGTGGCTCTAGTTTCCATTGCCGTCATGCGTCTGATGTGCTGGGAGCTGTGAACTCTTGCGGAGGTCATGATGACGACGTGCAGGGGGCAGCCGACATTATTGCCGACGTAGGCGAGTCAACATTGCGATCGCAATGCATGATGCCGGACAGTGGAGTCAATTCAAGTGGTGAATCGGTAGTCCGTAGCGTTCATGTCGGCGGTGCCTTTGTCGCCATGGCTGATGCCAGTGTCCGGTTCATCAGTGATTTTATTGACTCTGGAAATATCGTTGGCGGAGCTTGCATTGGCTGCAGCAGTCCCAATGACATACTCCAACAGAACTTCGGAATTTGGCAGAGATTGAATGTCTCGACGGATGGCCTGTCAACCGGCGTCATCGAATGATTACGTGAGACGACTAGTCGATCTTTCTGAATCTCTATCGAAGATGCCTGATCCTAGAAAGAAGATCATGGGTATGCCCTCTACAAGTAAGTTGCTCGTCGCTTCTTTTTTGTTACTCTTGCTCGGAGGTTGCGGGGATTCGGTTTCTCCCTATGACTATATACCTGTTACTGGGTCAGTCACCTATGAAGACGGAACGCCGATTCCTTCTGGTGGATTCGTGTTGAAGTTTTACGCACTGGATGCGCCCGAAGTGAAGAACATGTGGCCGCGACCTGCTCAGGCAGATATTGATAGCAATGGTAAATTTGATTGTGTCACAAGCTATAAATATGGAGACGGCCTGATTCCCGGCAAACATCGTGTTGCTTTTTTCTATGCTACAGACAAGGACGGCAAACTCTTGGTTCCTAAAGAATATACGCTAGCCGGCAATTCTCCTCTGACTGTCAGCACTTCCGATCTTCCGCTAGCCATTAAAGTCCCCAAACCATGATGCACAGGGATTAACCACACCACTTCAAGAGTTGCGCAATTTACCCAGAAATGTTTTTTTCACCTCAAACAGCCTACTCTTGCAAGCTTCGTGATTCGAATCAGTAAGCCAGAAACGTGTTAGCTATCTCGCTAAGTCAGGCTTGGAACACTACTTGAGCACGGCAATGAATCCTCTTCAATGCACGTGGGATGCCGCCCCAACTACTTGACTAACGATATGCTTGCGTCGATACTGCGGCGCGAAGACCCTCGCCAAGCGATTGGTTGGCGATGAATTCTCGTGGCCTCATTCTTCTATTTGCTGGCAAGGGAGTAACAGTTATGGCGAAATCCTTGAGTATTCAATGGGTTGTCCTGTTCATAGTCTCTCTATCAACAGGTCTAGAATCTAACGCGGCAGATTGGTTGCGGTTTCGGGGTCCGAATGGAGATGGCTTTGTTAGCGAGAGTCAGCCCGGTCCGATTTCATGGGACGAAGATTCTGTCAAATGGAAAGCAGAATTACCCGGTCCTGGCTCGTCGTCTCCAATCGTTGTAGGTCAGCGCGTCTTTGTCACCTGTTGGTCGGGCTATGGACTCGACAAATCAGAACCAGGCGATCAATCAAAGCTCAAACGGCATCTCGTTTGTTACGATCGCCAAACTGGCAATTTGCTGTGGGACAAGACTGTCGATCCCTATCTCCCAGAAGATGAATACGGAGGTATGTTTGCCGAACATGGATATGCATCACACACTCCCACATCTGACGGGAACTATGTGTATGCCTTCTTGGGCAAGACGGGAGTCGTCAAATTCGACATGGACGGCAATCAGTTGTGGCAACAGAGCGTTGGCACAGAATCTGGAGCAAGCAATTGGGGTTCGTCCTCCAGCCCGATTCTCTTCAATAATCTGTTGATTGTCCCGGCGACCGCTGAGAGCGAAGCGATGGTCGCTCTGGACACGGAAACCGGCGAGGAAGTCTGGCGACAGGAAGCGGCCGGTTTCGGCAGCGTGTGGGGGACGCCAATTTTGGTTCCTGCGAATAGCGATCGCACAGACCTGGTGATGGCAGTACCAAACGAAATATGGGGATTCAATCCTGCCACGGGACAACTGCTTTGGTATTGCAAGGCGCTTTCTACAAACTCCTTTTGCTCCAGCCCGATCGTGCACGATGACGTTGTCTACGCGATCGAATCGGGCCCCGGTGGTGGTGGAGGAATTGCAGTGCGCGCCGGTGGCAACGGCGATGTGACCGACACGCATGTGATCTGGTCAGGACGCCAAAGCAGTCGCATAGGTACTCCCGTCTATCGCGACGGACGGCTTTACACATTTAACGGTGGCGTGGCAACGTGCATCGATGCCGCAAGTGGCGAGCAAATCTATCGCGCCAGACTCCAAGGTGGTCGTGACGGTGGAGGGCGCGCGCAGGATTATGCGTCGCCGGTGATCGCTGGTGATTTGATCTACTTTACCTCGCGTTCTGGAGCAATTTATGTACTTCAGGCCGACGACGAATTTCTTCAGCTTGCTGTAAACCGCGTAACTGCTGATACAGAAGATTTCAGTGCCACGCCTGCCGTTTGCGATGGAGAGCTCTTTATCCGCTCAAGCAAATCACTCTATTGCGTTTCGGGCGAAGGGAATACGACTGGTGCTTTGCAAACTGCGATCGCACAAGCCAAGGAAGCAGCGAAGAATGCCCCAGCAGAGGAGCCCGCTGAAGAGAACGAGCGAGGGGGCCGCAGACGTTTTGATCCGGAAGAATTCTTCCGGCAACAGGACAAAGACGGCGACGGACAAATAGCAGGTGAGGAAATTGGTGATCGCCTTCGCGACGCGCTCGATCAAATCGACACCGATGGTGATGGGGCAGTAACTAAGGAAGAATACTTGGCAGGCATGAGGCAGCTTTTCCAGCGGCGCGGTGGCCGCGGGAACCGTGAAAGCGAACAGCCCAAAAAAACCAGACCACGACGCCCTCCGCTCGCTTCAACAGCTGGGTAGCGTCCTGATTCTTCATTGCTTTAGAGGCACTGCAGGGTGGCTTTGACGTTCAGTGGCGATCGCGCTAGTGACAAAGATAACGAACCGACTCCATAACACCTGAGCCAAGCCTGTTTTCTTGGGCACCGCACGCTGGCGAGGCAAAAGTATGAAAGCAATTCGAATCGTGGCGGCATTGGCCTTGTCGTCAGTTCTTGCGGTAACAAGCTACTCCGAGTGCGCTTATTCTGCTTCTTATCGTTTTCTTTGCGAAATAGGTGAGCAGTTAAAGAGTCTCGATGAGCTTGCAACTCAAAGGTTCTATCCCATGCTCCAAGTAGAAGAGAATGCCTACCGAAGGAGGGCGCCGATCATGTCGACAAAGGGCAATGCCTTGGGAGTCTTTGAGTCGCATGGTGACATAGGCTCGGTAAAGCACAATGGGGATGTCTCGTACGATGGTCAAACGCAATGTTTTCATCTATCCGGTTCCGGCACGAACATGTGGTCTGATCAGGACGAATTCCATTTCCTGTGGAAGAAACTGACCGGAGACTTCATCCTTACAACGAACGTAACTTTTCTGGGGGAAGGAGTAGATCCCCACCGTAAGCTGGGCTGGATGATCCGCTCCGATTTAGACAGCGATTCAGCCTATGTGGACGTGGCACTGCACGGCGATGGACTAACATCCATGCAATATCGACGCAGCCAAGGTGCTGAGACCGAACAGATCGAATCCGCCGTGAAGAATCCCGCTGTGCTGCAGTTGGAACGTCGCGATGGCAAGTATGTGATGTCGGTGGCGAGGCGAGGTGAGGCGTTTGTTTCTGAGGAACTTACCGATCTGAATTTGCCGGAAGAAGTGTACGTTGGCCTGTTCGTCTGTGCCCACAATCCCGAAGTCGTGGAGAGCGCGGACTTCCACAATGTCCGAATTACATTACCGGCACAGAAAGATTTTCGCCCCTATCAAGATTACATTGGAAGCCGTTTGGAAACGATGAATGTCGACACAGGCGAAAGGCATGTGCAGCATGTTGACTCGGGAGCGATTCAAGCTCCCAACTGGACGAAAACCGGGAACGCACTGATCTGCAACCGTGACGGGAGGCTGTTCCGATTCGATCTGGGATCAAAGAAGTTGACAGAAATCGACACCGCATTTGCCAATCGCAACAACAACGATCACGCCCTTTCCTTCGACGGAGCGACGCTCGGGATTAGCCATCATTCAGCAGACCACAACGGAGATTCGATGGTCTATACCGTACCGATTATGGGCGGCAGACCCCAACTTATCACAACACAAGGACCTTCTTATTTCCACGGTTGGTCGCCCGATGGCCAGTGGCTTACGTACACAGGCGGACGCAACGGCAATTTCGACATCTACAAAATCCGCTCTGATGGAAGCGGCGCAGAAATCAGGCTAACTACAAATGATTCGCTAGATGATGGCTCAGAATTTGCTCCCGATGGCCAATTCATCTACTTCAATTCATCTCGGTCAGGCCGAATGCAGATTTGGAGGATGAAACCCGATGGCACGGCACAAGAACAAGTTACCGATGATGAGTACAATAACTGGTTCCCGCATCTAGCACCAGACGGCAAACGTTTGGTGATGTTGTCGTACTCGTCGGATATCGCAGCCGACGATCACCCCTGGTATAAGCCGGTTACGCTTCGCATGATGCCCACCGCAGGAGGGAAACCGATCGTGATTGCCTATTTGTACGGAGGGCAGGGGACGATCAACGTCCCTTCGTGGTCCCCCGACAGCCGGAGCATCGCGTTTGTCTCCAATTCAAGATTGCCCGGCGAGGTACCCTGAGCAGTTTGCTACCGATCCGCATCCTTCGCGTAGCTCAAACCATAGCCGAAAGGAAAAAGGGGATCGTACTCTTGGTCACCTTGATTGATTGGATGCTGATCGACCTCGCGTGGCCAAGTAAAAGATAGCTTACCTGTTGGCTCAAAGTCTCCAAAGAGAACGTCCGCAATGCCGGCGCCTTCGGTTCCAGGGAGCCAAGCAGCCACAAAAGCATCGGCCAATTCGAGGGTGGTATCTAGAATCATGGGACGGCCAGAAAGCAGAACCACCACGATCGGCACTCCTGACTTTTTTGCTGAGAGTACCGCTTGACGGTCGGATTCGCTCAATTCTAGATCATGATCATCGCCGAGTCCTTCGGCATAGGGCATCTCGCCGACCATAACGACAACGGCATCTGCTCCAGCCGAGCCTGCGCCATCAAGATCATGAGTGATCTCTACTGAGTCGCCAAGTGCCTGTCGAATCCCTTCCAGAATCGTGGTTCCACCCGTGGTTACCTCGCCCGCTTGTCCCTGCCATTCAATGGTCCAACCTCCACATTGAATGCCAATGTCATCGGCACCACGGCCCACGAGATGCAGACGCTTCAACTTCTTGGAAAGTGGCAAGGTTTGATTATTGTTTTTAAGCAATACCAGCGATTCTCTGACGGCCTGCCGAGCCACCTCTCGGTGTCCCGCGGATCCATAGGATTCTTGCAACGACTTGTCGACTTCAATTTCAGGTTCGGCGTCGAGTAATCCCATTGCCGCTTTTACTTGCAAGATCCTGCGGACGGAGTCGTCGATGCGGCTCATTGGAACGCTGCCTTCTTCGACCAACTCCGTTAACAACTCGATAAACTGGCGATAATTGTTAGGGACCATCACCATGTCCATGCCAGCATTGATGCACTTCTTGATGGCGGTTTTGTAGTCGGGGTCTACCTGATCGATTGCGTCGTAATCTGAGATCAGAAATCCCTGAAAACCAAGTTCTTCTTTCAGCATCGTCGTCAGCAAGTATTTGCTGGCCGAACATTTGACTCCATTCCAGCTGCTGTAAGAGGGCATGATTGAACCGACTCCCGCTTGGATCGCTAGCAGATAAGGCGAGACGTGCACGGCACGCAACACTTCTTCGTCGACCACAGTATCGCCTTGGTCATACATCGGTTTTGCTTCGGATCCAAATCCCGGCCAGTCTTCATGCTTGGCCATTGTCAGACTGGTTCCCCCGTCACCAACGAAATGCTTGGCACATGCCAGCACGTGATCTGGATTTCGCAGGTCGGGCCCTTGAAGTCCCTCGATCGACGCCTTTCCCAACTTCGCGACGAGCGGCGAGGATTCACTATATCCCTCGTAGGTTCGTCCCCAACGATCGTCACGCGGAACCGTGATACACGGACTAAAGCTCCAATTAATTCCTGTAGCCCGAACTTCCAAAGCCGTGATTTGGCCTATCTGCTCTACCAGCTCGGCGTTGCGAGCACAACCCAAGCCAATGTTGTGAGGAAAAATCACGGCTCCAAGTACGTTGCCGTGACCATGTACCGAATCGATCCCGTAGAGAATGGGGATGCGCAATCGCGTATCCAAAGCTTTCTGCTTACATGCTTCCACAGCGTTTGTCCACGATTCAAGGCTATTGCCATCCTGAGGGTCTGATCCACCTCCCGAGAGTACAGATCCAAGATAGAGGTCTGCAACATCTGACAGATCACCCAACGCGCTTAACTCAGCCTGCGTCATCTGGCCAATCTTCTCAGCCAGGGTCATCTGGCTGATCAACTTATCGGCTTGGTCACGATACTTTGTAAATTCAGCAGCCTTCACTGAAAGACAAGTGAATAAACAATTAGCAAGCAACAGAGTTAAGTTTACTAGTGTTCTCATCCAACCTGCCTTTAGCTGCAGAGTTATCTATTGAGGAGTAAGCCAACGATTGGCAATTCCCCCACAGGGAATAATTTCTAGAAGTATCGAGCGATAGGGTAGGCACCGAGCGAACACAGTCGAACTTTTCCTTCCGGTGGCATCGACAGATCACAACTATTTCGATGCGGATTTGACGCTGAGGAGAATCCCTGTTAGATTAGTTCAAGTACTTGAAATAGTCAACTTTCATACGATGCACTTTTTCTCGTGCTGCGATCTAATCTCGCCTTCTCATCTATTTCGGAAAGGCACCTACGATGCGTATGAAACACATTTACATATCCTGCTGGATGCCGATTGTTGGATTCTGCCTATCCAGTTTAGGTATCGCTGGTGTTACGCTTGCTTTCGCGACTTTTCTGAATCCGGCGAACTGTTCGGGGCAGATTCGGTTCACAGGCGTCAATCTCTTCGGAGCGGAATTTGGTGAGTCGTCGCTACCAGGAAATTACGGCCAACACTACACGTATCCTATTGCAGCTGAAGTCGATTACTTCCTAGGCGAGGGCATGAACACATTTCGCTTGCCGTTTCGCTGGGAGCGACTGCAGCGATCAGCATTGGCCCCCCTGGATGCTACGGAGTTGAGTCGCATGGACACGTTCGTCAATTACGCCACCTCTCAGGGAGCAAACGTCATTCTCGATCCCCACAATTTCATGCGATACTTTCCCGACCCGAATAACTTCCAAACCTCAAGCCAAGGTCTCGTTGGCGTAGATCCAAATGTCCCCATTTCTGTGTTTTCCGACTTCTGGTCTCAGATTGCGGATCACTACAAGGACAACGATAGGGTCATTTTCAATTTAATGAATGAACCCAATTCGATGCAGACCTCTGAACTGGTAGTAGCAGAAAACGCCGCAATTGCCGCCATTCGTGAGACAGGCGCAGAGAATCTCATCCTCGTCCCTGGCAACCAATGGTCGGGAGCCTGGGCTTGGAACGAAACCTGGTACAACGGACCCAACGCCGTTCACATGCTTAATATTACTGATCCCCTGAACAACTACGCTTTTGATGTCCATCAGTACCTCGACAACAATTCTTCTGGTGGCTCCCAAGGCATCGTCAGCGCCACGATTGGACAAGAGCGGCTCGTGAACTTCACGAACTGGTTGCAAGCAAACAACTTACGAGGCTTTCTAGGCGAGTTCGCAGTTGGCGATTCCACGATTGGCAACGGTCCTAGTCAAATTGGCGACGAAGCAATCGACAACATGCTTAGCTACATGGAAGCGAATGATGATGTCTGGCTCGGTTGGGCGTGGTGGGCCGCTGGTCCTTGGTATACCAATTACTTTTTCTCTTTGGAGCCCAATAATCTTGGTCAGCCCAATCAATCGGATCGTATCCAAATGGATGTGTTGCGACCCCATTTTGCCGACGTCCTAGGAGATTTGGATGGCGACGGAGACGTTGACGAAGATGACCATGGCATATGGGCCAACGCCTATGCCCTAGATGACCAAGGTGACATCGACGGAGACGGCGACACAGATGGCTCCGACTTCCTCGTCTGGCAGCGCGAGCTATGGAAGACCACAACAGACCGGTCGCAAGCATTTGGTGCGACCACTGCTGTCCCCGAGCCGACTTCGATCAGCCTGCTACTTTTTTTAGCTTCGGCCTCAATTGCCCACCGTAAGGCTAAATTGACTTGACGATACCTGCGAAGAATCTTGTCTGAATTTCAAGGGCCCTTCGGGGCAAAGTCATCGCCGTCAACACGGTCAAAATCACTATCGAGCAGTGAGGCTCGGGAACCGTGTTCGCGGCTCCGCTGACAAGGGTGCTGTTCAGTCCAGCCACTCCAGAAAGGATGCCGCTGGCTAGGGTCCGTCCATACTGACGCTGCCATTTTAGCAGGTCAGCCCCGTCGATATCTCCGTCCCAGTCGGCATCGCCTGGACTGCCCTCATCGGTTGCCTCGCCTCCAAAATGGGTTGTCCAAAGTTGTAGATCAACGTCGTTAACAGAATCGTCACGATTAAAATCTGCCAGCAGTCCTTCACCAATCACCAGAACTTGATTGGGAGCAACATCCTCAAAATGTTGTACATAGCCGCTGGGCCACTGGACAGTCACTTGGTCGATGGTCTCCACGTCACCAAGTCCAAAATGGGCCATCATTTCGCTCTGCGCCAAGTAATTGCTATTGGCATTCATCTCGCGGACATAGAAAACATCCGGCTCCGAAAGATCGGGAGTCACCGTGAGATAAGCACCGACTCCGCCTCGATTTGATGTATCACCGACCGTACGTACATCAAGCCAATCCTGGACATTCCCCCCATCGTTGCGATAGAGCATGGGTGGGCCACTGTAGTTGACAACAAACATATCGAGATCGCCGTCACGATCGTAGTCGAAAGTAAGCAATCCGCGCCCCTGCTCCTGATCGGTGATTCCTACCTGAGTCGCGACATCAACTAGCTGCGGCTGCTCACGATCTCCGTCGTTGCGAAAGAAGACCGACTGGTTCTGAAATGGAAATGCAATCGTCATACCGTTGCTGTGAGCGATGTCCAGGTCGCCATCGTTGTCAAAATCAAAGGCGTCAGCGGCCCATCCCCAGCCCCCTTCGCGCACTCCGGCTGCATCCGTTGCATCGCTAAATGTGCGGTTGCCATTATTTAAAAACAGCCGATTCCCTGAGGGATGTGTCCCCGTATCGAAGCCAATCGAAGTGGCAAACCAGTCGAGCAGGCCATCGCCGTTGAAGTCACCAAGCGTGAAGCCCATATCGTTGGTACCCGTATTGATACCTGCGACGGCAGTTCCGTCTGCGAAGGTACCATCGCCCTGATTCCAAAAAACACGTGAAGCTTTGCCATCGGCAATGACCGCTATGTCGAGATGGCCATCTCGATCCAGATCTGAAAATCGCGGTGTGAAGGAGAGTTCCTTGCCGGCGTGAACACCTGACGTGATATCGACTGCGACCCCCGCAGAACTGGTTACATCGACAAAATGCCCTGGATTCGCGGCACCTTCGTTGCGGAACAGTCTGGCTTGAAGTGGAGTTGCGCTCGGTACAAAATCTTTCCACGCGGTGACGTACATGTCCAGATAGCCGTCGTTGTCGTAATCCCCCATAGAAAAACTCGTGCCTCGAGTATTGACCGCTCCCCCATCGATCAAAAGTCCTCGAGATGAACCCTGCTCGGCAAGATGCCCTAGGCCATCGTTGATGTACAGCCGGTGACGGCCTTCATTCATTGTTGCTACAGCCAAATCGAGATCGCCATCATTGTCGATATCACCCCACGTTGCACCATTTGTCTCTACGTCTTCGATTCCGCCGAGAAACACGGTGGAGGAGACGTCAACAAAGGTCCCATCTCTGTTATTGCGATACAGGACGTCCTTGTCGAAGTAGCGGGTCACATAGAGATCGACCCAACCGTCACCGTCGAAATCACCCGCGGCGGCCCCACCCGCCTGGACCTGAGCAAATGTAGGAGCCTGCGGTGAACCTGGAGCGGTCGCATCATGGTTGATTCCGGCAGCTTCCGTAACCAAAGTAAAAGTTTGGGCAGAACAGGGGTTCGAGGCCGGGAATGAAACGGCGCAGATCAGCCAGATCGCGTTAGAGGAGAACAAACAGATACTTGGTTTACGCAAGTGTGACATAGCCGGTGAGAAAAGAAGCAAAATCGTCGAGAAAACACTTGCGTAAAGGTACGCTAGACCCCCTGTCATTATAGTCGAACTACGACATTGTGTACCAATAATGCCAGTTGCTGAGCCCACTAGGAACCACCCAGCGAATCCATACAGGAGAACTGCAAAGTAAGTCGGCATTGGAAGGAAAATGACCAATGTACAATTTCCAAGGACCAATTTCGGCAGGAATCTTGACTGTTTTGGTCATTGGTCCTTGGAAATTGGGCATTTGCAATTCCTTGTATTTTGACTTTGCAGTTTTCGTGGCGAACCCATAATCGGCCTCTTTACATTTTGAGACTAACCTGCTAAAGTACTTTAATCAAGCGGCGACAGCTCCCGATTTTCGCCTGCGGTCGTTGGCTTGTCGACGTCGTTGAAACCTTTTTTTCACAGCGATGTTACTTTTTCGTCTTTCTTCTCCCTCGCTTAGATGCGGTAAGTCGTGATGTCCAATCGAAATGTCTCACGTTTCGTTTTCGCAATAGCTGGACTATGTCTGTTGGGGCATATTCTAGGCTGTAGCCATTCGACGAGCCCCTCAGACAATACGAGTGCTGCACGAGGCGTTTTGAAGGTGATGGGAGTCGAGTATGGCAACTTTGCTGCTGAACATGGAGAAAAACCTCCCTCTAACAAAGAGGAACTGGTCGATTTCTTGGAAACACGTAAGGACCGAATCCGAGGCTTAAATAGTGTCGATCAATTATTTACTTCACCTAGAGACAACCAACCGCTGGTCATTTTCTACGGATCCGAGATGCCACCTGCTGATGAAAGTGGGTATCCTGTAGTTGCCCATGAGGCCGTTGGTGAATCGGGAAGATTACTTGCCACCAATACTCGCGGAGGTGTGACAGAAATCTCACAGGGAGAAATTCCGTCTTATTTCGGCTCAACGCAGTAAAATTCAACTTATCAATTAGGCGAACTTGACCTCAAATCTTATTTTCAAAGGGTCTTCTTATGGCTAAATACAAGCGTTCGAAGTTTGGCTTTACCTTAGTAGAATTGCTCGTCGTGATTGCCATTATCGGCGTGCTGGTCGCATTGCTGTTGCCCGCGATTCAGGCGGCAAGGGAATCGGCGCGGCGCATGGATTGCATCAATAAGCTCAAGCAAATGGGAATCGCTGTCCACAATCTCGTCGATGCGCAAGGCGTGCTCCCTACGGGAGGAGACGGCATTTTCCCCGAGATAGAAGACTATGTAACACCTTATCGAAGTCCTGACGGCAAACCAAATGGACCCGAAAGACAGGGGCTCTCAGCCTTCTATCAGATCCTGCCCTACTTGGAACAGAATGCATTGCATGGTCTGAATAATACTTCGGCACTACAGGCAACCACCGTCACTCTCTACTACTGCCCCTCTCGCCGTGGCGCCACAATCACTGAGGCCCAGGAGGCAAGCATTCTAGGACAGCCCGTTGCACTGATTGACTATGCAACGGCAACCCCTTGCACGTGCAAAACGCCAACATGCGAACAGAGATTCAACCCGCGCGACTCGGTCCCGCTGACCCCGCAGATTCAAGCCGCGCATCACGGCAGCGCCACTCCTCCCGCAAATAACAACGGTTGGTCGTTTTTTCGAGGACGTGCGGGTGGTGGTAGCGGCGGTCCTGACAACTCGGTTTATGATGGTGCAATCGTGCGGACCCGCTGGAGGCATGATTGGGGAAATCACACAAACGCATTGGCTCGCTCACGCGCCTATGGATTGAACAACCAGGCCGAGATAGGATTTGAGGCCGTCACTGATGGGCTAAGCAACACTTTGGTCATCGGGGAAAAGCTTGTTCCCAGCAATCAATACGATGGGGGTGGGTACTCGGACGACAAAGGCTGGACTGATGGTTGGGACCCCGACACGGTACGCTCGACATGCTTTGCACCGTACGGAGACTCCGATGCTTTCGTATTGAGCCCTACCAATAGCAATATGTTTGGTCGAGCAGTAGATCTCTGGTATTTCGGTTCCGCGCATCCGGGGACTTTCAATGCAGTTTTTGCAGATGGGTCCTGCCACTCCTTGTCCTTCGATGTCGATGTCGAGTTGCTAAATCGGTTGGGTGCGCGAAACGACGGCCAAATCGTCGATCTAGAATTCTAGCAATGGACTGCTTGGGATTGCTGGAAACTTAGCTCAAACACTGGCAATTGTAAAAAAACTCAGATTTGAGTTCGCAAAACAGTAGACAACCATTCCGCTAGGAGATTAAACTGAAACAGGTAAAGTAGTTGACCAACTGGATTGACTACTGTTTTCCTCAATTGGTTCTTTTTGCTTATCGTCGGTATGTCGCTTTCAATAAGTCTTATTTTTCTTTGCTCTTGATTCAGCAGCGGTTACTTTTCACATACACAATTCCAAGACTAATTTACTTCTCTAGAGGATCGACGGTCCTTGAAAACCTGTACTATTCCCATGTCTGATGCACTTCGTTAAAGCCTCAAGTAATCGTCATCAAGGGACCATTGAGAACTGGAGCTACTTCAAATGAAATGGAGAAACCTATCTATGAAAACTTTTCTGATGACTTCAAGATTCATTCTTGCAGTCGCCGTAGCGTGCACATCCTACCTAAGCACAGAGAATACTTTTGGCCAGTTCTTGCCTGATCCTATCCTGCTCGACTCGTTCGAGGGAGTCGGGGGGATTAGTGATTGGTCAACGCAAAACGACTACGTGGCTGAAACTGAAAACTCCATCTACATCAGCCACAGTCAATCGACCACTGGTGTTACAAATGGGGCTAATAGTTTGGCGTTGGAAATGAACTCGGGATCGGGATGGGGGGTCTCGCTCAGCGCATCTTTCACCGATATCGATACCGGCCTGTATGATGCCTTCAACACAGTCGCAGCAAATCCTGCTGGTTGGTATTTAGAAGGCGATTTGACACTCGACGCAAGTTCTTGGGCCAACGTCTCCAACCCTATAGGACCCCCATTTGTTGGTTTATTCCAGATGAATGTCGCCCTCAACAGCGATGCGTCATTTACGCAAGCCTTTGCGACGGCAGATGTCTGGGAGCAGGAAACACAGATTCCGTTGCGCATTAACATGAATGACTTGAATCCCGTGCAAGACTCTGATGTATTCCAGTTCTTCTTGGGTGGCTCACACGTTTTCGCAGCAGGTGGAACCCCTGAAGCCCCCTTGGGGGCGATTGCCTATCTCGACAACTTGAGATTTGTACCTGCTCCACCCAGTGTGCCAGTCACCATAAGCTCCTGGGAAGTAGGGGCCACTGACTATTCCAACGATTGGTCCGACTGCGGTCTCGGCTGCATGGACGACCCACCGTCTGGCCATACTGGTTCGCATGTGCATACCATTGTCGCCAATTCTCCTGCAGCCACTGACGGAACCCGTGTCTTGCAAATCGATAACACCCGTCAGAACGACCCTGGATTGTTCCCAAACGGTTTTGCCTTCCACTGGGGAAGCACGATCGAGCTTAATTCCAACATCGGGACACCTGAAGCCCCGGTGATCGATTCCGGTATTCAAGGCAGAATTGATGAACTGCGTGAGTTGATTAATAGTGCTTCGGCCTTTGCTTTTGATATACACTTCGAAGATTTGTTTAATGGTAATGCCGTTGACCCATTCTCGCCTGCGCCTGCCTTCATGCGGGTTGCTCTAGCGGTGAATGATGGCACGGGGAGCTTTTTTCAGGCGGAAGGTACTGCACTAGCTGGTACTCCTGACGCGAATGCGACGGACACGTTCCAATACATCATCGGCACGAACATCATGACCGATGTTTCAACCGATTTGGGGATTCTAAGCGAAGTTGGATTGACTGATACCAATCAGTTGAATGTCTTCTTGGCCCTTAATTCGGATGGAGGTTTGTTGGCCCAAATCGACAACTTCCGTGTAATTATCGAAGTCGACTTGAGTGCTGACTTCAACAATGATGGAAAAGTTGATGAGAACGACTTGGTCGTATGGCAGAACGCCTATGGAGCTAATGCCAATGGCGATGCCGATGGAGATGGAGACAGCGACGGGAAAGATTTCCTGGCCTGGCAACGCACCTACGGAGTTGACGCCACGCAGAGCAGCGTTGCTCTCAGCAAGGCCGATATGGCATTGTTGGGCATTGGCGTAGGTGTTCCTGAGCCAACGACAGGCATTCTCCTCTTGTTCGGTTCCGTGCTTCTGGGGTCAAGTCGCCGTAGATCGGCTTAATATTGATCGAGTTGCAGTGGTTCGCGCGGTGCTATCCGCGCGAACCACCAGCAAACTCACTTTCCAGCGCTTTGCGGGGCAGTGAAGCGAAGGTAGGTAGGGGATGCAAGGGACGCATCTTACGAAAGCGCGGTCGTAGGCGAAGTTAGTTAGGGTAGAGTGCTTTGAAATATCACAAGAAGAGCGAGAACTTCATTGCTGGCTTTACATTGGTAGAGCTATTGGTGGTGATCGCCATTATCGGCGTACTCGTCGCTTTGCTCTTGCCCGCTGTCCAGGCAGCGCGAGAATCAGCCCGACGTGCTTCCTGCCAAAACAACATCCGCAACGTCGCCATCGGCATGCAGAACTATCACGATGTGCATAGCAGTTTTCCCGCACCAGCAGGATCGCCAGGCCCCGACTTTCGAGTCAATCCTGTCGGTACCGACAATGCTTTGCTCGAGACCTGGACGAAGGATATCCTCCCCTTTATCGAACAGCAAGCATTGCATGATCGCTTCGATATCCGCTTTTCTCCCAGCACCGGCGCATCAAGAATGCAAGATATCGTGAACGCCCCCTTGGTGGACCAGGAGATCCCTCTATTTCTCTGCCCGAGCGATGGGGCCCAAGGCTCTCGATTCATAGGAGGTCCTTCCGGTGCGACTGACCGTAGCTGGGCTCGACTAAACTATGGTTACAATGCTTTTCAGTACTTACCTTTAAAAGCTGAGTTTGATGCCGTCTTGGGAACTGCGACCCACGATATCTCTCCATTCATTGAATACAACGTAGGGATCGGTAGCTATAATCTCGGTTACAGCATTTCACGGATCAGTGACGGTACATCCAACACGATCATGCTGGCAGAAATGCGAGCAGGTCTAAGTGAGTCAGATCGTCGTGGTGTGTGGGCGATGAGTATGTGTGGTTCAAACTTCCATTGCCGCCACGCATGGAATGCCCATGAAGGTGTGAATGCCTGCCAACCAGGCTCCGACGACATCTACCGTGGGGACGAGATCATAGCAGAAGTAGGTGAAGGAATTTTGCGTGCTCAATGCATGTATCCGGATGACTGGGGCCAAAGTGCTCAATCCACCGTGCGGAGTTCGCACCCTGGCGGAGCCTTCGTGGCAATGGCTGATACAAGCGTTCGTTTTATCTCCGACTTTATTGACAACAATGCCACTGGCATAGGTTTTATTGGCTTTAGCGGCAACTTGAACCCGCAAGAAGATCTGCGTGCTTGGCAACGACTCAATCTTTCCCAAGACGGGCTAAGCGTTTCCATCGATAACTAATTCACTTTACTGGCGACGTCACTCGTCGCGAAAGAGTTCCTTAACCCTCGCCATGATTAGATCATATGCTGAAGTTCATGGGATAAGAGCTTTTTGTTTTTATGGGTGTTACATGTTGATTTCTTGGAAGAACTGTGGGGCCTTGCTTTCGCTACTCATCGTGCTGCAGGGTTGTGGGGGATCGAATTCACCGTTCGACTATGTTCCAGTTGAAGGCAAGATCACGTATGAAGATGGTACGCCGATTGAGGCCAGTAAGCTGAAATTGGTTTTTGATTCACAAGCTCCCCCCATTGGGGATGCCCACCCCCGCCCTGGGTCCGTTTCTGTTGGTGCAAATGGAGAGTTCAAAGACGTGACGAGTTATAAATACGCCGATGGGCTTGTCCCTGGAAAGCACAAGGTTTCGATTTTGTACGCCACCGATGAGGAGGGGAATTCGTTGATCCCCCTGGAATACACCAAAGGAAGTACGACCCCCTTGGTCGTTGATACCAATGATTCCCCTTTTGAGATCAAAGTGCCCAAATTGTAGCCCATTCACAATATTTTAGTGGGGAGTTTTGAAGAATAACGCCGGGGTGTTGCAGTAGTTGAACAAGAATGGCTCGATTGTAAACTCCAGCCTGTACCTTTTCGCTTGAATATTGAAAATCCGTCTTTTTTTACCCCAAAACTGAGAAAAACGTTTGCACGAAAGGAGGAGGGAATCTAACATGAAGACTATGGGTGGCTTATTTTAGCTGCCGTGCTCGTAAACTTTTTCTTCTTTTCTGTTTGTTGTATTCATGATGTGATGTCTAACATGTGAATGCGCGATTCAAGTACTTTACTTTTTGATGGGAGAGCTCTAATGATGTTGAAAAAAATGTGCTTACTGGTTGTGGCCATAGTGGTGTGTTCGACTACCACTAGCTTTGCTCAAGTAATTGGAGATTTTGAGGGGGCTGCCGGTGACCACGACGGCTGGGTTGTAAACAACGGAACTGGTACTTCAACCAGCTTTGATAGTGCAATTCATGCCACCCTAGGCTCACAGGCGCTAAGTCTTTTCTCTAATTCCGGAGTTTCTGGAGCAGGTAATAATTTCAATTGGGCATTGACATTAACTGACGATGTACTCAAAGCGCTCCCTGAAAAGAAATTGAAGGCCGACGTTTCTTGGACAACTAGTGAATGGAGCCCCAATACCGGTTGGGCGCAGATGAAGGAAATCGCTGTCAATTCTGACTTAGGCTGGGCTCAAACCACGCCAATCGATGACACATCCAATCCCGGCTCTCCCGGTGATTGGGATCCAAATAACTTTGGCGCCTCCGACACACGTACAGTTACTTGGGACTTTAGCGGTATTATTACAGATTCTGCTGGTTGGAAGGCTTCCAGCTATAATCAAATAAACATCGCAGTCAATTGGGACGGAGCTATCACGGCACCTGGTTCATTCTGGGTCGACAACATTCGGCTGGTTCCAGAACCGGCAAGCATTGCCTTGCTCGGAATGTGTGGAATGTTTGCTTTGGTTCGCCGACGTCGCTAGGTTGGTGAATTCCAGTAACTAGCATTAATCGCAAGGGCGGCTATCAAAGGGATAGCCGCCCTTACTTTGTATTGGATTCAGCTTGCCTGTGACAGCAACATAAGATAGCGGAGTGCTCGGCCGTGATTCGGATTAAGTTCAAGCACTCTGTTGTAGGCATCTTGCGCTGCTATTCTTTCACCCAGAAAGCGTCGACACTCTGCCAAATAAAACCAAGAATTCACGAGACTTGGATCTAGATCGGTCGCTTGCTCCAAGTACTTTCTGGCTGACGTCGGATTACCTGTGCGAAGAGTTGCGATGCCTTTTGCCTGAATACTCAGGGCCCTTTGCTTCTCCGCAGCATCGTGATTGCCGAGACGCTCGTACTGTTTGGCCAATCGATCATGCAGCGTAGGCTCCGAACTGATCTTCGCTAACGATTCCCATATGCTTAGAGCCGCTTCATCTTGACCAGCTGACTGGTAAGCTTCTCCTAGCAAGAACGTTGCCTGGGGATCGCTGCCGCTCTGTTTTATGAACTTCTCCAAGAGTTTTATCGAGCGTGGTGAATTACCTCGCTGGATCTCAGTACCTGCCAGCAGAAGGATCGCGCCTTTGCCACTATGGGAGTTAGTGATTCTCTCCAGGAGCGGCGCCGCCTCATCCCAATTCTCCGAATCAACATGCCTTTTTGCTTCCTTCCCTAGCTTGACCTCTCCGAGTTTTTCAGTCGTTTGTTTAACCATAATGGCAATCGGATCTGAGGGCATCTTCTTGGAATTATATTCCGCCCGATCGCGATACTGTTGGGCCTGTTCCTTGAGTCCAAGTGCAAGAGACACTTGATAGCTCAATAGGAGGACTTCAGTGGTCCCGCTATGTTGCTGAGCAAGAGTGTTCAAGGGTCCAACCGCCTCTCTTGCACGACCAGAGCGGAGCCTCAGTTTAGCTAAGTGGGCAAGTGCGGCAGAATTACTGCCCGCCTTGACGAATGCGGACTCGGCTTCCGTGGGCTGTTCAAGGCGAAGATAGCAGCGACCTATCTCGCACCAAAGTCTGCTGTGTTGAGGCTTTTCCGAAATGGAAATCGCTTCATGGAACTGCTCAATAGCGTCCGAAAGTTTCCCCAGCCTGGCAAGGCTGACGCCGTAGAGGTAGTTGGCAAGTATCGACTTCGGGTTTTTTACAACGGCTAGTTCAAAGCAACCATTTGCGGCGGAGAACAAACCAAAAGCATAATAGGCTTGCCCAAGTTTCAACCAATCCGCTTCTGTGTCGTTCTCCTGTTCCACCTTGGCCACTACTCGGTCATGCGCATTCTGAAGGTCTGCCCTCGTTAAATCATCAACAAACGACAGGTCAGGCAATGGAACAATCGAAGGATTGCCTGGTTTCTGCTTATCCTCCGGTGCCTGTTGGGAGCTGGGTGCTGGCGATCTCACGTCATCGTTATTGAGCCAACTACTGACACGGCCGAACCGATCAAAGGGACGAAACAAATGCAATCCGCCGGCAACAATGTCTGGTCGCAGGTCATTGTTCAAGTCGCCACAGGCGATCGTCGTCAACATGATCGGTTCTTTGGCGATCGTGTGTTGCTGAAAGTTCTCCTCACCGTCGTTTTCCATCCAAGTAGCGCTCGCCGAAGCTGGCGAATCCCAATCGTTTACCATGCTGCACAATACGACATCGTTGTCCCCATCGCTATCTAGGTCACTAGCGGCCGCTGCGTAGGTACCCGAAAAGCTGGCCAACCGATGCTCGCTAAACTTCCATCCCCCTTCATTCTCCAACCAGAGACATCCATGATAGGGCTGAGGAATACAGTAGCTGTCTTCTAAGTTGTCCCCGACTGGCAAGAGAAGATCGGAGTCACCATCACCATCCAGATCCGTTTCCACAAGTCCCGCGCTCCCGATATCATAGTTGACGGTCATCCAAACGCGATGAGGAGTGAAATTGCCGTCGCCAAGGTTCTCGAAACCCCATACTTCCTCTTCATCTTGCGATACAATCGCGGCGATATCGAGATCACCGTCGTTGTCGTAGTCGGCAACGGGAACATGAATCGTTCCCGGCGCATACAATAGTTCATGATCCAAAAAGTTTCCGTCGCCTTTATTTTCCAGCCACAGCACTTGCCCACGTTGATAACCGAATACAGCGACCGCCAAATCGATATCGCCATCTTTATCAAAGTCACCTGGCTGAGCATCAACCACTCTTCTGACATCGTCGAGTAAGACCCTCTTTTCGAATACTCCCTCTTTGTTTTCCAAGAGTACCAAGCTGCCGATGACTCCGTCGTCGGGGTAAAGATTGCCCATGACGGAAACAAGGACATCCGAATCTCCATCTTGGTCCAAATCGACAACCGTAGCATGCGCAGGTGCAATGAGGTCATCTCCTAGCAGCTGTTCTTCCCAAAGACCAGCATCTGACTTGCGATAGCAATAGACGGCCTGCGCTTGAGCATCGCATACGACGACATCTTGTGAACCATTTCGATCCAAGTCGACGATCTGAACATTCGTGATCTTCGGTCGGTGAAATGGAGGAGGACCGATCTGCTGCAATTCGAAAGCGAGCTGGGAAGAATCTGAGGTGGGTACCTCTAGAGTCACAGGGTCCGATTCTACTTCTTGAGCGTGGGAGATTCGCCAAGCCGAAGAGATTACCGTCAAACACCCCAGCAGAAATATTAGTGGAGGTACTCGGAATTGCATTTTACTCACGCCGCTGGACTCCGAATTCCTATTTCCCTCGAACACATTGCCTCCCAGCAAGCAGCCAGCAACTGGTAAAAATCAACAAGACTCCGCTTGCTGGTTCGGGCACTATTCCAAAATGCTCCCTCGCAAAGAGATAGGCCTCGATTCCTATTGCAGATCCCATGATACGTCCTCCGAAGTCATCCGGTGGAACATGAATTCCGCCCCACAACCGAGAAATGCCGGCTTCGTCGGCGGCGTCAAAATAGGTCGCCCACTGGAGGCGGATTTCTTCCGACGGACCAGATTCGAAATGAAGAAAGTCGGGAGCAAACACTGCTTCTCCCAAGCCACCCGGAAAGTACTCGCTACCAGTGATTTGTGCTAATACCTCTGCCGCAGCACGGCTGAACGTACTGTGGCCGGATACGTAGGCGGCAAATGCCGGCGTGACAAAGTTATCTCGTTGGTAGGGCACCCAGTTCTCCGCCAGAATCCAATCGGTTCCGCTTACGTCATTGACTGGGTCAGCGGGCTCATGGTTCCAGGCCTGGACAACAATTTTACCAACCATAGCTTGTTCGGACAGGTATTCAAAAAACTCCCCATTATGATCGACGTTGGCGTTCAGGAAGGCATTTCGATGTTTCCCCCCGTCCGCAATCGAGTCTGAAGTAACTATCTCAATTAAACCTGGCTCCAGCGGTAAACCTTCGGGATGGTACGAGGGCAAGTTGGAGTCCGACGACTGTCCAAGTCCTCCCTGATATCGGATCATGGTGATGGGTCTTGTATAGTCGTATTCCCGCTTTACACCCCACGCTGCAACTGCCGCATCATGGACAGCTCCATTCAAAGCAAAGTAGGTTTTTACATCCCATTCCAAATCGTCGACTACTGGACCGACGCCGCCAATTCGTTTTACCAACAAGGGATTATCTGCTACCACATTTGCCAACACATTCCAGTGACCAGGAGGTGTTTCCGACTGGGGACCATCGGCCCAGAATTCCGCTAGGACACGACCGTAGTCAGCAACTTTCACCATGTTGTCTGCATAGGGCTGACCCGTCACAGGGTTGAGGGCATACCCTTGATCAACGTGAGTTCCCAGAGTGCGATTTCCAGAAGTACTAGGCGAGATGTTGATCTGTTCCGCCCCAGGGCCTTTGCTTGGATCAAGGGAATTGCTGTAGCGAATCAGCGCCAACGTGTTGTCGCGGTAATCAGCGTCGCCGACACCTCCCAATTGAGGTGGAGCGCCGGGATCAATTTCCGACCAACTATACGGCCCGCTTCCTCCGCGACCCAGCGCAAACGTATCGACGCTACCCCAATGTGGTCCCACGTAACTTTGCAGGTTGATACCAAGTGGTATGCCATTTTGTAAGGTAAATGCAGTGACATAGAGAGGTTGCCAACGATTTGGATCAACAACTCCATCCGTGGTCACGGCAGGAAAATCGACAATCATCGGTGGATTGGCGGGCATGTATCCCGTATTGTCCTGGTAGCCGTTCGCTTCATTCGAGCCGTCGTTCAGTTGACTGTCGAGAATCTGGCGTGCGATGCGATTACCAATTGCTGCTGGTGAATTTCCCACGGTCGTCGTCACATTCTTATCATAACCGAGCGTATCCATCACGTTGTCAAACAATGCTTGGGAAGCAATCGGATCAATCGCATGCGTGTAACGCTGCGACAGAACTCCGTAGGCAGCATAACTGATCGCTTCGTTGCGGGCCGTCTCAACATCTCCTGCCGCGTGTTTGTCGGTGTAGAAATGGCCCGTCGCTACCTGATCAAAAGCGGCCCAGGCATCGTACATCGCCGCAGAGGAGTGATACAGATTTCTGGCATGTACGGTAGGTGCGGGGAAATCGATACGTATTGCGTCTAGGAGCGATTCATTCCATAGTCTCGCGACCGATGGTTGGGCGTGCGCCGGCTCCAAATTTCCAATCACCCCTACCAACGAGAATATCAAGTAAACCGTTCTTCGCAAAACTAGGGTGTACATCTATGGAAGGGTCCAATATTAAACATTCGCCATTTTTCTGGCGCCTTCCGCTAGGTCTATACCGAGGCACTTGAATTGATTGCCACAAACAGGAATTTGGGGGATTCTTTTCCGTGATCATCACAGATTGATCGCAGAACTAACCCGTAAAAAAGAAATGATGCCACAGGTATTAGAAGACCAAAGCGGTCGGCATCATTAGGCAAAAAAACTCGGTGTCCGCTGGATGAGAAACGTCGCTAGGTTGCGTCGTATGGGTAAGGTAACCTATTAACTATAATACTTGAACACAGGCCGACGGTCAAGCAGTTTTAGCATTTCTATGAGAATCGCCCTCGTTCAATACAAGCCAATTTCTGGGGATATTGCTGGTAATCTCAGCAGACATCTCTCGTTTGTCGAGAGGGCTGCTGGTTCCGGCGCCGAGCTTGTCATGTTCCCCGAGCTTTCGTTAACGGGCTACGAACCCTCCTTGGCAAAGAAATTGGCATTGGATGTAGACGACAGCCGTTTCGACGCCATTCAAACTGTTTGCGAAAACGGCAACCTGGCGATAGGAGTCGGTGTTCCAACAAAGCACGACGACGGTCTGCGTATCAGCGTTTTGCTCTTCCGTCCCGGTAGGTCAAGGCAGGTACATTCCAAGGCATTTCTACATTCAGACGAAGAACCCTATTTCATCAGCGGCCCTCTTCCAACTTGCTTGGCCATTGCAGACCAGGGAATTGCTCTGGCGATCTGCTACGAATTGTCTATAGCAGCGCACGTCAAGCACGCCGCCGAGCAAGGAGCAAAGATATATCTTGCCAGCGTCGCCAAAACCGGCAAGGGCGTTGAACAGGCAAGCAAGAGGCTCAGCGAAATTGCCAGCCGATACTCGATGACAACGCTCATGGTAAATGCAGTGGGGATGGCTGATGGAGTCCTATGCGCTGGGACCTCTTCTGCTTGGAACAATAAAGGAGAGTTGCTGGGCAATCTCGATAGTACGGAAGAAGGAATCATCATCGTCGATACCGATTCAAACGATGTTGCTCTCCTCAGCGGGCTATGACTTCGTTGGGCAGAGTGCTGATGTCTGTATAGCGTCTGATCTTGTTCCAGTAAGTCCACAATGTCGAAGACGCTTCTTCTCGGCACTTGCAGCCAAAAACCCACCTCTCTCCACCACTCGTCCCTTGATCAAATTGCACAATTGACGAAAGAAATGGGGGAAAGCACGACTTGCAAGATGCAGGGAAAGCCCCGGGATGTTAGGATAGGTAAAGGCATGAGCTTGGGCCAGTTCCATAAATCATCACTAGCGTGTAAACTACTTTAATTGGAAAGATTTGGACTACTCTACGAATCGTACGGCTAATTTTCGTGCCCTTTCCATGATTGGGACTTCCACTCATCATCGGCGCGTCGATTTCGTGCTTCCTATCCGATTGCATCAGGTCGCAAGGTAGTCGTGATTGTTATCTAGAATTGAGGAACAGGAAAGTGAAACTCCTGCTATTCACGGCATCAGTTGTAGGCATGATCTCCAGTGCAGTGTTTGCGCAGACCTATCGGTACGAAGCCGAAAACGGCATCCTGGGCGGCGGCGGAACGTCGGTTCAGTCCGATGGCGGCGCTTCTGGTTCACAATATGTCCGCTTCAATAGTGGCGATAGCAACAACAGCGTAGCCATCAATCCTTTCGATCTGCCCGATGGCCTCTACGAGATGTGGGTAGGCTACCGATCTCCTTACGGCGAGAAAGGCTACTATTTTGATGTTGGTGATATTTCAGGCAGTGGCATGTTCGATGAATCTTCCAGCTTTAGCGATGACTTGGCAGGATTGTTCTCAGTCAATGGTGGACTAAGCTCAGCTTCGATCTCACAATACTGGGGCTACCACGACGTTGACTATCTTGAATTTCGCACCTATGAGCCCACCGAAGTGTTGCCTGTCCCCTCGACTCTGGTAAATGCAAATTCTGATTCTCGCACCCGCTTTTTAATGCAGTACCTTACCGGCATCTATGGAGACAAAACCATGAGCGGTCTGCAGCACGACGTGAACTCGGGTACCAACACTTTCCCCCCCACCAGCTACGTGACCAAGTCGGGTGGCCTCCTGCCTGCTGTCCGAGGTTCGGACCTGATCAACTATTCGTCATCTCGAACGATCTATGGCCAGCCCAACCATAACGAAACCGAAGACACGATCGCATGGGCGCAGCAGACCGGCGGCGTAGTAAGCATGATGTGGCATTGGAACGCGCCTGATGACTTGATCGACCAACCAGGCATGGAATGGTGGCGCGGATTCTACACTCATTCGACGACTTTTGATCTCAACGGCGCACTGAACAACCCTGGCAGTGCTGACTACAATAAGATCATCAGCGACATCGACACAATCGCCGTTGAGCTACAGAAGTTTGAGACCGCCGGCGTTCCCGTAATTTGGCGCCCGTTGCACGAAGCGGAGGGGGGCTGGTTCTGGTGGGGAGCCCACGGCTCAGACAATTTCAAAGAGTTGTGGAGCCTCATGTACGACCGCCTCACCGACCATCACGGCCTGGATAACCTGATTTGGGAATTTACCGACCTGGGCAACCCCGACTGGTACCCTGGTGACGACACGGTCGACATGGTCGGCTTGGATATTTACACGGACCCCAGCGACAATATGAGTGGACCTTGGCTAGACGCCTTAGAAAAGTACAACGGCGAGAAGATTATTGCCCTCTCCGAATCGGGCACGCTTCCCGACGCGGATGAAATGGAACAATGGGGCATCGCCTGGAACTACTTCGCGACCTGGAACGGATTCGATGATGACTTCACTGCACAACAACTCCAAAACACACTGGGTGATGAGGATGTGCTGACCGTCGACGAACTGCCTTGGTTTCCTTGGGCCAACGCTGCACCAAGTGATGGCGACTACGACAACGACGGGGACGTTGACGGCAACGACTTCTTGTGGTGGCAAAGGTGGGACGGATCACCCGCAGGGCTCACGAACATCCATGCCAATTACGGCCTCGAAATGAATGGCAATGTAACTACCGTGCCTGAGCCAGCCACATGGATGCTGATACTGAGCGCTGCACTAGGAATTTCTTGCCGAGGGCGTCGTGATTCGTTGAATCTCTAGATTCCGGAGTGCATTAGGTCAATCTACTACAGCATTCCCGGTGTCGGATTGAAAGGGACATCCGCCTCCTGGTCGGCCTCTGATGCTTCGGAAGCATAGGAATACCCAACGCACCCGGTCAGCGGGGTCTTCTGCTCGAACTTGTAGGTACCGTCTTCTTCTACCTTGAGTGTGGCGTATTGAACATACGCTAGGAGTTGCTGTTCAGATCCGAATTTGGCAACGAGCTCGGTGCTACCATTGCGCCGCTTCCCGTACAGAAAGTACATTTTGAGTTCCCCCTAGTCACTGCAACTTGATCGCTCTTGCAACCCGCCCAGCAAATCACAGAGTCAATCCTTACCCAGTAGAATTGTTACCAGCAGCACGGAATTCTCCGCCGCCTCAACCGCATGCGTCGTTCCTCCTTTGAGATAGAGCCATGAGCCTGGGTCCAATTCTCGCGGCTCATCTTCGACATAAAAGGTACAACGGCCACTCAAGCATTGTACCGTGATCGGGCCTTCCACTTTGTGCGGCGGTAGCGATTTACCTTCTTTGACGACTAGGCGAATTGCTTCAAACGCCTCGGTCTTCACCAAAGCGGCTGACTCAGTCGTATGAAATTTGCTGAGAGCGACAACCTCTCCATGTTTGGCATGTTCGATAGCCATTGTGGTTCCTCTTCATTTGCTTAATGCATCGGAATCTTCCCCAAAGGCTCGGCATGAACTGGGCGATTCCGTAGATGCGCTCCCCATGCTAGCACTCTCAGTGCGCCCTGTCCACAAACCAACCTAGTGTCAAATTGTCCAGTGTGTGTATAGTCCCCCCCGCGCTGTATGACCGTTTGGCCACAAGTCCTCTCAACCGAATCAACTGAGTGCTTGGCTTATGAAACAATCACATGCCCCACTGCGCAAGATTGAACGGGTTTCTCTCTTCTTGACAGCTCTGGTTTGTTGGTCACCCGAACTGGCAGTTTGCCAGGAAGAGGATCGCCCGGTTACGTCGCCTGCTCCAGAGCTGCGAGGACAAATGGTATTGAGTGTCTCAGCTGAGTTGATCGATGAACTTTTCGCGCGCGACATCGATAAGCATACGTCGGTGAATCGATGCGTACTTGGTACTCGGGCCTCAGGTTCAGCTCACACTTTAGGGCGTGCCGATGTGGTGCTCGAGCCAGATGACAACGGAGCTGCCTTTCGGGTGGTCCTCAAGGGAAAAAGCGAATCGGATACCGTGGGTCGCAACGGCCCCGCGATCATCCGAAGTCGCTCTGTCACGAACTGGGAAGCGGTGAAACATGTGAAGTTCGATGGAAAACGTTTTGTTTCGCCTCCTTCGACGATCACCGGAAATACCGTTATTACCCCCATGGGATTCGATTCTACACTTCCAGGCATGCGGGGCAGGATCGTCCGTCGTGTTGCCAACCGCAGAGCAGGGGAGATGCGCTCTTCAGCAGAGCGGATCAGCCAGAGACATACGGATCAAGAACTAGCCTCCGAAGTGGATGTAGCCGTCGATGCATGTGTCGAAAAGCTCAATCAGCGACTTCACACACGGCCACTCCTCACGCATCTACTGACACTCCTGGATTCCAAACTAATTGAGATTTCAACTAACGAGAAGTCGATTCATTTCGCCTTCGAGGGAACAGACACCTCTTTGGCTACCGTCTGTCCAATCGATCAGCACTTAATGTCGGAAATCGAACTCTGGGTCCATATGCCCCTGTTAAGGTCGCCAGACACAAATATACCGAAGCTCATGAATAACGCCTTGAGCTGGCTTCAAGACATATTGCCAGCCCATCTAAATCCAGCCGAGAGCACGAATGAGCTAGCCGTCCTTGCTTCACTGAGCGTAGTGGTGGTCGAAGATTGGGTTGTATTGCGATCGACACCAGAACGTGTGGCTAGCAGGTAAAATACATCCGATTCACAATTTGACTTTAGTTTTCCATCTTCTTCTCCTGGTGAGTTTGAATCGAGAGTGTGAATAGCAGCGAAACAATGGCGACGACTGTGAGATACCAAGCCGGTGAAGTCAGGTCACCTGTCTTGGCGATCAGCCACGTTGCGAAAAGTGGCGCTGTGCCGCCGAACAGTGCCAGCGTCAGATTGTAGCCGATGGCTGTGCCACTAAAGCGGAGCCGGGGCGGGAAAAGTTCGGCCATCGCCACCGCAAGTGTCGCCTGGAGTCCTGCCATGAATACTGCAAATACTCCCATCGCGACGGAAACGGCTACGACCGATCCACTGTCCATCCAGCGAAACAGTGGATAAGCCGTCAGTCCGATTCCTAGTGAACTGGCGACCAGCACGGTCTTGTACCCAATCAAGTCCCCCAGTCGACCGGCCAGTGGCATCAGTACGAGCATGAATGCCATGGCAAGCGTATTGATGAGCAAGGCATTGGCAATTGGCGGTTTGACAAAGTTCGTTAAGTATGTCGGCATCCATACGAAAAGTGTGTAGATACCGACGCCAAGTAATAGTGCGATTCCCGCGACTTGAATTACTTGCAGTGGTGCTTCCTTGAGTGCTTTCACTACGGGCTGCTTCTCAATATTCCCGGTACGTTGCATTTCGACGAATTCTGCGGTCTCATGAAGCCCGTGCCGCATCTGCCAGCCGATGATGCCGATCAACAAACCTCCCAAAAAAGGAAGCCGCCAGCCCCAGGTGCTGATTTGTGCAGGTGTTAACAGGTGATGTGCCAGAGTGGCTACGGCCGATCCCAGGAGAAGCCCAAGTACGGCGCCGAACATTGTCCAGCTACCCGATGATGCGCGGCGACCCTCAGGAGCCACTTCTACCAGATAAGTCGAGGAACCAATAAATTCCCCTCCGACTGATAGCCCTTGAGCAAGTCTCAACACGACAAGCAGAATTGGAGCAAGAAGGCCAACTTGTTCGTGGGTTGGCAGTATTGTCATGAGTGAAGTAGGTATCGCCATCATTGCAACCGAAAGTTGCAAGGCCCGCTTGCGACCAAGGCGGTCACCGATCTGGCCGAACAACACACCACCAATTGGCCGTGCCAAATAGCCTGCCGCGAAAACACCGAATGTCTTGATCAGTGCCGAGGTCTTATCAGACGCCGGGAAGAATTGGCTACTCATCAGAGGCGCAACGAAGCCAAAGACGGCAAAGTCGTACCATTCCAGCACGTTGCCGACCGCGCCAGTCAGCTTTGGTCCCCAGCGTGTGCTACTCACGTCTAACTCATTTCTTGGTGTCAGCTACCCGATCGCCCAGTGATACTTGATCGTCTACCGCCCAATTCGCTCTCCAAGGGCCGCCAGGAGTCCTCGCAATTCGGCAATCTGCTCGGCCTGCGAACTGTCGATGGAACCCAAGAAATCGGTATCTAGAGATAGCTCGTAGCGGTCGAGTTGGCGCGACACTTCCTTGAGGGTGGCGCTCAAAGGGCGAGGAGCGAGCAATGTCTGACGCTCATCGTCGCTCAAGGACTCGTAGTAGAGTCGCACGAAATTGTAGTCGCGAGTCATAGTGTCAAGCTTTTGCGCTTGCTCAGCAACCAATTCCAGACTTGCCTCGTCGGTACGCAAAAGGGCTGTCTCCACTTCGTCGAGACTGTCGTGGTAACCAGCAATTCGCGCGGCGAGTTCTGTAAGATTGATGGCAACCTGTACGGGATGTGGTGAGACAACTGTCAAAGGCTGCTTTTCGGACTTATCGACTTGATCCCTAGTTTCAAAGCTTACCATAGAAGAACCAGGCAAAGGGGCCTGTGGCAAAGCAGCCGTCTCGATGCCAGGCTTATTCGCCAAGTGGCGTTTGCTTGGATCCACGGTCGGCGGTTGCTCCGGCACGAATGAATCATCAGGGGTCGGTGCGATCGGCTCTTCGACTTCCATTGCTCCATCGTTGGCAATCTTCACAGAAAATGGATCGTAAGGGGTCGGTGTGATTGGTACGTCAGGAAATCTCGTACCGGCAAGCAAACTCGGGGCCTGGATCGTAGCCGGGGGCCGAGGTAATTCTGCCGGCGGAGAGTAAACGACGGCGGCCGATTCATGCGAGCTAAAAGTCGGTTGTGGCGTCAGGTCATCTATGCTGCCAGGCATGGAACGTACGATGGTGTCCGAGAGCCACTCGATCAGTTTTTCACGATCGGCTTCGCTCTGGTTTGAGGTTCTCCACGCGGCCATGACAGCTTCCACCTGAGAGAGTCGGGCGTCACGTTCGCGCGCACGTTGTCGGAAGGAGGCCTTAATCTGGTAGCGCACATCCGATTCCCATTGCTCAGGTTCATTGCTGGCGGGCGAATCTCCTTGCCTGGCGGTGACGCCTGCTGCAATCATGGCAATGGCGACCAATGCGCAAACAATTGTCGTTAAGCGTTCGTTTTTCTCAGTGGGATTGCCCATTCGTCGATCTATTCCTATTCATCAGCGCTTCCCTGCGGGTTGCGGCTAAACAAAAAAATATCGCGCTCCCCTACGGGCCGCGGTTAAACTATTTTCTAAAAGTATAAAACCCTACAATGGCATCGACGTAAGACAAAATTGGATTCAATGTTGTCACAACACCATGAATAATCCGCTTATTAAGCCCCTGCTCCTAGTTGCGCTTGTACTAGTTTTGCCGTTGATGCTGCTTGCGCTGCGAGGGGAGAGCTTCTCATCGCTCGTAGATCGCTGGCAAGCAAACCCGCCCGAGCACTGGCAAATGTTTGTCGTAGTGTCGGCAGTCCTCGCCAGCGATGTTTTTCTCCCTGTACCTTCAGGTCCGATAAGCACGCTGGCCGGCAACCAACTAGGCTGGCTCACAGGCACTGCCGCTTCCACCCTCGGCATGACAGTGGGAGGAGTTCTTGCGTTTGGCATGGCTCGACGCTGGGGTTGGCCATTGGCCGAACGACTTACGGCCAAAGGTCAATTGGACAATATGACACACGCCACTTCCCAGCAGGGTGGGTGGATGGTGCTCTTGACGAGACCTTTGCCGGTACTTGCTGAGGCCTGCGTCTTGCTGGTAGGTGCACTGCAGATGCGCTGGCGAGTTTTCCTGCCGGCACTCTTTGCAAGTAATCTCGTGGTGGCAGGTATATACTCGGCTTTGGGCCAATCGGCGGGGCAACGCGGTTGGCTTCCGGCGGCCGTCTGTATTTCGATTGCTCTGCCTGGATTGGTGGCGTGGTGGTGGAAAAGGGCTCTGGGGCTGAGAAACGAGAGACTCTGACCGAATGGCTTGTGTATAGAATAATAGCCTAGAAAGCGAATACAGTTGACAGCCGGGAGCACTGTTTCCCACAATTATGGGTAGGAACAGATTTTCTGAGAAACCCGTACTACTCGATGGGGTTGCAAGTGCAGGTGGCTTTGCCGCCGGAAGTTCCCCCGATTTTCTAAAAGGAGACTAGTCATGTTGTGCCGTGTTGTCTTGATGGCAGTTTTGTGTAGTGGATTTTCTACGGTCGGCGTGGCGCAGAATCCTGACGATGATTTTGGCGGATCCTCCGAAGAGGACGGCTCGCCGCGCGAGCGAGGAGACCGCGGAGATCGAGGTCGTGGTGATCGGGGAGAACGAGGGGATCGTGGAGACCGTGGCAGAGGACGGGGTCCCGCCCCAAATCTAATGTTCGAAGCAATTGATATCGACGGCGACGGAACGATTACCGCCCGAGAACTTAAGCGTGCCATTGTTGGACTGAAGAAACTTGATACCGACAACGACGGCAATCTCACACTCGACGAAGTCACTCCTCAACGAGGCCCCGGTGGGGATCCCAATCAGTTTGTCGATCGCATGATGGAAAACGATCTCAACGGCGACGGGCTGCTCACTCCCGATGAGGTCCCCGAGCAGATGGCTCGAATGCTAACTGGCGCGGATTTGAATGCCGACGGTGCGATTGATCGCGAGGAGCTTGGCCAGGCAATGCAAGCCATGCGGGGACGAGGTGGTCCTGGTGGCCCAGGCGGCTTTGGTGGTCGAGGAATGGGAGGCGATCCGGAGCAAATGACTAAGCAGCTCATGGCTGGCGACCGCAACGGCGACGGAGTCCTCTCCCCAAATGAGGTTCCTCAGCAGATGCATGGAATGTTGGCCGATGCGGATACCAATGGTGATGGAAGCCTGAACGCCAAAGAACTTCGCCAAGCGATGGAGACCGCTCGACAGCGGATGCAACGCTTCCAAGGTGGACAAGGGGGCAACTTCAATCCGCGGGATCGTGCTCGGCAACGACCACAGCAGTAATGACAACCCAACGCTTTTTTTGGCCACGGATTAAACACAGTTGATCACGAATAGGATTTGAGCTTACGCCTTATCCGTGTTTCACCTGTGTCGATCCGTGGCTACTCTTGCTCTTCGCACGTCGAATCTGCCACGCTTGAACTACTCCGAGGCTAGTTCACCGTAGCCATCGTCTCCGCGCCATTCATCGTGCCGAGGGCCTGATAGACGTCGAAATCGATGTCTTCGCCAACTGTATGCACCGAGCCGTCGCAGAGCAGAAACTGCGAGACTCCTGCGTGGGAGGCGGATACATCGCGGTCGTCGCTTTCTGCATGGTTCGGTGTATGACCGGTTTGGAAGAGGACCATGTGACCGTGGTCGTCGCTGGGATCGGTGATCTCTCGAACCGCACCGGCCCAAGTGGTTTCGTACTCAATGTGTACGCCGTGAACGCCGGCTGTGCGGAAGGGTCCATTTTGACGCTCGCCGAGCATGAGAGTTTGCGAAGTGCCGTCGGTGATTTCTGCCAGCCTCGTTTCGCTATTGCGATAGAACGGAGCCCAAGGTCCGTCGAAGGGACCAAAGGGATTTGAATCACCTAGCTTTTGTTCTTGATCGTCGTCCAGATCAGGGGCACCAAAATTGGCAACGTAGCAGGCCATCGCATAACGTTCTCCCTCTTGCATTTCGACAAAGTTGGTGGGCGAAAGATCATCGGTAGGGCAGAGCAGTGTCTCGATATGCTGCTCACGGACCATCGCGTTGACATTATCGAAGATCGGTTTGTCGAAATCGAACTGATCATACATGTTCCGCAGTTCCATGAAGGGCAACAACCATGCACCCCAGGAGTAGCCGCGATCATTCCCTTCTGGTCCGGGCAAGTATTCGTAGCCGGGTGGCAGATGCCGCAGGGCCGACTCGTAGTTGTGCATTGCCAGGCCGACTTGCCTCAGATTGTTCTTGCAAGAGTTTTTGCGAGCCGCCTCACGGGCCGCCTGAATCGCGGGGAGCAGCAAAGCGACAAGCACCCCTATAATGGCGATCACGACCAAGAGTTCGACGAGGGTAAAAGCGGATTGATTGTCGCGATGATGTTTCGTCTTGAGTTGCATGAGAATTACCTTTCGTCGATTATTTGCTTAGCAACAGGCTTTTCAACTGGTGCCTGCTGGTCGTCTACCAATTTACGGTCGTGGAGATGCTCGTGGGTGTGCGCCGTTGATTCTGTGGGATCATGGGTATGGTCATGCTTGATTTCCGCTGCATGAACATGGTAGTGCGTATGGTCCCCGTCGACCATCATGGGGGAGTTGTCGTCATTGTCCGCGTTGTCTTGGGCGCATCCCAAGAAAAGCAGCAAAGCGGCAACGGCTAGTTTTCTGAGCGGCATCATTTTCGCCAAGTGAGTAGAGTTAATTCTTCACTGTAATTCCCCCATTGTCGGTAATCAGCATCACATTTGGCAAGAGTCTGGGTCGCCACTCGTATTGTAGATACGCACAAGAGAGATGGTTGGATTGCCAGATTCTGCAGAAACATGGTCAGCCAAGTGCCAGAATGTCCCTGACCCATCCAGCCGTGCCGCAACGCGGCACACGGCTCCTGAGGCTGCAGAAAGGGAGAATACGCGCTCTGCTACGCTGGCGCTCCGCAGCGCGGCTAATAAAATTGCTTGACACGACTGAACCATCGTGCTACTGTACTATCTCAGTGGTACAGTTTATCCTTTTCCGTGTTTCTGCCAATGTTTCTCCATATCGAAACCGATAACGGTCTGGCCGTTTACGATCAAATTGTCCGGCAGGTAAAGTTTGCCGTGGCCGACGGGACGCTCTCTGCCGGCGACATGGTTTCGAGTGTTCGCGAATTGGCCAAAGAACTGGCGATCAATCCCAACACAGTCGCCCGGGCCTATCGGCAGTTGCAGGACGATGGGGTACTTACTCAAGTGCGAGGAACCGGCCTCATAGTGGAGAACGGAGCCCGGCGATCCTGTGTGACCGAGCGGAAACGGCTCATCAAGGCGCGTCTCCGTGACGTGCTTGTCGAAGCCCATCAGAGCGGTCTCAACGAACCTCAGATTCAAGAACTTATCCAAGGTGAACTACAGGCCGCTCGTCGGCAGAGTGAAAAATGATAGAGATCAGTCAAACTAAATGGGCAAGTAGCTGTCATTCCGAAGGAGTAACACGACTGAGGAATCCGGTTGGCAATCAGGAAATGTGTGGATGGCGTGAAAAGATCGAACCCAGATTCCTCAGTCGCCTAGGCTCCCTCGGAATGACAAAAGCAGAGACTCCAGCAGAACAACTATTATGCTACTACGAGGTTCTACATGACCACAGCCATTGAAATTTCACGCGTCAGTAAACGATTTGGCAACCACACCGCACTCGACGATGTGTCGCTCACCGTACCGGCGGGTACCGTCTTTGCCCTCTTGGGCGAGAACGGTGCGGGCAAGACAACCACAATCAAACTCCTCTTAGGACTCGAAGAAGCGGATAGTGGATCTATGCACGTGCTCGGGATGGATTGTCGCCGCGAGGCCGAGAAGATCCGCCGCCGTGTGGGCTACGTCCCCGAGCAGCCCGCGCTCTACGACTGGATGACGGCGAGCGAGATCGGTTGGTTTACCGCCGGATTCTATCCGGAGCCGTATGAACAAGAGTATCGCAAATTGCTCGAACGGTTTCGCGTGCCAGTGGGCCGAAAGATCTCGCAGATGTCCAAAGGGATGCGGGCCAAGGTGTCGCTCTCGCTTGCAATTGCGCATCAACCGGAGTTGCTGATTCTCGACGAACCGACTTCGGGTCTCGATACGCTCGTGCGGCGTGAGTTTCTCGAAAGCATGGTCGACATCGCCGCCGAGGGGCGCACCGTGCTACTCTCCAGCCATCAGATCAGCGAAGTAGAACGCGTGGCGGACATCGTGGCGATCGTCCGCGAAGGGGAACTTCTGGTCGTAGAATCGCTCGACTCGCTTAAGTGCCAAATCCGCGAACTGACAATCACCATGAGCGGCAGCCGTCCGCCGGAGTTGCCCTGCGAAACACTATCCAGCCGGCAGCGGGGCCGGCAATGGCAATTCCTGGTCCGTACGCCCGAGAACACGGATTTTGACAATCTCACCCAACAGTCAGAGGTCGTCGCCGTCGAAACCCGTACCCCGTCGCTCGAAGAAATCTTTGTCGCCTACATGCAAAGTGACAAACGAGCGAGCTGCACAACGGAAAGCGAGTCGTTAACGGCTAATTCTCAAGAGGTGGAGCGATGAGTTCAACACTCCTACATCCCGTATTGAAGATTCTATCTCTCAGAGACGCGGAGACGCAAAGGAAGAACGGTCTCTTCTCTGTGTCTCCGCGTCTCTGCGAGAAAATATCTTTGGTAAATCGATACAAGCATGAATCTCGTCTTACCGGTCCCTTGTAGGCACAAGAATGAATACAGCTTCTCTAAGCGAACCGATTCGCCAACCAAATATATCGCTGTGGACCCGCTTCGCCTGGAAAGAGTACCGCATGTTGCGGGGTTTTTGGCTGGCGATCCTCGTGCTTGGTGTGCTGGAGCAGTGGATTTCGACCCTGATGATGATAGATGCCCATCAGATTCCAGGTTGGCTGTTTAGCTCGGCTTGGGGCGCAGCGGCCCTCTATGCAGTGGGGGCGGCGGTCACGCTCTTTGGTGCCGAAAACGAAGAACGCACTCGCGGCTTCTTGCAGCTATTGCCCGGTCGCTGGCAGCCGATGTTTTTTGCTAAGCTGGCCGTCGCGGTGGGTAGTTCTCTATTGCTTGCCGGGTTGCTGTGCGTGATAGGATGGATTATCGCGGGGGGCGAATGGCCCACGGCCAGCCAGCGAATACTCTCGCTATCTGTAGCCGGGGTGGCAGTTGTCGAAGCAACGGTCTGGGGCCTGTTGTTCTCGCTCTTGTGGAAACAACCTCTCATGGCGGCAGTCACTGCGATGGCAGTCGCTTCGTTTGGTTCTCAGGTCGCCATCGGCTTGACGCCCAACCTCATGGACTCGTTCAGTGCAGAGTCCTATCAGTCGGCCGTGCCGATCCGGCTGGCGATTTGTCTGGTGGTGTTTGCAGTAGATGTGATGCTTGGGAGCAGGTGGCTTGAACCGTTGGGGATGAAAGGGAAGCGACGGAAGGAGCGAGTTTCCGAGGACGCACGGTTGGTTGCTGCTAAGCCGCTAGTGGCTGGCGTTGAGATGGCAGAACCTTGGCGGCGGCGGATGCTCTCAAGACTGCTGTGGCAGTCGTGGCGGGAATCGTGGAAGACGATTTTGGCCGCGATTCCGCTTGGCCTGTTGCTTACCGTTTCTTGTTTTATTCCTATAGCACTTCTCGGTCGGAGTGATTCAACGGCACCCTTGCTGATCCTCCCGCTGTTGATCCTCCCGGCACTGTTTGGTGCGTTGGTATTCCGTAACGATCAGAAGCGAAATCATCGGCTCTTCTTGGCAACGCATTCAGCCAGACCTCGCTATGCGTGGTTGGCTCGGCAGATTGTATGGCTGGCATCTCTCATCCTTGTCCTGTATATGATTCGCTTCTGCTTCTGGCGAATTATCCCGGTGGAGACAGCCGGGCAGATTGCATCATCTCTGTTGGACTTTGGATTTAATCGTGAATTTCGTGGAGACTATTACAATGCCTCGGATTGGTTGCAAAGTTGGTGGCGAGGTCAAATGAAGATTGCCAATCACCGGATGACTTGGGGGACTTGGAGCGCCGTGTTGGCAGCATACGGCTTGGGTCAGTTTTTCTCGCTGGCCTTCAAACGCGAGGTGCTGGCCGGTTTTCTTGCGATCCTCTTTTCGGTGTTGCTGGCTGCGTGGTCGCTGGTAGTTTTTTACTGGCAATTGAATCCCCTCTGGTTTGTGCTGCCCCTGGCCGCCGGAGCGCTCACGGCAACATGGCTGCGAATGCCGGATTGGCTCGTGGGGAATAAATCGTTCCGCCATTGGCTCTTGCCAGCCGTGTCGCTGGGACTGCCAGTGTTGTTCATTTCACTGTATCTCCCGTTTACCAGACTAGCGCAACTCGATTTGCCTAGGCCGACGTTCCCTTTCTTGCAGGGATCTTTGGAAGCATCCTTGAAAAAGTTTGAACAAGATCAAATTGCACGCAACGAATCGGTCGCTCGTTTCGAGATTATTGCTAGCGAAACAGCAATGGAACTCGAAGAAGAATTAGTGCGCATGGAGCGCTTTGAAGGAGTCACCATTAATGGAAAGACTTATGACGAATTCGGCATTAGCCTTGCTGAAGTAGAAGAGTACCGCTTTGGGAAGAGGAAGTTGCTGAAACCTGAAGTGAAAGAAACTTTGAATCGCTTTGAGGCCGAAAAAGGTCGAATTTACCAAGAGTTCCAAGAATCACATCTGGAAAGACTTGCTAATAGACTCTCCAAAATGGAATTCCCAGTGCCTCTCTATCCTGCGAAGAAGAAATATCGACACATTCACATTCCCGCCGCGAACCTTGTTTTGGATTTTTTTGAAGAGTTTGTTCGTCGAATGGAGGCGAACGAACTCGACGAAGCGTGGGACTATTTGCACGTCGATCTCTCCCTTGACCCTGATGAATTCCTCCAGAGTCCTCGATTTGAAAAAAAAATCCGTGATTGGGCAACCTATCCTCATCAGTCGAGTGAACGAATCAGGTCAGCCATCGCGGACTTAGAAGAAGTCTTTTCAAGCTTAGCACTTCCTCGAAATCAAGTCTTGCAGGACTATCTCGCCACTCGTGATGTGATTCTAGAAAAGGAATTGCCGCAGTTTATGAATGACCGTAATCACCAGTATTTTGCATATCTGGGGAACAAGCTCTCCTGGGAACGTGATCGAGCGTTGCTCGCGCTTAATTACTTCGCATCGCAGGCGATCAACTATTGCGATGCCGTGGAGATGCTCACCAGGGATGAGTCGCCCAGTCCAGATATAAAATCGGGAGAGGTAAGGAAACTCTTGTCGCTGGTCCCGTACTCAAAGCTCTTTGCCGTGAATCGGATCGCTTTCGCAGACGACTGGCAGGATTTCATCCGGGCATGCAACTGGAGCTACGCTGGCAGCACAAGCTTTTTTGCCTCCAGAGAGTTTGCGAGTGGCCATAACTTACGCCACTTGCTCCGGGAATGGGCGCGAGCAGAGACCAATCGTCGGGCACTGCTGGTCCAACTTGCACTATTGGCATATCGAATCGATCATAAGGAGTATCCCGAGGAACTCGCTGAATTAATACCTGAATACTTAGAAAAGATGCCTTTGGATCCTTACTCCGGGAGTGAGTTTGTCTACCACTCTACGGGATTAAAGTACCCTCTCATATTGGGTTCTGTACCTCCCAGGAGCGACGTGGGAACTATCGATGAGATTCCTGCCCACACGCCGCTCTTCTGGAGTGTGCTTGATTTTGATAGTCGATTGGAAGAAACAACTCTCTATGAATCGGATGGGGAAGTCTTCACAGAAGGATATAGCGGCGAGGGTGGCCACGGTGGAGAGTTCGGCGGCTTTGGAGGGAGCTATGAGGCTATCCAATCTTTTCAGGGCAAGCGGTGGAAGGTGTATTTACTTGATGGGACTTACGGTTCGGGAGATAGCTGGAGAAATCTGGTCTACGTTCTGCCCACAGACTCTGAATAAACCGGTACGAGCGATAGCACTGGTTCGGGAACAACGTTGCGATTTCGATAACCGATGCCGGAACTGTGCACGGCTTGTTCCGGCCTACAGTCCACGGACCACTGACAACCAACCTATTTCCCCTTCTGCCCCCAATGTTCCGGAGAGCGCCAGAGTCCGGAAATCAATAGCTCGCGGATGAAGGTGAACTCTCGGGGGAGTCGGTCGTAGAGATTGAAAAATAGCTCGTCGTGCGATGCAATCTCTTTCATCCAGTCGTTGCGATCCACGCTCATCAACTGCCGGTATTGTTCCTCGGAGAAATCCAAGCCTTGCCAATGGATGTCCTCGTACTTGGGCATCCAGCCAAGCGGACATTCAATCCCAACCGCCTTGCCTTGCGAACGTTCGACGACCCATTGCAAAATACGCATGTTTTCACTGAAGCCGGGCCATAAGAAATTACCCTCGGCATCCTTTCGGAACCAGTTCACATTGAAGATCCGCGGCGGCACGGGAAGCTGACGGCCAAAGTTGAGCCAGTGATTAAAGTAGTCCCCCATGTGGTAGCCACAGAACGGGAGCATCGCAAAGGGATCGCGGCGAACCTTGCCCAGTTCGCCGAAGGCAGCAGCAGTCATTTCTGATCCCATCGTTGCGCCCATGTACACGCCAAACGCCCAGTTAAACGATTGGTAGACCAACGGCAAGACTGTGCTACGGCGACCCCCGAAGATGAACGCAGAAATCGGCACACCGTCGGGATTATCGTATTCGGGGTCGGCACAAGGGCACTGCGAAAGTGGGGCGGTGAAACGGCTATTGGGATGGGCAGCCTTTTTGTCGCTTGCCGGTGTCCAATCATTCCCTTGCCAATCGATGGCATGCTCAGGGGGAGGGCCATCCATCCCTTCCCACCACACGTCACCCTCGTCGGTTAGCGCCACATTGGTAAAGATCGTGTTCGCACGGATCGAGGCCATCGCGTTGGGGTTGGTCTCTTCGTTCGTGCCGGGGGCGACGCCGAAGAAACCCGCCTCGGGGTTGATCGCATAAATCTTGCCGTCTTCGCCCGGCTTGATCCAGGCAATGTCGTCCCCCACGGTAGTGACTTCCCAACCTTCCTCCTGAAATTCCTTCGGGGGAACCAGCATCGCAAAATTCGTCTTGCCACACGCACTGGGAAACGCCGCGGCGACATAAGTCTTCTTGCCCGAAGGATCCTTCACACCGGTGATCAACATATGCTCAGCAAGCCAACCCTGCTCCCGGGCCAAGACCGAAGCAATTCGCAAGGCGAAACACTTCTTGCCCAACAAGGCATTGCCGCCGTAGCCGGAACCATAGCTCCAGATCGTTCGTTCCTTGGGAAAGTGGACAATGTACTTGTTCTGGGGATCGGGACTACACGGCCAAGGGACATCTTTCACCCCTGCGGTAAGCGGCATTCCTACTGCGTGGAGGCACTTGATAAACTCCCCTTCGCCCAATGCTTCCAGCACTGCCGTTCCCATGCGGGTCATGATCCGCATATTGGTGACCACATACGGCGAGTCGGTGATCTGAATCCCGATGTGTGCAATGCGCGAACCAATGGGCCCCATGCTGAAGGGAATCACGTAGAGCGTACGACCCTGCATGCAACCCTCGAACTTGGGCGTGAGCAGGGCCTTCATTTCCTTGGGGGCCATCCAGTTGTTGGTGGGACCCGCTTCGCCTTTGCTCAGTGAGCAGATGAAAGTCCGGTCTTCGACTCGGGCGACGTCACTCGGATGACTGCGGGCAAGGAACGAGTTGGGCCGTAGGTCGGGATTCAGCCGGATGAAAGTGCCGCTCTCGACCATTTCGTTGCAAAGTGAGTCGTATTCTTCCTGCGAGCCGTCACACCAATGCACGGCTTCTGGCTGGCAGAGGGCGACCATCTTGTCGACCCATTTGACTAACTCGGGGTTGTTGACCGCACTAGGAACTTCTGCCATTACCGTGGACATCCTGATTCTCCTCGATTATTTCCAACCAGCGGCTAACTGGTGCTCGCACGAAGGCCTCCTACAGAGATTGTGACCGCTAGGGGACACAACTGCAACCAAAGTTTTTTACAGGAAGAAAACGGAGAATCGAAGAAATCGAAGATTGCCACAAGAAGCACAAAAAGTCACAGCAAGGAGTAATACTCACCAGCTTCGAACTTCACTTTTTTTGTGCCTACTCGTGCTTCTTGTGGCTAACTTCTCCAGCGCCCACTGGCAATCATGGGAACAAGCAAGCCTAAGAGCAACGTGTTTGACAAAGGCTCGGGCACCGCTAACGGCAGTCCTGAGAGTGGGGCAGAGTAGGCCGACTGCCAGAAGGCCAGATCATCCGCATCAACGTCGCCGTCCCGGTCGGCATCTCCTTCGGCATGAGTTGCACCAATCGATATGCCGACGCCTCGTTGCCAAGAGAGAAAATCGCTGCCATCAATGTCGCCATCGGAATCGAAATCTGCCGAAGGGTTCGCTGAAAGAGTAAAAGCGACGATGGTATTTTGGCTGACAGGATCGCCATCGTCGACCACACCCAAGAGAACCCAATCGCCATTTGCCAGTCGAGGGCCAAGTGTGAGGCCTTCGAGATTTTGACCGCTAGACCCGTCTATTGCTCCGGACCAAAGTATTTGCTTGGAAACCGGGACATAGTTTTCACCGAATAGTCCTGAATCGAAGGTCTCGTCACTCAAATCTGTGGCACCTGCGGGATCGACTTCGTAGATTCGGTTGAGATAAAGAGGTGAGGTGAAAGCCACAGAGCGCTCCAGGGCAAGAAGCGTACCGTCTGGAAGCAAAACAAGATCACTTAGCCCGCTTTGGGGGGATCCAATTGTACTCGTGCCATGAATTGGATCTACTTCGTAGGCATACTGTTCGGCCGGGCTAACGCTATCACCTGCTACATCCATCCGCAGCAATCGCACAGTGGTGCCAGCAGAAGATGTCGCCAATGGACCATCGACTGTGAGCGCCTGTTCATTTGCCGTCCACATGGTCGTGCCATCAGGACTCCGGGCGAGGGATTCGAAGCCTCGATTGGCTCGGCTATTGCCAAACACTGGTGGGATTGCCACGTTTTGCAATTGACTACCAGTAGCCAAACTGAATTCGCGGACCCCAGGAGTATTTTCTTCGGCAAGATACACGCTATTACGCGTTGAACTCGTGTATGCGATCCCCTCGAAATCAAAGCTAGGTGACAGGATTTGCGAACTGACTGCTTTAGCCAGAAACAAGGTTCCATCGGGGTCGAATACCACGTCGAAAGTGAGCAGTACACCTCCCTCATTCTGCACGGCCGCAAAGCGGTGCAACAGGGTTGTGGCGGGTAATGGGGATAGTCCGAGATAAGTAACACCGCTCATTTGGCTAACCGCACCCACCGCAGAGGTATCGAGCAACACAGTACTGGGAGGAGCGAGATTCCAGTTAGCGGCCTGGCAGAAAGCAGAATGCCCGCTGAAAACTACGGCGAACAGGAGCAAGCAATACTTAATCTTCATCACCATCATTCGCTTACTTTGGTACAGGCTTCTCAGGAGGTGCCTCAGTCTTGTCGGCTTGTTCCTTGTCAGATTTTGCAGGGGGAGGCAGGGGAGGTTCGCCCGTATCTACAAGCAAATAGCCGGACCAGAAAAAAGGATGCTCTGCGGTAGGCAGTTCATCAACATTTCCCAAGCTCACCCTGGGCTCCAACCCCGGTTCCAACTGAATTACTTTGGCGACTTCAATGCAGCGTTGCCAGGCATCGGCAGCGGAGGTGCGATGGAGTTCCTGCACAAATTCGCGGACGAGCTGCATGGTAGATTCACCGCCGACTATCCACCGGCTGAGCAGAATCGTCTGCGCACCGGTCGACATGAGGCCACAACTGGCCAGAAATAATTCGTTGCCCGGCGGGGCTTGGCTCCCTCGTCGGCGGGATGTCTTGCCGCCGTTTTCGGCGATCGTGTGTGCGCCGGGAAAAACCATCCGTTGGGGACCACGCAGCGGCAAGGCCAACCAGGCAGCAAGCTCCCCGTCGTGTCCCTCGCGGGCATTAGGGATCGGCGACCAAGCGAGCGGTTCATTGCGGTCGATGTCAAACTCATCGAGCACAACCAACGCATCTAATAGCGAAGCAATCACTGGAGTCGATACGGGAGTTGGGTCCGGCAATTCGATCAAATTCGGCATCGCCGTCTGCAGTGGCTCGAGCAATTCGGCTTTTGTATCGTCTTTATCTCCTGGCACGAGTTCATCGCCGATGATGCTTGAGTGCTGCACGCGTCTCCAAGGCTCGGCATGACCGAAGGCCAATCCCATTGTAGGGACGACTCGAATTCGCGAGAGTGAAGTAAGCGGGACGGTGCGGTCCTCAAGTTTAATCGGAATCGCATTGAGAGGCACATACCAGACCAATCCGTCCGGCACGACAACCAGTTCATCCATCGAGTCGGGATCGATCGAAGAGCCATCGAACAACGCGTGGAATAATTCCTGGCCAGACTCCATCCAGTCAGTCGACTCCAACTGTTTTTCATTGATGGGATTATTGCGATCGCCGCTTCCCAGATCGCGCAGAAATTGGCTTAACGAGCGGGCAATCGCACCACTGGGTCCGCAGTTCCAACTTGTCGAAGCGCGGTCGGTAACCAGGAATCCAAGTAGGTCACCGGCCGTCTCATGAAAAATGACTACTGCCTGACCAGGCTTGAGCACGCCTTGCAACTCAGCGATAGAGACAATTTGAGGAAACCCAAATTGGCTCGTAGTTCGACCCAAGCTCATCTTGCCTAACAGACGCTCACGCTCGGCAAGATTTTCCGACCACTTTTTCCAGAGCTTGGATAGTGCCTGCTGGTCCTCGTTGCTCATCTTGGGCTTCCATTGCTCACGGAGTTGGTTCTGAATCTGCCGCCCAGATTTGAGCAAGTCTTGATAGTTGGGAAAGCGCATCAAGAGATCGTGTTGCAAGGTGCGCTCTGCGGGGGAGAGAGTGTTCGAGGGGCTTTCGAGGGTTTGGCGGAGTGCTGCGATGCGTCCCCCCAACGGGAGTGAACGGAAAAAGCGGCGACGCTTGGCAAGGTCAGACACCTCCAAGGCTGCCAACTTGTCTCTGCGTTCCAGAAGCGCAATCAACCAGCGGTCGAAAGAGCCATCCAACGGTGCCTTCATGATGGCCATCGTTTCCAAAGGCCGAAAAGCCCAATCCACCGCATGCGGGTCGCTGAGCAATTTGCCATACACGTCGTTTGCAGAGCTAGCGCGCAACTGCTGTTGATCGAACCATCGATCTGCCAATTGCAACTGCAACATGCGATTGGACATTGCCATTTGATTGGCAAGTGCTTCATTAAGCACATTGATGGCAGTCGGTTTACCCAGTTCAGCAAGCACGCGGGCCTCAAGGAACTGAGACCAGTTGCCCAGCAGTCCCGTACGTGCATCGCCGAGGCGAGCTTGCCCCGTTTGCAACGTGGAGGCTGCCTCGCGCCAGTTTTCCGAGTTCATCCATTCTTCGGCCCTTGCAAAGCATAGTCGGGCAAAGATGTGATCAAACCGTTCGCGACGAGCCCAGGCGGCGGCATTGTCGAGCGCTGGGTTTGGTTCAGGATTGGGTGCAGCGAGACGATTCTGACTCGCTAGCCGAAAGGCTTCATCAATCACCCCGGCATCTTCGTAGTAGAAAGCTGAGTAACTAGCCTCGGCGAATAACCGGTCCGCTAGATCGAACTTGCCTGCTTCCATTGCGAGCCTACCTTGCTCCAGCAGGGCAACGCAGGTGAGAGGGTGATCGAATCGACCAGCTAGTCGCTCGGCACGTTTCAACATACTGTTGGCCTGATCCAGATTGCCCTGCCCGGCGTAGGCAAGTCCCAATTGCAAGTCGGCCCAGGCATTGGACCAATGGTTGGGGGGAGCGATACCACTTGAGAGCTTGTTGACCATCTCACGAGAAATAGGATCGTGAACTGCCAAGGGGCCAAGCAGTTCATTGCGACGCCGAATAGCAAGCGATGTAGCTCGGACAATCTCCATCACATTGATTTGCCACATTTGCATCTGACGCAGCACCCCACCTTGTTGCGCGACTTGATTCTGTGTCGCAAGATCATCGCCCATCTGGATAGGAAGCGTCTCCGGAATGTCGCCCAGGATGAATTGCCGAGTGCTGGTCCCCCAAGGGATGGCCGTACGGCCGAGACTTGCATCGGGGCGAGGATCGGAAGTGAAATTGACCTGCAGCATCCATTTCGGATCTTGCAGAAACATCGAGCAGGCCTGATCGAACTGTTCCAAGGCAAGCGCTGGTTGACCTGCATGGTAAAGAACCTCGCCCCATGCAGCGTGATAGCAAATTGCGTCGATCCACCGCTCAGTTACCCCGATTCGAATGGACCCGCGTGCTTCACGATTGAGAGCCCGCAAGGCATCGCGGTATTCGCCGCGATAGAGGTCGTTGAAGGCCTCGAAATAGGCTTGGCTGGGTATCGTTTCTGTGAGTAGCCCGGGTACAAATTGGCCCCGGGAAATGCTAGGCCAGCACAGCGACATCAAGCACACCACAAGGAGCGCAAAAGATCGTCGAAGAGATAGAATCATCGCTAGCACCTTGTAGTTGCAATTTGCCACCGTCTCACATCGCGACACATGTCCCAGACTCCTCCATTCTAACAATTGCCGCGGAAAAGGCGATTTCGCAAACCCGCTTCTTCACCCATTTTGAAGCGCGAATTTCACGCCTGGCGAGCTTGAATGCTAGCTTCGAACGGTTTTTCGTAGCAATTTCCAAGCTGATGTGAAAGTTTGTCGATCGGGGGGACGATAACGGTTATGCACGCCAATGATTTGTTACTGGCGCGGCGGAGTCCCTCCTGTAGGAGCATCGAACGTGAAAACCTTTTCTACCAAAATCCAAAACCGCGTGACAACGCTGGCCTGTGGGCTCTTTATGCTGTTGTCGCTTGCCTCGTTGGGTTGCCAAGCCGAATATGCTGGCCAAACATTGCCCAGTGCTTACTACTTGACTGACGACGTGCAGTATTACGCTCCAGGTCCTGAATTCAAACTGGCCCGCGAGGCGGCAGCTCTCAAGGAGCAGGCAGCAACGACGGTCAGTGAGCCACAACGCTAAGCATCGTTCACCGACTCACCGAGTCTGACAAAGACAGAGGTACCGAGAGTAGTACGATTTTTGCCGCTTGATCTCGACGATTGCTCCAAGGTCGAGAACGAGATTGGGGGGGACGGCACCTCAGTGGCAGACGTCTGAGGGGCGCGAACGCAACTGCGTCGCGTGCCTCAGGCGTCTTCGCCCGAGGAACGGCTAGTAAAGTCTACGCGATCGCTGGTTTCGCTTTTGTTTCGTTTTCTTGGCATTCTCTCGTCAGTCGCGATTTGAGCCAGTGTGTTAGTCGCACCCCTTGGGCTCGGAAAGCATTCCACGGGTAGTAGCTATATCGATAGCTCGTTTCAACATCGGTGCGAAATCGTCGCTTGAAGTCGTAGTCTCCCATGCCAAGGTCCAACGATTGGTCTCCCCGCTCAAAACTGTCTTCGAGAAATTTGGAAAGCAAAACCTTTCCAACTCCCAAATCTCGCTCGGAGGTTAGATATCCCATGCGCAAACCACTAATCTCACCTTGAGAGTAATAGTTGTACTGGTACGCAACCGGTTTGCCATTGAACTGCAAGATTGCTAAATCGAGCATGCCGAGCCGCGCTGCATGAGCATGACATTCGGTAAGGAAACCAAGCACACTTCCGTGGCAAAGTGTGTTCCCTTGGGTGACCGAAGCTTGCCAACTCTCCCGCGATACATCGACGCATTGATCGAACAGATCCCAACGAGGATCTCCATCTCCTTGGGATGCGGGCTGGGGACGATGACGAATAAACTCCACTTCACCTTCCTGTTGGAGCTTGCGCGTCTGTCGGCCGATTTCATGCCGCCATTTCTTGGAGAGCCCTTGCCTGTACTCGTCCCAATTAGAACCCGCAAATCGAATGACAGAGCTTTCTTGATACGGGTCAGCCTGTGGCTGCCAACCCACAGCAGACATCGCTCGACGCGTCACGTCGCCAGTGCCGGAGTGGTCCGGTGTCCAACAGAGTTCAATTGCGTCCCAATTGCGAGACGTGTTGCGCAGATGTTGCATCGCCATGAAAAGGGTAGCCGACCGATTGGGCCCCAGCGGCCCGTACCACATTCCCCAATCACTCAAGGGATAAGTGAGTACCCGCACTTTGGTGAGGCGATGTTGTTTCTTTACGATGCAGAGGGGAACGATGCCAATCGTCGAATCGCTGGCACGGACGATCAAAACTCGCATCTGCTGGTTCTTGCCATAGTGCTTCCAGAATGTGACAAACCAGTCGTAGGTCTGAAAGAAGGAGGCTTGGGGAGTCTGCAGATGGAGCGCATTCCAAGCCAATTGATAGGATTGAAGTTCTTCGAGCGAGTTGATTTCGATGACTTCAGCCATAGCGATACCTGCTGCCAATTCCGGTGAACCGTCGTAGCAGCTAGTATTTTGCAAGGTTTGTGCCAATCGTTGTCTTGAAGAGTGGAACTGATAAGATGCACTTGGTACAAGGCAAGTCTAGCGGAAGAAATCGCTGGTATTGCCTTCACGCCATGTGGCACTTTGGCATCATGTTGAGGTTACGCAACAGCCAATGCTGGATTTAACTAGCCACAGAGTTCACAGAGACTACGGAGGGAGTGTATGAGTTCGATTCGACTCTGAGCTCTTTGTGAACTTGGTTCCCTTTTTTTGTTCGACCATATTTCTTGGTACTATTGTGAAGAATTCTGTGTGGAAACAACTGGCGTCTTCGATTCATTCTAGCGGACGGCTAGCTGTGATTGCCATCACTGGTGGAGGAAGTCAGGCTGTCGGCAAATTGCTTTCAGTGCCGGGGGGATCGCAGACGCTGCTCGAAGCAGTGGTGCCCTATTCGCTTGCGGCGCTCACAGACTTTCTAGGAGGCGCACCCGATCAAGCATGCAGCGAACCGACAGCACGGGCGATGGCTATGACTGCTTGGATGCGAGCCAAGAAGCTTGGTGCCGACCCGCTCTCGGCAGTCGGCGTGGGCGTCACCGCAAGTCTGATAAGCGATGTACCCAAGCGGGGGGAACATCGCATCCATGTGGGAGTACAAACGGCAATCGCTACGACTTCCTATTCCCTCACGCTGACAAAAGGGAAACGAACTCGAGAGCAAGAGGAACGACTCTCAGCACGACTCTTGCTTCTGGCTCTGGGGGAAGCTTGCAAGGCGGACGACGATGCTTGTCACGCAAGGTTCGAAAGGATGTTGCTCGATGGAGAGCAGATTCAACGCGGTCAACAACAGGCCCTTGCTCAGTGGACTCAACTCTTGCTCGGCAAACAGCCATACGTTCTATTGCCACCAACGACAAACAAGGCGCTTCCCAAAGTGCTTTTTCCCGGGGCCTTCAATCCACTGCATGAAGGACACCGGCTCATGGCGGAAATTGCAGAGCAATTAACGCAGTCGAATGTTTCATATGAGATGTCAGTCACTAACGTCGACAAACCCCCGCTTGACTTTGTAGAGATTTCCAACCGACTTGCCAGCATCGCAAAGCACGATCCCACACGAAGTGTTCTGCTGACAGCTGCCCCCACATTCAGTGAGAAAGCAGCACTTGCGTCAAACTGTACGTTTGTCGTGGGGGCAGATACGCTGCAAAGAATCGCCGACCTGCACTACTACGGCGATGACACCAAGCTCCGCGATCTAGCAATACGTAATATTGGTGAAGCGAATTGTCGTTTTCTGGTTTTCGGCAGGAAATTGGAGGGAGAGTTCTGTTCGCTGAGCGACTTGGAAATCCCTCTTGAGTTAACTGAGCTTTGTGAGGAAGTTCCTGAATCGCAATTTCGCGAAGATGTAAGCTCCTCGGCGCTAAGGGAGCGGCAATAGACTTGCAAGCTATTTGGGGAAACTAAGGCTGTTGCTCGGGGACAAATCGCAGTCGTGTTACTCGAATGCCGTCAAGTTGCGGATTGAGAGCGGCAAGCCAATACTTACCGTCGCGAACTATGATTTCAGGAGCAGCAACAGCAAGTGTCGCGACTATTTTCGAGTCGTCCTCGATACCGAAATCTGTGGGGTCTGCTGATCGATAGACGGTCGTAATAGGTTTTCCTTTGTAGTTCGAAGTGCGAAACAAGTAAAAGTAGCCACCATGACTGACTACGTGAGGACATTCGGCTTGATACCACTGTGATCCAGGTGTTCCGCCAGAGAGTACCTTGACGGGCGACGAATGGGACCAGTCACGTAAGTTGCGCGAGCGACGAACAAACATGGCACCTTTGAGACCGGGCATGGCCGAGTAGTAGCAGTGCCAATTCCCGTCGATTTCCAACAGCATGGCGTCACGAGCATTATTCCCTTCGCCCTCAGTAAAAAGCTGGGGACCCTTGCTGCCTATCGAAGCCCGGCGAAATGCTTTTCCATCATCACTTTCCGCTAGGCAGATATTGACCCAATCGCCATAAAACATCAGATACTTGTCACCCTGTCTAATTACATAGGGTGCCTGCAAGCCACCCCGCCTTTCGCCAAAATCGGGGTCAGCTCGCATAGCAATGCCCAATGGTTTCCAATTGGAATCGGTGAGATTACTTCCCTCCCAGCGATGGAATAGACGCGTGACACCGTCTTCCTTTGTATTGCGAATGCACGACCATAACTGCCAGGTGCCGTCTGCCGCCTGCCAGATCCCAAAGTCTACTGGCTCTTGTTTATCACTTGTTAATTCGCCGAGGTCTGGATTGCCTGCAATTTGCCACCATCCTTGCTCGTCGATTTTCGGTATGGCTGGTGCTTCAAGCCCAGCCTGTCTGCCATTTTGCTGAATCCGTGCGGCTGCCGGGAGCGGTGCTGCGAAGAGATTGCGTATCACAGCCGGATATTTCTTCAATTCGCGGAGACCATTGCTCCATGCGCGTGGATCAGACTGATCGAGGGTATCGGCTTCGCCAAGACAGATTGCTAGATAGGCTGCTCGGGCAGCATCAGGTCCCGATTTCAATAGATCGCTCGGCAGCTGCTCTACAAACTGGTTGCGCAAAGCCGACTGCTCAGCAGAGGGCGAGGCCAGTCGTTCGACGCTGGCTGGCGGCTGGGTGCGTATCTGATAGGTGAGTTGGCCGCTCTGTTTGGATTCTGAACCATCATTGTTCAATATAACCAGCCTTGCGCAGTCAATAAGCTTGTTTTCGAATCCCGAGATAGTTTCATCGCTTGGCATCGCATCACGAGTCGTGTTCCGGTAGACGTCCCTGATATCCCAACCTTGTTCATCCATCCATTTCCGGCCTTTGATTACGCCGAGAATCGTCCCGGATGTGGCAGCGTTGTTGTCACAGTCCCAGCCGAAGTTGAAGGCGAGTTGCATTGTTTCAACCAGATCGCCTTCTCCGTAAAGAAGGGCGGCGACTGTTGCGGCGGTATTCAACTCGTAGCCGTTCTGATCGCGGAAGCTTCCATTATGAACCTGCAACCGCTCTTTGATTGACTTTCGAGCAATTCGCCAGTCTTCGGGATGTTGAGCATGAAGGTCCCTAACTTCGCCGACAATCGTGGCCACGTTTGATCGTGGGTCGACACTTGCGATGCCGGCATCCAGGATTTCCTCGATGTCGCTAGTAACAAAGGCAGTGGCGATCATCGCAGTAAAAAGCTGTGTTGCCTGAGCGGGTTCACCATCAATTACAATACGGGTGTAGTGAAGACCGATCCGAGAGGCTGTCTGCGGCATGGCCGGCGCCATGAGTCCGAATGATTCACAGCCAAATTGTCCCGCAATATTGAATTCCGACCAAGGATTGAGCACGCTGCTGCCGGTGAGGGGAGGTTCCAATCCGATTTCCATAAGATCGCGCGCATATCGGTTGGCGCACCAGATTGCTCTATTGATGTGCGTCTTCCATAGCTCGACAATTCTCGCTGGCGGCAGTTCTACCTGTCCGCTTCGCGCAATCTCCGAAACGATTACCCATTCCAAATCCGTGTCGTCGTCTGTGCGAGCACCTTCCGGTAGCGAAGGGACATAGTTCGCCACATTTCCGGGCTCATCTAGATATTTGAATTCATGTGGAAGCCCGTTCAAGTTGCCGAGAATCTGAGCGAGCAAGCCTCCTCGTATCTTATCTTGGAGTACTTCATCCGAGATCTGGACAACAGGGCTTTCGCTGCCGACATCGGCCGCGTTGGAAACCTGTCCCACAGTGAGGAACAGGATACCAAGTACAAGAGCAAGCTGCCTAAAATTCATGACAATATAGATCCCCACAAACAAACGCTAATCATCACGATCAAATAGTAAGCAATCGACAATTTGATCTACATAATCGCCTGGCGGATCAAGCGCCGACCTGTTCAGCAGAATGACTACGGCCGCTTGGCGATTGGGAAAGCGTTGAAGCATCAACGAAAATCCACGCGTTTCACCGGCGTGCATGGTGCGTCGCTCACCTCGGTAGGTATCCAGAAACCAGCCGTAGCCATAGTCCTGCTGGCCACGATCGGATCTGACCTGCGGAGTGAACATCTTTGTATAGGACGAGTCGCTTAGCAAGTGTTCTTGATCCAAGTCGGTAATCCAGAGTTCCAGGTCGTCGAGTGAGGAATAGACTCCGCCATCACCCCGCACGGCGCTTGTTAAGCTTTGGTCGCCAACGATCCAATTCTTTTCGGAATCCAATTCGTGTCCAAATGCCCTCTCAGGGACACGATTCATGCCTGCCACATACAACAACGACCTGTTCATACCTAGGGGCTTGAACACCTCGGTTCGCAGGAAATCCTGGAACCGACAATCGGCTGCAGCTTCGACGATCAAACCGAGCAATGCGTAACCAGAATTGGAGTAAGCGAATTTCGCACCCGGTTCAAAAAGGGGCTTCTCGGTTGCCCGCAGCAATTCCAGCACGTTGAGATCCATTAGCTGCAAAGTCGTGCCTTCGGGAATCAAATTCTCATAGTCCGGCAATCCAGAAGTATGTGACAGCAAGTGGTGGACAGTGATGTTGTGCCAATAGTCGGGACACTCCGGAAAAAAGCGGTCAATGGTATCGTCGAGCTCTACAACTTTTTGATCTACCAGGAGCAGAATTGCCGTCGCTGTGAATTGCTTGCTGACAGACGCCAGGCGAAAATTGGTCGACGTTGTACAGGGCTCCGTTTCATCAAAGCGGCGATTTCCCCAGGCATGTTTGAAGATCACTTTGCCTTCGTCAACGGCCATCACTGCCGCGCCCACGTGCCTCGGCAGCAATTCTTCCACCTGTTCTACTAGAAGTGAGTCCTCTGCCCAGACGCGCCCCATGCCGAGCACTATCAAGAGAGCCAGACAACCAGACCTGATCAGACGGCGAGTTAACATAGAATTCTTCTTAAACCCAATTGGAAAAAAGAAAAGAATGAATGCGAGTGCGAATTGCACGCTGCTCAGCTAACGAGACGACACTTGAAGCAGAGCCATGGTACTCACTAAAAGAGCTGAATGCAAAGCCAAGAGGTTTTAGCGTCGCGAAAATCGTTAGGTAGCACTTCAATAGAACTGATTTCAGCCTCATAAATGGTCGGTTGGGTGCGATAACCAGGGACGCGAAAGCTAGTTGCAACGCTCTGGGCATTGAGATTGAAGTTTCGGAGATTCAGCGACGAGTGCTTTCTAAAACAAGCGTCGTCATGCTTGCCAGAGGTAATGGCAACGATCCTGAAAACGACCTCGAAGCCACCAACGACTTGAGCTTGGACTCTCAAGTATGAAGTCAGGGCGACCGCGAATACTCGCTTCTGCGCAGGAAAGGGGGAGTTTTGTAACGCGAGTTCAGTCGCGAACAAAAAACAAAATTAAAAACTCGGCATCGAATGCTCGTTTTCCTGCGGTTTGGCAACAATTCTCTCTTAGTTTTTTTAGAAAAAACTCCGCCACTCCGTGACAAAACCCTTGCGCTGCGGGTCACCACAGGCGAGCGGGGAGCGTCAGCGCCCTGCTAATGGCTGGCGTGTCCATACCAGCGCGCAAGTGCAGAGGCCTAACGACCCTGACGCGTCAGAAAATTGATCAATGTTCGGTTGTAAAAGAGCGCGCAGACGCTGTTGCAGCCTCCCATTATCACGATTTGAGTGGCCCATTTCTACAAGAATTCTTGTGCCAGTCGAGAGCCAGAACTTGTAGGCCGGAACGAGCAAGGCGAGTTCCGGCACGATGGGGGGATGGGTGTAGCGTTCGACTTTATTGGCCTCAGGCAAGCGAACTGGGTCTCGCATCAATCATTCGTCCAGTTGCAACAAAGAATAAGTACTCCCCATTGGCTGTCCAAACATTGGGGTCCACCTCAGTCTGCTATTGGTTGGATTCTTCAGGATATAAACTGTATCCGGGAATAGTTAGCTTTGGCCAAGGATCATTACCATGTGAGATTTTGAGCTCGGGCTCCTTATTGGGGTCTCTAAAGGCTTGTGGAAAGTATTTCATCAGATCATTTCGTATCTTTTCATCCATACGTTCTTCTGGCTCCAGACGGAACCATTTTCTTGGGATGCGTGCGTCTGTAACAATTGCATACCCATTGTCATAAACAAGTGGTGTTTCAACCCAACCGTTGTCCACGCTCCGGTACGATCCGTTTGACCTTCCATTGTGCAGGACAACTATTTCAAGTTCCTCTATTTCCAGAGCCTTGGTGATTAGTGAGAAGTTCTCCGAATGGATATTAACAATACTCCATTCGGCACGTTCTTCTCTAGAGTCGGCCATTTTGGCTTTCGTGAAACTTACTCTCAAATAGTTTCCCACTTCCCAAGGAGGTAGAGATGTTCGACCAAAATCCATAGCCGTTCCAAAGAAAGTGAGCTGTCGAATAGGGAGAACCATTCTTTCCACTACTCTCGGTGATAAGATAGAAAGTTTCTCTGTTTCAATCGGAATGACCTCAGGGTAGAGAGCTTCCTCCGCATTCGACGAGAAGCAGAGAAGAATCTCCATGGCAAGTATTACCAATGACGAACAAGCATTTGTGCGAAAGTGGTACATCGATAATCACTCATCTGGAAAATGATTTAGACAGAGAAATGAGACGCACTAAGGCGATTTTAGTCCACTGATTATGAAAAGTCAGCCTGAGTAAACAAATGCATAGCTAGCACAGTTCAGTGATATTTGCTGGCAATCTATGCCCATTGGTTAGCCATTCAGTAGTGTATGCGGTCATACTCGACTTTGCTGATCTTGCTACCATGAGGGCCAAGATAGAAGTCTTTTCCGCAGAGAGTAACGATTGCCTGTGCAGAAGCCTTGTGGCGACGATACTTAGGCAGAGAATCTACAAGGTTGGGCACGATGCATCTCCGATTCTGAGGACTGAAAACGGTATGTACCGTCTTGGTCCAAGGATTTAGAGCTGCACTGCCAACGTAGGCAGGTAATGTAAATGCTTGTTTCAGCTTGACTCAAAGTCAGTGCTCCCCGTTGGAATGGAACCAACAACATAATGATTAAGATTCAGTGCATTAGTACTGAAAACTCAGAGAAAAACAGTATTTCTCGACAGCGCGCAGCTTCTGGCGCAGCAGTTGATGCAGAAAACACCCCTCTCGACCCTGACCTGGCGACAGTCATCGAACAGTGGGCCAGCCTCCCGAAGGCGATCAAGTCAGGCATTTTGGCGATGGTGGGATCTGCGGTGGAGAAGTGAGGGGGTTGCGTACTGCTGTAGTTCATGAGTTTGCCCAAAGCAGACTGCCCTCGCGCAGGAGAAGTTGGACAGAGAAGTAGGACACACAATGTGCTGGCAGTCGACACAACCGCCTAGATCAGCAGTATCGCTCAGTTGTGTCACCAAGCTGGTAGGTTCCAAAAGTACAAAGGGGGGACTTAGAGCTTAAGTATGCCCTTCCAGAAACGATAACACATTCTCTCCGACAACAATCCCCGGGAGACACGAACTTAGAGTGGTCTATCGTGTAAAATACCTTGTGTCGGTCTTGTCGTGCAGAACTCCTAAATCGTAATAGTACGCGATTCGCGACTTTAAACCTCGCCATTCTAATCGCACCCATTGCCGAGCAGTTCAAGGGAGAGCAATCTGGGGCAAGCGTAAACAGTTGATCGAACAATCTCGAAATCGTCTGATGGGACCCATCGGAAGAGGATCTTCTACCATCCTCCCCCCGGGTTCGCCTTGGGGGTACCTAGTTAGCCACATCAAAACTGACGCACACAAACCCTTGTTAATATAGGCAAAACAACGCCCTCCTAGGATAGAATCGAAAGTGAGTTAGTCCAGATATTAATCCCGCCCCCACCCCTTCAGGTACCATCGGGATGACTTACTAGTTCGCCTGCTCCCGATCCGAGATTTTTGCGCTCCATCCGGTAGCACCAAATCGTAAGAAGCTCCAAATACCAGTGAGCCACAAGCTTCGAGGATTCCAAGGCTTATTATCCCTTGGCAAAACTCAACGACACTTTCGCGAATTGGAGTAGGGGGAAATAGTAGGGAGTACGAATTGGACTTCAATCAGTTCTCTGGACGCCGTGGACAACGCGCTCAAGAAATCGACCCGCTCTCAATGCATCCATTCGTGAGCGTCGACTGAGAGTTGTTTTCTTGGGCGGCAAGTCAGACCTCTCGGGTGACCAGCTGACGCCTAACGAGCGAGGTCAAAATGCCTATTAAGATAAGGGTACTTGATGATACTTCGGGAATTTGCGTTGAGACTGCCGAATATGGTGTGGCTGTACCATAGGTCTCCTGCCAGTCGTCAAAATCCTGTCTACTTAGTGCAACAGGAGAATCACCGCGCTGCCAGGACAAGAAGTCTTCGCCGTCAACGTCCCCATCAAGATCGAAGTCTCCTGGAATTGGTTCGACTACTAGAAAAGATTTGTTCGATATGAGTTCGCCGTTTACACGAAAATTAACATTCCAAACTCCAAGATCGGGGGAACTTGGTAGATCTACTCCAATATTCCAAAACCCTACGGTCAAGCCATTTTCATCTGTCCATTGGTAGTTTGCATATTGAGAACCATTGGGACGTAGGAATTGAAAACTGATTTCGGAGCCAGCAGAAATGCCGTATAGGTAATTCCACATGACTGCCAGTTGTCCTGATCCATCCTCGACTGAGTAAATACCTTGATGATGAACGCCAGCTTCAACCTCAGTCTGTGTCGGCCAATGGTTCGCAATTCCAGAGTCAAGTACGCCAGGTACATCACCCGTGTACGGCAATGGGTCGTACCACCATTGGTCGGGGTTCTTGTAGGTCTCGACCGGATTTCCGTTCTGATAGACTGCGAAATGTAGATGTGGTCCAGTGGACCCCCCCGAACTTCCAACCAAGCCCACTTGCTGCCCAGCAATCACGGAGTCTCCTACTTGGACTGAAACGGAATCTTTTTTGAGATGGGCATAGGTGGTGCGAATCCCTCCCCCATGATCTATGACCACTAAATTGCCTATTTCACCTGGTGGATTTGGGTTTGACGGAGCCCAACGATCGAAGGCGCCGTCCATTGCAGTGACAACAGTACCCGGGGCAGCCGCTAAGACTGTGACACCTTCGTCCATTTTTCGGAAATGAGCCAGTCCTATATCTAGTGCGTCGTGTCCATCATAAGTGTAGTTACCCCCTCGATAGTCAGAATCTGCTATAGGGCGCGTATCGACATCGTTGTAATTTCCTATAACCCAGTCCTCAAAAGCAGTGCCGCCTAGCGGAAAGACCAACTTAATTTGCGCGCGTAATGTCTGACTTGACGTCAACAGGAAAACGAAACATATCCCCATGGATATGCATTTCGACGCGCGGGACGAACCCGACTCAATTGTGTGAATCATCTATGTTCCTATGCTCCTTTGCTTAGTTTGCAAGAAATCCGCCATCTACCGGGAGCGTCACACCATGAATCATCTCAGCCTGATCGCTGAGTAAGAATACAACCGCATTGGCTATGTCGATTGGCTTTGCGAATCTTCCCAAGGGGATTTGGGACAGCATCCCGTTTCGCTTCTCGGGATCACTCCATGCAACTTCTCCCATAGGGGTCAATGTGACCGTTGGGTTGAGGGCGTTGACGCGGATCTGATGCATGCCCAATTCCAATGCCATCACTCGAGTTAATTGGTCCAGTGCTCCTTTTGAAGCACAGTAAGCCGCATGATCGGTTAAGGCAACCTTAGAGGCTTGGCTGGAGAGATTGACGATTGCTCCTCCTTGGCCTCTCTGGACCATTCCTCGTGCAATTGTCTGGCTGATGATGAGGACAGCTCGCAAATTGACCGACATAGTCTGTTCGAAGGCCTCAAGAGATGTATTCAGGAAGGGTTGTGGGATTGAAACTCCCGCATTATTGATCAACAAATCGATAGCGCCAGCCTGCTTTGCAGCTTTTTCTGCCTCGATTGGATCGCCGATGTCGGCTTGGAGGGTCTGGCATCCGATCTCAGAAGCCAGCGAATCCAGATCTGCCCTAGTGCGACTTAGTGCAATGACTTCGGCGCCGCATGAAGTCAGCATCGTAGCGATGACTCGACCGATGCCTTTGCCTGCACCTGTTACCAGAGCTCGTTTTCCGTGAAATTGTATTTGCATGTAGTTGTTCCGATTCTTTCCCTCTACCGTTTTCACTGAAGATTGATTTTTTCCGTGGCTAGGAATCCTCTTCTGATACAGTACTTGTTTACTATTTGACTAATACAATCTGCGCCTTAACACTACTGGGCGACATGTTTGCTGCATATTCAAACGCCTTGATACCATCTTCAAAATCAAATGTGTCTGTGATCAGTGGCTTGACGTCGATTTTGCCACTTGCCATTAATTTAAGCGCGGAAGGATAAACATGGGCGTAGCGAAAAACGTGCTCCACGCGAGCCTCTTTGATTGATGCACCAACTACATCATAGGAGATCGATTCGTTGGGCATGCCAATAAACACCACCGTTCCGCCAGGACACAGAGTGTCGAAGACGGACGAAGCGGAGCGGGCATTTCCACTCGCTTCAAATACAACTTCAGCTCCCCAGCCGTCGGAAAAATTATCTACGACCGAGGCCAAATTCTCTTTCGTAATATTTACTGCGCGGATCGGACCGAGTTTTTCAGCAAGATCCAGTTTTTCCTGCTGGACATCGGTGATTATGACACGGCTTGCCCCGGCGGCGAGAGCAGCAATTGCAGTTACCATTCCAATGGGGCCTGCTCCCATGACAACTGCGAGATCACCAGCTCTGATACGTGATTTGTTCACTGCGTGCATTCCTACCGCAAGCGGTTCAACCATAGCCGCTTCGGCAAAACTTACGTTCTCTGGAATCTTGAAAGTAAAGGTTGCCGGATGCACAACTTCAGGTCGCAAGCAACCGTGAACCGGCGGAGTCGCCCAAAACCTCACAGCCGGATCCAGGTTGTAGATTCCTAGTCTTGTCGCTTTGCTATTAGGATCGGGAATTCCAGGTTCCATGCATACACGGTCCCCAATCTTCAGGTGACTCACCATTGAGCCTGCATCCACGACCGTTCCCGATGCCTCATGCCCAAGTACCATCGGTGCCTTCACAACAAAAGGACCGATACGTCCATGTTGATAGTAGTGGACGTCAGAACCGCATATTCCTACGGTGTGAATTCGAATTCGAACATCTAAGTCACCGAGCTGTTCGTCCATATCAATAGATCGCAGCTCAAGCTGTCTTGCCTTCTCTAGCACGATCGCCGGCATGCTTCGCAGACTACTCATACGACCCTCCTTGCTGTTGTGAAGAATCTGGCACGCGCCCCATCCAAAGCGGGGTGACAACAAACCATACTATTGTCGCTATCAACATGAATAGTTTGGTCTTATCCAGATCCATCTGTCCTGCAAGAAACAAGATTGAGGGCAGAATGACGCTCAACAATGCTATCACTGACAAAACTTGCAGGAGAATTCGCATGGCTTAAAGGACCTCGCTCACAGAGTGTACGTAATTTGGTTTTCCCTGAAATAGTCGACTCATCACAATGTAAAGGGCCGCTGCGATAAACCAGCCAGGAAGGCTAACGAAGAAAATCTGTATCCCAAAGAATTGGACCAAGACAATGCAAATTGCTATTGAAACGAACCATGCAAGTGCAGCTGCAGTATTGAAAGAACTCCCCGTTCGTTCAGCAAAGTTGTCCTGAAAACCAAATTTGCGGCTTAACCAAAAATCAACAAAAATTACTGCTCCCATTGGCATGAGTACTAATCCATACAGCGCTATGAACTCTAGAAACTTCATTGCTATCGCGGGAAACATGCCAGCCACTGTAGCCAGAGTGCCTGCAACGAGGGTTGCCGAAAAACGTGATGCTTTTGGCATTATCGATTGAAAAGCAAGCCCAGAGCGGTATATGGTAGGGTTTGCTGTCGTCCAACCGGCGATGACTACGCATAGTAAACCCGCTACACCGCACACTTTGTAAGCCATTGGGCCGGGGAGTACATCTGTATTACTTGGATCTTCAAACAACTGGAGAGCGTACAGCAGCGATGCCGCTATCCATGCCAAGAAGTGACCCAGAAACATGCCAGATGCAGGAGAAACTCCGTACCACGACTTTCGAGCGAATCGAAATATAGTCAGGTCAGACATGCCCATGTGCATTGCGATATTGCAGAACCATGCAAAAAAAGTCACATGCCAAAATGTAAATTTAGTTTGACCCGGCAATGGCTCTCCCCCTTTCCAGATTTTGGATTCAGCAAAGTACCACAAGTCAGAAAGAGAGCTAATCTCTGTCCCGCTAACTTCGATAAAAAGTCGAAAGGCAATGATGCCAATTGCCAAGAATACGAGGACAAGCCAAGGAGCGGCGATATTTGCAAATTTGGATACGGTTTCGTAACCGTAAGCTGCCACTACCGACATCAAGGTACCAACACACAATACGGCAACAACCCAGCCAATGCTATTAGGGTACAAGTCATCCAGTTGGGGCATGGGAAAGCTAAAACAAACACCAAGAGCAGTGGCAGCTACAGTTATCATAGAAGCTGCTAGAAGACAAAACATGAGACCGTTTACAAGGTTGTAGATTACAACTAAGCGGCGACCGCAAATCTTCTCGAGTTGGTAATAGAGCGTCAAACGAGATCGGGTTGCAATTGGTGCAGTAAGTAATAACCAGCTTAGAACGGCTAATAAATTACCTACAATCAATCCTGCTATCAGGTCGAATGCACCGACTCCTGCTGCCACAAATAGAGGGCCAATCATCAATTCTGTACCGGCGGTATGTTCACCCGCATACATCCCAACAAAACTCTTAAATCCAAGCCTCGCATGCTCGTGGACTGGCTCGCGCTGGTAATCGCTGTCGGCAGAAGATTGTTTCGATTGCTGGTCCATGCGGGTCTTTTAGATTATGTGAATTGGTTTTTGGTGTTATGATGAAATACTAGGTGTGCTGAATAAGGCCGATATTGTTTTCTGTTAACTGTGCAAGCCAGATTAAGGATATTCCTTCAGTCTTCAAACAAATTGCCTGGCTAGGGGGTCGCAAATCTCGATGTGCGTGACGGATTGCTTCTAGAAAAAGGTATTGCCTCAGCTCCTTCTGTTGGGATCCAAGAGTAGTACATCACAGACCCTTGACCCACACTTCCATAATCACGTAGCTGGACGTCACGCCCCTTTGTGTCCTTGGTACTTATTGATAGGAACCCTGATTCGACCGGATTTGGGGGTTGCTTGCGGGCAAGTTGTTTCACGCTAAGCTTTGGTAAGTTCGCTGCTGCTTTGAACTCTCGCACGTTGGACCACGTGTTGGAAGACTTGGCGTTTTTTTCTGCGAGCACTTCCAAACGCAATTCATGTCTGCCAGAACCCAACCCTTCACGTTTCCAAACAAATGGAACTTCAGAGATCGGACCGTATTGGTCAACGATTTCAACTTCCTCATCGTCAATCAGTACTCGGGCTTTACCTGCATCAGCAAAAAAGAATCCGTGCCATTCAACATTGTCGCCTTCGAAGATATATGTGACCCAGGCACCAGCTTTATTTGTTGATCGAAAATGCCCGTGAGCATTCCAGTCTTCACTGAACTCAAGCGACGAAGGGAAAGGCTCTTCGTATGCCAGAAGTAGTGGTCCCCTATAGATCGACATCTTACCCGCATACTCCTTCTCTCCTGCCCAGTAGCGAAGCGACATATCTAATTGGATATTTATTTTGTCGCCCGCTTTCCATTCTCGTTGAATGGAGGCATAAGTACCTGGCTTGACCGCTATTTCCTTGCCATTCACCGTTACCTTGGAATTGGTAGACCAATGAGGAATGCGAAGCTTAAGTTCAAACTCGATTGGCTGGGCCGGTGTTAATTCGATATCAATCTCACCCTCTGTCGGATAGTTCGTAAATTGCTCTAACGAGATCGGGATGTTCCTCAGTTTGTCTTCAAAGCGCGAAGGTCCATACCAATTAAGTACCAAGCCATTCTCTTGATGCAATAAGGCCCAGTTAGCTATCATTCCCAAGCTGCGAGCAGCGTTGACGCTGCAGCAGTTGAGTTCTTTGCTGCCCGGACGAATCTGAAATGCGATATCTACCGTGCTAGGAATGCGTTGACCATCCATCGGGGTATTGTATGTGGACCAATTTCCAGATGGAGAGTGCAGGGCAATCGCCTGGTTCAAGGTTGATAACTCCAACTCGTCGGCCACAAGTGGATCGCCAGTCATTTTTAACATTTCGGTACTCATTGCCATCCAAGCAATGGTGCAGCAGGTCTCAATCGGACCTGGATGATATGGATTTCCATGAGCTTTTTCCCCTGAGGAAAAACCGCCGTTGTTGTGGCGGTCGAGTTTCACAATGCTCCACCAGAAATGCTCGAAAGCTTCGCGATAATCGGGATTGCCTGTGATCCAATAAAGTTCAGCAAGTCCTATCAATGAATGGAGACTTTCCCAACGAGGTTTAGGGATCTGATAGAATTCCAGCCCTTCTAGTCCAGCTTGCAAATAGTTGCCGGCATTCGGAGCCGAAAAATCGAGAACAATTTCTTCTGCCAAATCGAGATACTTGGTTTCGCCAGTGCGTTGGTAGAGTATCGCGAGCGAATGAACCACAGCCTGGTTCATTTCAGCGCTACCTATAGAAGAAATCTTCTTGCCAGTTTTCAAAAACTTGTCACAAAACAAATCTCCAATACGGCTGGCGCAATTTAGTGCGCTCTCGTCGCCTGAATAGTCGTACCACTCCAATAATCCCAACATTACGTGATAGTGCCCCCACGCATCCCAAGTCTTGCCGCCGCTTGCGTTGGTTCCTGTCAGGCGACTCAACTTTGGGAATGGCCCTAAATACCCGTCTTTGGCTTGCTTCGCAACTAGCTGGCTTACAAAGTCAGCACCGAGACTCTCTAGTTGGTCGGATTCAGAGATCGGCAAGACTTCGACGAGGCTCGTAAGGTACTTCCCTGCAAATTCACCCGACCACGGCAAGAGGTCTCGATAGGGTTTTACATCTCTATCGTCAAACATCTCTAAGATTGCGGGATTATCTCTAGGTACTCTCATCAACCAATTGTCGATAACTGCTTGAGCATAATCGTTCACTGGGCCAGATAGCGAGATTCGAGTGTCAGGGCCTCTTTCACAAACGGGTTCAATCTTGGATTCAGCAGAGTGTGCCGTTCCAGAAAGTAGTGCGAGCAATAACAATCTCGCAACTTGTGTAATACGAATCATAGAGAACCTTCGAGAGAGTGAGTTCAGCGACGTCAAATACCAAGCAGTTTCCCTTGCGAAGTAATTATTTCGCAGTCGGAGACTGCCGTCAGGGAGATGGCTTTGATTCAAGTTCAAAATCGATATTATTTGCAGCGCGATCGGATGATATCGTTACCTGCAATGTAGTGCTTGTGTTGTAGCGTTCAGGAATCACATTCTCTAATAGTTCACGCTGTCCGGTTGGATCATTTGGGTCAGGAGACATGCGCCCGCTACCTACCATCGAGGTAATTTCGACTTGATATTCGTTGCCAACTCGTAGGCCTTGTGTAACTGCTGGAATCTGATAGCTACCATTCTCAATTTCTGAACCCGCGGTAGGACCGGTACTTCCTGAAAGTGGTTTGAAGAGAATCTCACCAGTTTCCAATGGTTTGCCGTCAAGTGTGACCGTTCCAGAAATCTCTCTAATTGGCGAATCGTCACATCCGATCGTGCAGATCAGTAGCAATGTCAAGGGCATTAACGGCCAAAAGCGGTGGTCCGTTTTCACTGTGTTCCTCAGAATTCTCATAAAGCCAGATCAACTTCGCTCCCATTAATGCTTGCCAAACCAATCCATACATCACCGTCGATGTCGTCAGATACAAATTGAACCGAGCCATCAATGCGTGCACCGTTGACACCCCCAGTATGGTAGCTGCGAGCTGCCCAATAGGCGGTTCCAAAACTTGGAGCCCTTTTGCAGGGAGCCTCTGGACGGGCTACGATTGGACAAGCATAGGCCTCTTTGTCGGGCAAAGTCGAATTAGGTCCAAGTCGATGCGTATATGCGACGCCGTGATCCACTGACCATGTGCCACGAAAATCCAATTCGTTATCTGCACCAGTGATGACCTCAGAAAAAGCATATGTGTTGGATGTGCCGTCCTCGACGTGTTTAGGCGCCCGAGTGCGGTTAAAGTTAAAGATAGCCAATTTCTTCGAATCAGCTGAAGGATTGTAAAATGGGTGATTGATATTGTTGTCAGCCGTCCATCCATCAGGTTCCACCCAAGAGCCATCGGCACTGAAGCATCCCACATAGTTTGAATGTGACCATCCCCAGTCTTTTACAAATCCGTGAGTGTCACTTGGGCATTGATATGCTTGAATTGGTGTTTGAAATAATGGGCCATTCACGGTAGCAAAATTTGGGCCTCGATCACCAACTTTCCAGTCATATCGATTTGCAATTGCAGTTTCCTCAATGTAAGGCATGAGATAGACAGTCCATTGGTGAACAATTCTTCGTCCAGGCTCATCATCAGCCTGCGAACCGGGAGGGAAGCTACCCTGCGCAGACTGGTAGTTTTGCATACCCAACCCAACCTGCTTGAGATTATTGGTACACTGAGTTCGTCTAGCAGCTTCTCTCGCTGATTGTACTGCGGGCAATAGGAGGGCTACCAAGACGCCGATAATGGCAATGACAACTAACAACTCAACAAGTGTGAATGCAGTTCTCGCACTTGATCGGGAGAGAACTTTGCCGTCGCAATGGCGAAGAATTCCAAGCAATTCCTCGCAGCTAGTGAACTTGAGTTTTTCCATCATATCTTCCCTATCTAAATCAAATGGCCGATGAAAAGGAACTTTAGAAAACTGATTGCCTTAATCGCTTAGACGCCCAAGCTCCAAATGCTTTCCATTTGATCGGATCTACTAAATGAATTCGGATATTTGGTATCCAGCCATAAGGGACCTGGCGAGGCTGCCCCAGCCGCGCTCACCAAGCCCAATATGGCACATCCTAGTGACGAACAACCTTCTCATCTCTTTGCTAGGAGCTTGGGAGTCAGCCCCCAGATTCATGCTTATTGCATACGCAGCTTACCTTAGAGTTGATATCCGTTGTCTAGCAACGCAAGCCTTCGGTTTGCTTTAGAATCCGTCGCCGCAAACCACATACGCTAATCAACGATGTTAACGCAATGAACACAGTCGCAGGTTCAGGAACTGCTGTCGAATTGGCGGCTAGCGGGAATGTTCCATACTGCCGTTGCCAAACGAGAAAATCAGCGCCATCAGAGTCGTTGTCATCATCGGCATCTCCATCAGCGTTGAGGCCATAAGCGCCTTGCCAGAACGGCAAGTCCTCTCCATCAACCATTCCGCTTTCGTTAAAGTCGGCTGCCAAGAACGAGCCTCCAGCAGATTCAAACTCTAATCGAACATTGTCGAGGAGGTAGATCGCTCGAGGATCTGCGGCCCCTGGGTTGGAACCGGCATCCTCACCCGTTGTGAGTAAGACTAGCCTTAAAGTTTCCCCAATATTAGGCATTCCAGATGGGATCTCCAGCGTAGCCGTAAGATCTGTCAAGTCACTGCTATTCGCAGACCCAACAGGAAAGATATTCTCGCCCAATAATGTCACATTCCCATCGCTGGCCACGGACTCAAAGTTGATCAGAAATGGCGACGTTGTTGGCTGGTAGTTGGGGTCATGCGCAACTCCTACTGTCAAAGAATATGTTCCTTCTTGAATTGTGGTTGTATCTTGGTAAAAGGCAGCTCCCCATCCACCCAGTGTTCGGACAGTAAGAGCACCGAGCTGATCCCCTATCTGACTAGCAAAAAGGGGAGTAGTAGGGCGATACGATGTAGCGTCATCACCAGTCCCGGACGGCAGTTTCCACGCCACGGGATCGAAAGACGGCTGGCCTACTCGAATCGAACGGCTGGCGCCCACAGCAGGTTCAAAATCTATACGGACGTTATCCATCATGTAACTAGCACGTGGATCAGAGGGATTGGAACCAGCATCTGCACCGGTCGTAAGTAACACAGGCCGAAAAGTTCTGCCGATTTCTGGATGGCCTGATGGGAAAGTGACTTCGACCTCCAAGTCGGTCAAACCGCTGCTGTTCAGAGTACCTACTGGAAAGCTAAAGGAATCAACAAGCACAGTGGGACCACCGTATCCGACGGCTTCAAAGTTTAGGAGAAACGGTGCAGACGTCGGCTCAGCATCAGGCTCATGAGCAACGCCGATCGTAAAGGTATACGTACCTTCTTCGATCTGAACAACATCCTGATAGAGTGCGGCGAAACCACTATCGGCCGTTTCAAAGATATTCCCCAGATAGTTTCCATCCTGATTAGGATAGAGTGGCTGAGTGACCGGCAAAAAGGATGGGTCAGCAAACCCCCCATTCCAGGCTTGAGCCCAGGTACCCGGGCCATCAACTACCTCTGCAGTAGGAGGGGCAATTTCTTCTTCAAAAGAGAAATCTCCCACCGAGACACTAACTGCGGCATAAGAATGAACACTCAACAACAAGACTGGTAGACCGAAAACGAAAGCCACAGAACATTGACGCAACATCATAGATATCCTCCACATGCATAAGAGTTAAAACTCAGAAAAGAACCTATAAGCCAGTTTAAGTGCCAAGGCCGACTGTTTTGAAAACTACAAAGCCAGCTACCCTTACAAATCCATCTTGCTCCCAATTGCAGTCGCGACAAGGAGATTATGCGTCTTTTCACTAGAGGACGCTTCCTTCGAGCAACATCAACAAGGTGGATTCTAAGGACGGAAAGATTATTTCAAAAGGAGGATGCTTAGCTCTCGTAAGGAGTTTTTTTGTCATTGATTGTTGACTTTTTTTCTACTGTTGCGAAATGAGTTGTATATTGATCTTAATCCTATTTATTCTTGCTATTTGCATTAACTCTTTAGTAGGATACGTAGATGTTCATTCAATGGTGATGAGCTTGTTGATCCATCCATTAGTAGATTTTTTGCATTGCTAGACAAGTCCTTTTGAGTATCAGTTAATAGGCTTGTAGATAGCATCAGCCCAATCTCTTGAAAACAAAAAAGATCGCAATGTCAACTGGTTTTAGAGTTGCTTTGGACGTAGAGACATCCCGTACTTACGGTCGAGGTATTCTACGCGGAATCTCTAAGTATCTTCTGTCAAGTCGTCCCTGGTCTATCTATATAGAACAGCATGAGTTAACCGGTGATGTAAATCGACTTCTCTCAAGGTGGGACGGAGATGGGATTATCACCAGGCAACTATCCCCAGAGGCAAAAAGCATCATCGAGAGTCGTGATATCTCGGCGATTGATCTCAGTAACTTCTTGCCTCCCATGGGCATTCACCGCATTTGTTCGGCAGATCGAGCAATCGGGCGATTGGGAGCCCAGCACTTTATTGAGCGAGGTTTCCGAAACTTCGCATGCTGCGAATATCAAGGTCAGTATTGGTCCCAGCAAAGGACAAAGGGTTTTGTAGAGGGAATTGAGTTTTCCAATTACGAGTGCAAGGTCTACGAGCAGCCTTTTCGAGTGCAGGCACAAAAATGGAATCAGGATCAAGACAGCCTCGCCAAGTGGCTTGCTGCGCTACCTAAACCCGTAGCAGTACTTGCAACGAATGACCTTCTTGGACATCACGTTTTGGACGCCTGCAGTAGAGCAGAACTATTGGTTCCTGAGCAGATCGCGGTACTAGGAGTCGATGATGATGATTTGATCTGTAACCTAACAAATCCTCCAATGTCCAGTATTATTCTCGACACAGAGCGAATTGGGTTCGAGGCTGCAAAAAGTCTTGACAAACTTATGCAACGAGAAGGTCCCGTTCCCAACGAGAAAGAGATGTTGGAGATTCCTTCTTTAGGCATCGCGGTTCGACAATCAACCGACAGTTATGCAGTTCCAGATCCAGAAGTTGCACGAGCTTTGAGGTATATTCGTGAACATGCCTGCGAAGGTGCGACAGTTCAAGATGTGTTAGATCACTTGCAAGTATCTAGAAGCTGGCTAGAACGAAGTTTCAGAGAATACTTCGGACGTTCACCAAAAACAGAGATCCGTAATGTTCAGATAGAGAGATGCAAAGAATTATTACGGATGACCGATCTTTCGCTAGACTGCATAGCACGGCTAGCAGGTTACAAGCATACGGAGTATATGGGAGTTGTATTCAAACGAGAAACAGGTATGACGCCGGGAAGCTATCGTGACCAGAAGGACCAACTGGATGTCTAAAGTCAAAAGTACTGAAGACCAACAACGCCTGATGGGAATTCTTATTTGGGCACGTTGCGATTCTGATCAAGAACGTTGATACTCTGCCAAGCCTAAGAAATAGCTCCTGCTCCTGAGGGCATTGAGAAGCATCTCTATTTATTCGCAGAAGAGGTCGTATGTTGGCCAGGTGCCAATCTCGTCGATAGCCTCATTTAGTGCAGGAAATACTTCGTAGTTTATCTGCGACGTGAAGGGTGATTCTCGAGCATTAAAAAGCAGGGCAAAGCAACGACCATCTGATCGGCGAACTACTATCGTGCTCGTACCGGGAAGTGAGCCAGCATGCATTTGTAACGAAATGTTCTCGGCAGTATTTGTCCTTACTTGCCAACCTAAACCATAGTAAATCTGATTCTTATTCCCGTCTCCCGTCCAACCGGCAAGCCCAGGAGGACGTTCAAACATTTGCTCCACCGAAGCAGATGAGAGTAGCTTACGGTCAAATGCAGTTGCAAATCGCAGCAAGTCCTCAGCTGTCGCAATCCATCCTCCATGCGAGTCCATTACCTCGAGATGCCATGCGCCATAGGGTTGAGGTACCTTTTCGTTCAGGTGATCGTCAAATACAGAGTAGCCGTAGTGAGGATCGTAATATCGAGATTCTCCAGAACGATGAAGCTTGAATGCTGTTCTTCCGATCTCCATGTCAGTGATACCCAGAGGCTCAAGTACATGTTTTTTGACATAGTTTTCATAGGTGCATCCTGAAAGCTTCTCAATCACTCTACCCAAAAGGCAGTAACCAAAGTTTGAATAGGCATAACGTTCGCCTGGATTGAAGTCGAGCGGTTTTCCCAGCATGTACCTGATGATCTCGTCATGCGTGGCTGGAGAAGAAGTGCCGAGCGAAGCAGCAATATGATAAGATCGAAACATTGGATCAAAAGAAACCTCTCTGTCCCATCCGCCTCGGTGCTGCAGCAGATAACGAACGGTAATGTCACGAAGTCGAACGTCGTAAGCGGCATTTTGCTCGATAAAAGGTTCGTAGTTGTTCAGGACCGAAAAAACAGGTGTGTCAAGGTCTAGCAGCTCCGACTCTACTAGCTTCATTATCGCCACAGCAGTAATTGGCTTGGCAAGGCTGGCAATACGAAAGAGGGTGGTGGGTGTCACTGGTTGTTGTGACTCAAGATCGGCATAGCCAAACCCTCGAGAGTAAACCAGTCGCCCCTGATCCGTAATTGCCAGTGATGCTCCGGGGATATGGTGCTTTGCCAAGCTCTCTTTCATTATTGAATCAATCTTAGCGAAGCTACTGCAAGTAGCACCTGTCGCGATATTTTGCGGAGCCAGCTCCTCTTGATAGCCCGGTCCTCGTAGAACCATTCCCGAACGATTTCCTGTTAGCTTCCCATTTCGGAGCGCCATAACACCATTCACGAGCACATATTTCATGCCTTTTGATGGATCTTGAGGTTGGCTCAGACTAGAGGCTTCTTGAAATGCCTCATCGTCAAAGACGATCAGGTCTGCAGGTGAGCCAATGGCAATGTGCCCCCTATCTTTTGCCATTATCTCACTAGAAGCTATAGCTGTTGACTGTGAAACGGCTTGCTCAAGAGTAACGACTTCAAGATCCCGTACATAGTGTGAGAAAAGACATCGGAATGCTCCCAATGAACGCGGATGAGTCAGGATGTCTTTAGACGCTAGTAAGCCCACGCCGGTGGAGAAGGAAACGTATTCTTGTTGAATTGCAAAGACGTTGTTTTGAGAGTTCTTAGGGTTATCACAAGAGGGACATATGTCTGCAGAAACCTTTTCTCCTCGATCTCGTGCAGATTCAATTTTTTTGAGAGCAAGGGGTAGTTTGTGCCAGTTTGATTTGCCCGTTGCTTGGAGTTGCGATATGTGAACCGGCACATCCGCGATTTTGCCAATCGTGATTGCCTCTTCGAGTGCTTCTAGGAAGTGATCTCCTTCACTTCGCAGCTCAGTAAAGTAACCACCGCCATATTTTCCGGCAACACGTGCTAGTGCAGCAATTTCTTCTGTTTGCGCATACATAGCTGGCGGAGAATTCAATGCCGTGGAGATACCAATTGCGCCCGAATCCATTGCCTCTTTGACTAAATCCTGCATCTTCCGAAGATCCTTGTTTGTTGGCGAACGATCCACCTCGCCCATCACAATGCGACGTATTTGATTGTGACCAATCGTCTGGGCAACATTGATGGGCAACCCTTTTTGGTCCAATGCTTGCAAATAACCTGACATCTTCCTCCAGCCAGTCTGGCCCACAATTTCCGGGTCGGTAGGCGCTGCTGAGTTTCCCCCACAAGCGTTGATAGTTGTAATACCTTGAGTTAAAAGACCAAGCGATGCTTCAGCGTTCTCTAGAATCGGAGTCGCCGTCTGTACCATCATGTCGATGAATCCTGGTGCGATAATCAGACCTGAGGCGTCAATCACCTCTCTAGCCGATTTCGCATCAATTATTCCAATAGCTGTAATGCGACCGTCCAATACAGCGACATCTCCTGTAAAAGGTGAGGCTCCAGATCCGTCGACAATAAGACCGGATTTGATCACTAGGTCGTACTGTACACGGAGGCCTTCTCCCTGGACTGGCTCCGAATGAAAGCAAGCCAAGCATATAATTACTAGTCTAGAAACGTTCTTCATTTCGCATCTCTGGTTGGGGCTTCATTCCACTTTTCACTTGTCGACTTGAAAACTCACTTCGATGCCTCAGATACTTTTGAGCATGTCACACAGATCACTTCTTGGCAATCAATAGTCACAGTGGGCCGCAATGTCCGCTTATTGGCTTTCAAATGCATTTAATCAATCCGGTTGAAGAGCTAATGAAAAATATAGAGACTCAGACACGAAATCTCCTTGTCTGAGACAAAATTGCATGGCAAAGTGTGTCTGCTGACGGCAGCTTCTCGCCATACTCGATTTTACTAGATTATGAGAACGTGATTAGCTACCTCTATGCCTGGCCTGTGCGCTGAGGGAAATCTGGGTATGTTGCTTTGGTTGTTGCGTTCGCCGGAAAAAATCGTCTCGAGGCAATGTCTAAATGCATTTGATGCAAAGCCCGCCTGGCCCAGAAACCAAAGTTGATGACTGTCAGTACCTCTATTTCTGCGGTACTGGATATTTGGGTTTGCATGGTCACGCAGATTTGATTCAGGCTTCAATCGAAGCTACGCGAGCCTATGGCCTTGGCACGGCCACTTCGCGTTCCGGTTACGGAAATGCTCCTCCTATTATAGAGGTTGAGGAACTTGCCGCTCGTTTCTGGGATAGTGAAGCGGCTTACTATTTTGCGTCAGGTTATTTAGGCAATCATGTTGTTCTCTCAGTGCTTGCCAAACCAGGAAGCGTTTTTCTACTGGACGAGAACTCACATTACAGTGTCGTGGATGCTTGCCGCTGCTTCGACCTTCCCACATATCAATTCGCTCACCTTGAGGCCGAGGCTTTACGAGAACTGCTGAAAGATCGCCTGCGACCCGGCCAAGTGCCGATCGTGTTGAGTGATGGAGTGTTCGCGTCGAGCGGAGCCATTGCCCCCGTGAAAGAATATCTAGATGTCCTGGAGGATATCGAAGGTGCAATGCTCTGTTTGGATGACTGTCACGCATTTGGAGTGTTGGGAGAGCGAGGATGTGGTACCTTCGAACATCACGGCATCCCACAGCGAGGCATAAATGAATTGCCACCTAATCAAGACATAGCCGGTTCTCCACGGTTATTTGCAGTCGGCACGCTCAGTAAAGCCTTCGGGGGTTATGGTGGTATCATTGCCGGCACGAATACTTTTATCGAGAGTGCAAGGAGTTCGTCACATTACTACAGCGGAGCAAGTGCTCCCCCAATCCCTGTCGCGGCAGCCAGTGCCATGGCTTTGAAACTTGTGGCTAATACGCCTAACCTTGTTGCTGGGGTTAAGCAAAATGCACTGCGGCTGAAGCAGGGGCTTAACGATCTGGGCTTGGAAATCGAACTCACACCTGTGCCGATTGTAAGTCTTGAACTCGGAGATTCACAAAACATGCGACGCATTCAACATGGATTGGCTGAGGAAGGAATTCTTATTGACTACAAGTCTGAATACGCTGGGCTCGGTGCGCGTGGAGCCCTCCGCATCGCAGTATTTGCAACGCATACAGAAGAAATGATAAAGAAGTTGACCGAAGCATTTGGAAGACATTTATGATTAATACTCACAATCTGCTGACGTGTTTACGTAGTCTGACTATCACTGCAATGTCTACTGCTTTATTCACCAACCCTACTATCGCTGAAATCCAGCATCCTGCCGAATTAACTGGCTTCGATTACGGGGCAGCTATATCTCAACTGGAGAAGGAGATTGCTGACGAATTGCAGAGAGGGATACTAACGGGAGTTTCGGTTGCGGTGATTGACGGTCAGCGAATCGTGTTATCGGCAGGCTACGGCTATGCGGATAAGCAGCAGCAGGTGCCGGCTACCGATGATACGGTTTATCGGGTTGGATCGATTTCAAAAGTATTTACCGCCCTTGCCGCCATGCAACTAGTAGAGCAAGACAAGCTTGATCTTGATGTACCTCTACAGCAAGCTCTGCCTGGGTTTCGCATTGTAGTACCGTTTGAAAACGCCTCTCCTGTCACTTTGCGCCAATTTATGTGCCATCGCTCAGGTCTGGTGCGAGAGTCGCCTGTAGGTAGCTACTTTGACGACTCAGAGCCTAGTATCGAGGAGAGTATAGCTAGTCTCGAATCGTGCGTTTTGGTAAATCCTCCGAACACGAAAACACGCTACTCGAATATTGGTGCCACGGTAGTCGGTCAGGCTGTAGCCAAAACTAGTGAATGCTCCTATGAACAGTGTCTAAGAGAGAAACTTCTCGATCCAATTGGCATGAACCATTCAAGCTTTCGTGTCGATGATCGGATTCGCGATAAGCTGGCAACAGGTTATATGCGTGTAGCCGATGGAAAAGGTGGTTTCTTTGAATGCGTGGCGCCGAAGTTTGAACTGGGTACTATTCCAGCCGGCAATCTTTATTCTACTGTGAACGATATGGCCCATTTCGCCAAAATGTTGCTGGCGGGAGGCACTGTGCCAAAAGCAAGAATCGTCCAGTCTGAAACTCTCGCACAGATGTCGATTCCCCAGCTGACAGAAAATGACACCGGTTTTGGTCTAGGATTCTTCGCAGGGAAGCACGGCAGGTATCGCACGATTCAACACACGGGTGCCGTCTACGGGTTCAGTGCGTCCCTCGTTGTGCTGCCAAAGCCACGGATTGCCGTTGTAGTTTTTACCAATTCAGATCTCGTAGCTGGCCGCGTAAAGCGAATTTCCGAAACCGCTTTGGATCTAATGCTTGCGGCAAAGATCGGAGAACCGGTACGAGATATTCCCGCTACTATCGATATGGAAATTGAGCAGCTTGCGGCGTTCATTGGCCAATTTGAGTCTCCGGTGCACTGGGCCGAACTCAAGATGAAAGGTGATCAACTCGTGGCGAATATTGGTGGTCAGCCGATGTCGGTCCGCCCCATCGGTCCTCTCAAGTTCGAAATTGATGGACGAATTATGAACCGGGGTACTCTTGAGTTTAAGCGAGACGAATCGAACAAGGTCATTGGATTTCGTGCTCTCGATCAGGATTTTACTAAGGTCCCATCGATACCGACTTCAATCCCGAAGAAGTGGAATAACTACTTGGGAAGTTATGGGCCTGAATTCATTCCCTTAGTAATCTCTGCACACCATGGTCACCTTTATGCGATGACGGAAAACGAAGTTGATTACCGCCTGACACCTGTAACTGCAACTGTTTTCAAAATGCCCGAAGGCCTATATGCCGATGAATACCTTGTATTCGAACAAGACACGGAAAGCTTGGTTCACGCAGCAACTTTAGCAAACATGAAATTAGAGCGACGATCTCAGCAGTAACTGGAAAGCTATCGATAGGTACATTCTTACCACGCATGTCTCTGGATTAGTCAGAACACTATACCTATGAATTCTCTCATTAGTCCGGACAACACATGGGCTCTCTGGGCAGTAATCATTGTTGGCACAACGACTGCAATTTGGCTGGAGCAGTCCTACAAGTGGGCTGCCAAGCTGAGTGGTCCTGTCCTTGCGCTGGTGCTCGCTATGGTGCTCTCAAATATAGGTGTCATGCCGACTGAAGCCCCCAGCTATGCATTTGTAGGTGACTTTCTTGTTCCGTTGGCCATCCCTCTGCTCTTGTTACGTGCCAACCTGTTCCAAATTGCCGAACAAACCGGATGGATGTTCGTCGCTTTCCACATCAGCATCCTAGGTACGGTGCTCGGCGCTGCACTAGCGACCGTGCTTTTGCAAGGAAATATCGACCATATTGCTGAGATAGCTGGGATAATGACAGCCAGTTATAGCGGAGGAGGAGTAAATTTTTTCGCGGTACGAGAGTCGTTTGGCGTAAGTGAGAATCTCACAAACCCTCTGTTGGTTGCCGACAACTTTATAATGGCAGGAATGATTTTGGTTCTTTTGGCTATTGCGGGAAGTTCATGGTTTCGACGTTACTATCCCGCTCCACATTCGTCAGAATCAAATGATCAAAGCATCGGAACAACAGCCTCGGAACATTGGCAACCAAAACCAATTGGTCTACTAGATATTGCCAAATGCTTTGCAATAGCCTTGTCTGTCGTTGCTTGCGCCCACCAACTACACCGTATCGTGGTGAGCAATTTCAATCCTTCTATAGCCACTTCTATATTTGGCAACATGTTTGTGCTAGTTACCTTCTTTTCGATGCTAGTGGCTACATGTTTTCATCGTCTGCTAGAAAAGATAAATGGTGCCGATGAGCTTGGTAGTTTCATGTTGTACGTATTCCTTTTCGCGATCGGTTTGCCAGCAGACATTTTAACGGTACTTAGGAATGTTCCTCTGCTTTTCTTGTTTTGCCTCATCATGGCGTTAACCAACCTCACGGTCACCCTGATACTGGGAAAGCTTCTCAAGATCGACTTGGAAGAGTTACTGATCTGTGTCAGTGCAACACTGGGAGGGCCGCCAACGGCTGTGGCTTTGGCTATCGCCAAGGGCTGGACGAACCTAATTGTCCCCGCCTTACTCGTCGGAATTTGGGGGTATGTTGTTGGTACGTTTTTAGGCGTGCTTGTTGGCGAGCTAATGCTGAAGATTGTGTAGATTGACACTGCGCAGCCAGGCTCGACGGAACACCATTACTTGAGATCTATAGACCGAAATTATATGAGTCATGTGTACGTATTTCGCAATATCCACAATATTGCTGTTGGGTTTCTTTAACTCTTGTCTTGCGGAGCAGTTCATCTTAAACGGAAACAAGAGGCCAGATTGGCTTTCAAGTGAAGGCTTGGTGATGGCTGGCAGTTGGGAACCGTTGCCCTTCCGAGTTCGACGTGATGCCAGTTCGGGGTATTTCCCTACGGACGAGCAAAAGTCTTTCTGGGAGCTAGGACAAAGTCTAGAAATGATCCAATGGCTCAAGGCCTTAGGAGTCAATTCTATCATAATGCACTGCTGCAATGGAGGAGAATTGGAGTTGGAAGCGGATCTGATGACTGATACGACACTGTTCGCAGAGCAATGTCACCAAGAAGGTATACATGCCGACGCCTATTCCTTCGGTGGCGTCATGCTCCCCAAGTCGTTACTAAAAGAAAATCCTGGAGCAAAGGAAGTGATAATGCTGACACAAGCAAGAACTCCCTAAGAACATGGACACACAAACTACTGCCACTACTGGAACCAATGAGGTGGCCTACTTTTGACGGGCGCGCCCGCCCAAGCGCACCATTGCAGCTACGCTGCTAGGGAGTTGGGGGTGGCCCTACCAACAGAGTTAACCCTAGAAACGAAGGTGCGCGTCTTGACAGACACTACCTATTCGGACGAGTTTTCAGGAATACGGAAACCACTTCTTGATACTTTTTCTTTTGCAATTTAATCCGATGCTAACGCTTGCAGTTCGTTGACAATTGTTGCTAGTAATTGAAACTGATTTAGGGGACATGTAGATTACCTAAGCGTTTGTTATCGAAGTGGATGATCATCTGCTGAGATATTGTGTCAGGTTGTATCACACTTCGATTTACCTCATTATTAATATGAAAGCTCTCGTCAAACGGAAAACAGAGGCTGGACTATGGCTTGTTGACGTCCCTGAACCGAAAATTGGCATAAACGATGTGCTAATCCGTGTTCAGAAAACGGGCATCTGCGGTACTGACCTGCACATATATAACTGGGATAAATGGGCTCAACAAACAGTACCGGTTGGTTTAGTTGTCGGGCATGAGTTTGTTGGAGAGATCGTTGAGGTCGGTGCAAACGTCAAAGATTTTCATTCTGGGGATGTCGTCAGCGGCGAAGGGCACGTTGTTTGTGGACGCTGTCGTAATTGCATGGCAGGGCGAAGGCATCTTTGCAGGGATACACAGGGCGTTGGGGTCACACGCGCCGGAGCATTTTGTGAGTACATCAGCTTGCCAATGACCAATGTTTGGCATCACGCAGAAGGAGTCAATCTCGAAATTGCATCGATCTTCGATCCGTTTGGGAACGCAGTCCATACTGCCCTATCGTTCCCAGTGCTGGGCGAAGACGTGATCATCACCGGAGCCGGGCCAATTGGGATCATGGCAGCAGCCATTGTAAGGCATGCTGGTGCGCGACATGTAGTGATTACGGATGTAAATTCATATCGATTGGAGTTGGCGACAAAGATGGGTGTCAGTCGGGCCGTCGACGTTCGATCAACAATGCTAACCGAAGTACAACGAGAGCTCGATATGCACGAGGGATTTGACGTAGGACTAGAGATGTCAGGCAATTCTTCCGCATTTTGCGATATTCTCTCGAACATGTGTCATGGGGGAAAGATCGCGTTACTAGGAATTCCCGAAGAAGATACGGCTATTGACTGGAATCAGGTTGTATTCAACATGCTCACCATAAAAGGCATATATGGCCGTGAAATGTATGAAACCTGGTACAAAATGACAGTAATGATTCAAAGTGGACTCGATATTCAACCCGTCATTACTCATCGCTTGCACTACACTGAGTACGAAACGGGCTTCGAGGCGATGCGAGCTGGAGAGTCGGGAAAAGTCGTTCTCGACTGGACTTCATAGGGATATTACATGAGTACTTTTATAGAACGAATCGAATTGCAACTGGCTGAAACTCGCAAAGCAGGCCTCTATAAGGAAGAACGTCACCTGAGGTCGGCGCAGAACGCGCGAGTTCAAGTTACTGCTGGTGAAAAGTTGAATCTCTGTGCAAACAATTATTTAGGATTGGCAAATCATCCTGAAGTCGTAAAGGCGGCACATGAGGCACTTGATAGATGGGGATACGGCCTAGCTTCGGTACGCTTTATTTGTGGCACACAATCATGCCATGAAGAATTGGAGAAATCACTTAGCCAGTTCCTTGGCACACAAGATACCATTCTGTATTCCTCATGTTTCGATGCTAATGCTGGGTTATTTGAGACGTTACTCACCGACGAAGATGCGATCATTAGTGACGAACTCAATCATGCTTCGATAATTGATGGTGTGCGGCTATGTAAAGCGAGGCGTTTTCGATATCTGACAGGTAACATGCAGGACCTGCGCGAGCAACTTCAAGCAGCCGATGCAATTGGCGCGCGTACCAAGCTCATCACCACTGATGGGGTATTCTCCATGGATGGCAGTATCGCCAAGCTAGATCATATCTGTGAACTAGCCGACGAGTTTAACGCTCTGGTTCATTTTGATGACTGCCACGCGGTGGGTTTTTGGGGTCCGAACGGGCGCGGAACGCACGAACACTGCGGAGTTGTGGATCGCATCGACATCACAACTGGTACTCTGGGTAAGGCCCTCGGGGGAGCTAGCGGTGGCTACACTAGTGGAAAACGAGAAATCATTGAGTTCTTGCGTCAACGATCCCGGCCCTATCTTTTCTCAAACAGCGTTGCTCCACCTGTCGTAGGTGGTGCTATCAAAGCGTTGGAAATCGCAGGTTGCTCAAATCAACTCCGTGAAAAACTAAGAAATAACACCAATCTGTTTCGCTCGGAGATGGCCAAGCGAGGCTTTGATATACTATCCGGTCAGCATCCGATCATTCCGATAATGCTTGGTGACGCCAAGCTGGCGACTCAAATGGCAACTGAGCTTCTAAACCTGGGGGTCTACGTAATAGGGTTCTCATACCCAGTCGTACCGAAAGGAAAGGCCCGAATTCGAATACAAGTCTCTGCTGCACATAGCGAAAACGATTTGCAGTTTGCAGTAGAACAATTCGTACGAGCAAGAGCCAAAGTGCAAAGCTAGTGGACTAACGAAGCGAAATCACATTTGTGACTTCTTCTTCTGCATATTACGCGGACTGCGAAAGAAGATTGACATCTTGCGAACTGTCATTTCAGATAACCAATCATCCGCTGGCTCTGATATCAGAATGTGGTTGCTGCACACCGTTCCGTATACCTGTAGTATTTCAGCATTCTGTAACTGCAACTGCTAATCCACCTCGGGAAGTCTCCTTGTATTTCGAGAGCATATCGCGACCAGTTTCACGCATCGTTTTAATCACTCGATCCAAAGAGACATGGTGTGAACCGTCGCTGTTGAGGGCCATGGTTGATGCATTTATTGCCTTGACAGCCGCCATGGCACATCTTTCTATGCAAGGTACTTGCACTAGTCCGCCAATCGGATCACAAGTCAATCCGAGGTTGTGTTCCATGCCGATTTCCGCTGCCATTTCCACTTGAGGAACCGTGCCGCCCAATACCTCAGTGAGAGCACCTGCTGCCATTGAGCATGCTACCCCAATCTCCCCCTGACAGCCAACCTCCGCACCTGAGATAGAAGCGTTGACCTTATACAGTATTCCGATGGCTCCAGCAGTAAGCAGGAATCGAATCACCCCATCATCGTTCGCCTCGGGTATGAAGCGAGTGTAGTAATGCAAAACTGAAGGAATGACACCTGCCGCTCCATTCGTTGGTGCAGTTACCACACGGCTGCCTGCAGCATTCTCTTCACTAACGGCCAGAGCAAATAGATTGACCCAGTCAAGCACCGCAAGCGGGTTGCGGAAGTTCTGCTCGTCTCGGTTGGAAAGAGTTCGGAACACTTCTGCAGCTCGACGTTGAACCTTCAGACCGCCGGGTAGCGTCCCTTCTTGTCGACATCCACGCTCAACGCACTGCTTCATGACAGTCCAAATATCTAGCAGGTTTGAGCAAGTCTCGGCTTCACTACGCCAGATACTCTCATTAGCAAGCATCATATCGCTAATGGATTTTCCGTTTTCGGCAGCCAATCGCAACAAGTCATTGCCCGTGCGGAATAAGAAAGGCTGCACTGCTTTATCCGAAGACAACTGGTCTTGGGCAGCGTCAGATTCATCAACTACGAATCCACCACCAATCGAATAGCATGTGTAGTCTATCAGAATCTCACCAATTGAATCGTAGGCTGTGAACTGCATGCCGTTCGGATGAAATGGCAATGTCTCCTTTCTTAGAAACAGCAGATCAACTCCTTCATCAAAAGAAATCGTGGGGCCTCCAGGCAAGCAACATTTCTTTTTAGTGCGGATCGATTGAATCTGAGATTCAATATCATCAGGATTCACCTTTTCTGGTATCGCACCCTCTAGTCCGAGAAGTATCGCCGTGTCAGTGCCGTGCCCCTTGCCAGTCAGCGCGAGTGAGCCGAAGAGGCGCACTACTACTCTTCCACATTGTTCCAGTTTGCCGGCATCACGAATCCGCTCGAGGAAATTCCCAGCGGCTCGCATGGGGCCGATTGAGTGTGAGCTAGAGGGGCCGATACCGATTGTAAATAAATCTAGAACACTAATTGCCATAGGAGTGTGCCTCTGTATTGTCGTTCGGAAATTGTTTGGATGACACGTGTTTACTGCTTCAAACGACCGCCACATCCAGGACGATTCGCCAAAGACACGACGCCTCTATCAATTGTTACACCTTCTGCGGGGTCATTGCCTAAAAGAATCGCTCCATCAAGATCGGCGTAATCTAACAAAGGCAGTAATTGGGCAGCCGCCGAAATGCCAATTGAAGTCTCGAGCATGCAGCCTATCATTGTGTGTAAGCCTAGTGAGCGCGCTTGCTTGAGCATCGCAAGGGCGGGAGTTGGCCCGCCACATTTACACAATTTCACATTGATCCCGTGAAAGGCTCCGGCACAACGTTCGACATCTCTAGGGAGGCAACAACTCTCATCGGCGATGATCGGCAATGCAGATTCTCGGTAGACCAGTTCTTGCTCTTCCTTTGTTGATTCCCGAGGTAGTGGTTGCTCGATAAACTCGACACCGAGATCTTTAAGAACGATGGATTTTGTGATAGCTTCTTGTACAGTCCATGCACAATTAGCGTCGACACGCAGCACCGCATCCGTATGGAGTCGCAAAGCACGAACGATCTCAATATCGTCAGGCACCCCTAGTTTGATTTTGTAGATCCTCCAACCAGGTTGTTCCTTGAGTTGGAGTACCATTTCCTCCGGAGTGCCGATACTGATTGTAAAACTGGATTCAGGTAAGCTCGTCCATTGCAAACCCCATTCTTGATAACAGGGGCGACCGTGGAGTTTAGCAAAAAGATCTTGTGCAGCCATATCCAAGGCAGAGAGTGCAAATCGGTCAGAGGAAAGCTGCTCATTGACAGCTTCCCAAACGGCATCGCCCGAGGACAGGCAAGTTGATTCTACGCGAGATGTGACACGAAGAATGGATTCTGTCATGGTTTCCAGTGAATGGCCGTAATAGCCGTTTTCACCGACTTCGCCGAACCCACTCTGGCCGTCTTTCTGGAGTTCGACAATCAAGATTGTTTGTTCATTCACAGTGCCCCGAGAGATCTTAAACGGCTTGAGAAGAGGGACTGATATTTCGTGAAGTAGTAGTTTCATGCTAATATCTCCGCTCGACAACCAATTAGTGGCCGAATGTGAACTTATGCCTTTTCTCCGAATAACTCGCAGTTGGTCCAAGCGGTCTCGCCCGACTTGAACGGAAAGGCTTGATCTCTCAAGTTGCAGGTATTGTAACTACTTGCAACTCCCATGAGCGAAAATGACTTGCGATCTCATACACTCAAATAAAAACTTAAGATTCATGCGTCCAGATACTTAGTCCCATAAGGATAACTAAGCAGGCAGTATCTAGCATGTGATTAGCTAAAAACTCTCCCTGTAAGAGATGCAAATACTCCTTGTTAGTGAAAACCTTGCGTGAAAGACTGTGGGGAAATGTCGGTTGAGTCGGGCCGAGCATGAACGCTGGGACAGGCTCTGTTGAGGCCCCTTCAACTTATAATCCTTCCTCCTTGAGTGGACTGCACTTAACCCAGCAGCCTTGTGCCCTTTGCACGATCACAGTCAGTAAGAGTTCAATGTTAGCTTTCTCGAAACGTACACGCCTCTACTTCGTACGCGAGCTATCAGTACTAGTTGCCTCGATAGCTTTCATAGGCATTCCGGTCACTGTTCAGGCTAACGACTTGCAAGATGATAACTTTGCTGAGCTATTGCCACTCGAGTGGAAAACAGAAAGTCTTCAGCTTGGTGTAATGGCATTCCTTGATACAGATTTTGTCTTTACCGATCTCCCGAAAGAACTCATAGGTAAAGATTTTATCCGCACCAATTTCATCGGAACACGCAAGGTTTGCACAAAACCGGGACTGGTTTATGCCATTACCCCGATAAGGCGTTTGCAATCGTTCAGCCAAGTACCTGAACTGGAGAGGCGTGGATTTCGTTTAGTCAAAGGAATCGCTGAATTCGCCCCCTTTGGCGAGCAATGGGATGGTCTACTCTGCAATGTATATGCAAAACATGTAGAAAAGGACGAGCGAATTGATTTACCTTCGCCTAAGGTAGTCCTCAAGTCGCATCCCAGCAGTGAAACGCAACCAGTACCCATCAGCAAGGGAAAGTGGTGCATTATCATTGCGGAAACTCCTATGATCTCTGGAAGTGTTGGAGCAGTTTCCAGACGTCAAGGTTCACCATTTGATCCTCCGCTGGCACAGCACTATACCATCGCCGCCGAAGTACCCAGCCTCAGATACTTTATCCACGACCCAGGGTTTATTCAGCTTCCTAATGGTGAATTCATCGCGTTCAGTCCTTGTTGGAAACGTCCCTCACGGGTAGGAAAAAAAGAAGGTGGATATATTATAGTCACCAAGAGCAAAAATGGAGGTAAGACTTGGGAGCGAATGCCCGATCTGCCGTACGCCGAAGCAACTCCATTCTTGGCACAAGACAAGCTCTATTTATTTACCCAACCGAAGCAACATCAAGATGTTTATTATATGTGTAGCAGTGACAACGGTGAGAGCTGGACCGAAGCTGTTAAAGTCATGGAAGGTCCTTTTTGGAACTGTCAAACAAACTTCGTCGAAAAAGATGAAAATCTCTACTGGGTTCTCGACAAGAATCATCAGGGCACCGTGGCAATCGCTGGAGATCTATCTATGGATCTCCTTGATCCTAAAGCTTGGAGGGTCTCAAATTTTCTCGAACCTGTGATGACGCCGCCAGAGTTTCGTCCCACTGGTACAAAACGCTATGCTTCGCAGAAAGAGAAAAGTCGCTTTCGCGACTGGAATCTTGAAGGAAACCTAATGCTCGTCGACGATCAAATTCGCATCGCGGCTCGAGTGAACCCAAATCCAGGAGGAACACCTGCAATCGCAACCTTATTTGATCTAGAGGACAAAAATGGTCAACTCACTCTATCGTATGATCAACATTATCCTTGGCCGGGTGCGCAAAGCAAGTTCGCCATTCTTCACGATTCAAAGACGAATCTTTTCTGGATGGCATGTAACCTAGCCATGGGACCTTTGGGAGAAGAAGCTCCGGACAGAAGGTATCTCATGCTTTACTTTGGCCATGATGGGCTAAATTGGTTGCCTGCCGGCTGCGTGGCTTTTGCACCTACCCCTGGCCAATCGTTTATGTATCCCTCCATGCTAATTGATGGAGATGACATCGTCATCCTTTCGCGAACGGCACGAGAATCAGGTCACTTCCACGATGCTGATTTATCAACATTTCATCGGATTAAGGACTTTCGATTGTTGGCTTGGTATTGACGGGACTGGTTCAATTGAGGCGAATCGCAGCTATCTTCATGTGCTGACGCCAAGCTCTTGTGGTGATATTCTCCGATTTTATTGACCTATCTGATTCTGATTCGCCCTCAACGAGACTGCCCCAGCTCTCAAAACGCCTGTATTTTCTTCATTTGCCGCAAAAATACATTACCCTGCCAGACAAACAATCTCCTTGTTGGAGCTTGCATCGCATGGAAATATGGGAAAGAGATGCACGTGGGAAGTCGTGAGCAAAACGACATCTTGTGAGTATTGCGTGGAGTACGTTCTGTGAGTCGAATCCTTAAGTTTTAAGGAAATCACTTTATCTTGACTTTTTTGTTGTGATCACTTTTGATCTCGGAGTTTACTTTCCCTTTTCTTGAAGCGAGGTGTGTTCTAATGAAAATGAGACAACTAGCATTTGCAGTAGCCATGATTTGTGGCGCTGCAATGGTAACAGGCGATGCATTTGCGATCGACATTCCGGTGAACAATGCATTGTTTGATTCGCCTACCTTGCCTGCAACCAGTGCTCCCACTGATGGTCGTGGTAGTTGGGGTTTAGCAGCTTGGTCTGGTGGGGATGTCGGCACTTATTCACCCGCCCCTCCTTTTCCTAGCCAGGATGGGAACAACGTTGGATTTTTATCGGTCAGTGGGACACAGGCTGGCGGTGCGGCTTTCTTTCAAGATGTGACGCGAATACAAGAGGGAACATACTCAGTGACAGTCGACGTTGCCCGCGAACCGGGTGCTGAGCCGACTACCGTACCTTTTAAAATCAACTTTGAAGCGGTTGACTTCGGTCCTTTTGCGTTTCTGGGAACCAACGATTTCTTGGTAGGATCATTCAACAGTACCGATTTAACAAGCGCGACGGCAACGGTAACAATCCCGAACGGATCAGCTAACATTGGTCAATACTTGCGGCCTGTCTTATTGGTAGAAGGGCAAGATGCCGGAAGTGTTCCTGCCAATTCACGAGCGACCTATAACCTTGACAATGTCCGAATGGACTATACTCCTCCAGCGGGAACTCCGGAACCTGTTGTCGTAGGGCAGCATTTATTTGATCCTCTAGCTTGGCAAAGACCTGCCAGCTTAGGGAACAGCGCTGGTGAATATAAGCCCCTTGCACCAGCACTACCAAATCAGGTGGGCGATCAATTAGGGTTTATTGCCTTGCGAAACTCCGGCGGGGGCTTTGGAGCACTCTTCCAAGACGTGACCACAATTGCCGAGGGAACTTACACTTGGACGATCGGGGTTGCCTATGATTCCGGCTCCGAACCGACCTCAACCCCGTTTAAGTTGAACTTTGAAGCAGTTGGCGGTGGCACCTCATTGTTGAGTGAGAATATCTTTCCAGTTGGATCGGCCAACAGCACTTCGTTTACAGACGTTTCTGTTAGCCTTACTATTCCAGCTGGATCGGCGGATATCGGGCGAGATCTGCGATTGGTGATGGTTGCAGATGGCCAGGAAGCCGGAGCCACCTACCTCTTCGACAACGTGCGGCTGGATTTTGCACCTGTGCCTGAGCCGACATCTGCAGTTCTTTCTATCATAGCATTTGGAGCTGTTGGGTACGGTCGTTCGCGAAGGTTCACTCTCCAATGCTAGATTAAATGTAAGAGGTATAGACACCCCGGTGGTGCTCGCATCATCGGGGTGTCTTAACTATTGCCATAGCCTTTCAACTATTTCGACGCTGATTTCGGCAATCCGGACCTCTGCACGTCTTAAACATCTTGCCACGAGTTCGACGTAGAATGCAGAGACAATCCCACCTTCACAAGAACGCTCGCCACGAATTATAATGCGTAAGCAACTTGCCGGCACCCGAGGCCAGCTTGAGGGCCAACCGCCTGCACTTCAGAATTGGGCGTAGTCATAACGATGGTGCAACTCTCGATAACGCATTCGTCGATATGCCAGTGCTCCCTGCTGAATGGCCCTATCTGGAGGATGGTACTCTACAGGGACCAGTAAGATATGCGATGGCTCCATCCGAAAGGGCACTGCTGTATAGCACAGCCATCGAAACGGGGCTGCGATCCAACGAACTCCGCAGCCTCACTCGCGGCAGTCTGTTCCTCAACTCGAATCCACCCTTCATAACCTGCGAGGCCGGCTCCACCAAGAGTCGCAAGAAGGCTACCCAGTACATTCAGGCTGACCTGGCGTCCTCGCTGAAGACCTTTATCACCACGAAGATGACTCTGACCTCAGTCTTCGAGCTTCCGGCCAAGACTGATCTCGCCAGGATGCTGCGAGAAGACCTAGATGCTGCTCGTAGGGCCTGGATCAAGGCGGCCATCAAGGATGCCGACGAGTACGTGAGACGCGAGCAGAGCGACTTTCTAAGAGACACCAACAACAATGGGGAATCGTTTGACTTCCACAGCTTGAGGCACACTTGTGGGGCCTGGCTGGCCATGACAGGGGCTCATCCGAAGGCCGTTCAATCGATCATGCGTCATTCGACCATCACGTTGACCATGGACACCTACGGTCATCTCTTTCCCGGCCAAGATGCTGACGCGGTGGCAAGGCTTGGCTCTTTGCAGATCCAGCCTGAACAGGAGCTAAGGGCAACAGGCACGGACGATGAGCCAACAACAGGCTCGGACAAAGCGCAGCTTGTGGCGCAGCAGTTGGGGCGCGAAAGTGTGCAACGAAGTACGAAGCCTTGCAACAACGTGACATCAGAAAGGGAGAAAGAGAAAACGCACAAGCCCTTGCAGATTGCAGACTTAGGCGACAGAGTGCAAGTCGATGCGACGACTAGCGAAAGTGCTCCCCGTTGGAATCGAACCAACAACCTACTGATTAAGAGTCAGTTGCTCTGCCAATTGAGCTAGGGGAGCCTAAGGCGAGCAGGGCATTGTACTAGATGGCATGGACCCGTATCTACCCCTCGATATCTCGGGGTTTTCTTGGATTCTTAAGGCCCCGGTGAGCTCGACTTGCCGCGCGGACTGCCTGACATTTTCACGGAATCCTTGACCATTCGACTTTGAGAAGCACCGAACTTGGGTTACGCTGTGCAAGTAGTTGCAATTCGTTCATTCCTGAGTTTCATTGAAAGGGATCGTTGCATGAAACGTTCCAGAGTTGCCTGTTGTCTTGTACTGCTGTTTCTTGCCGATCTCGCTGTCGCCCAAACTGAGATAGACGAGCGGCCATTGGTCATTGGCATTGAGAAAGTAGTTGACTCTGGAGTCTGGCCAGATTGGTTGACGGGAGTCGATAGTGGCCTCCATCAAGAGGTTCGACCAGTCCTTACTACGGGGGCAGGCGACGGATCAAAGAGGCTGTTTGTGGCGACGCAACGAGGAACCATTCACATCGTGCCAACTGAAGGAATGGTCAATCAAACGCCGCTGTTCCTGGACCTAAGAGATCGAGTCGATTTCCGGACGGAGGATAATGAAGAAGGGTTTCTTGGCTTGGCTTTTCATCCACGCTTCAATGAAAACGGTCTATTCGTTGTTTGCTACACAGCACTCCCAACTAGCGAGAATCCCCATCTTACCATTGTTTCAGTCTTCTCGACTTCCTCAAGCGATAAAAATGTCGGCGACCCTGAGAGTGAGCGAGTATTGATGCAGATTCCGCAACCCTATAACAACCACAACGGTGGTACGGTTGTATTTGGTCCGGATGGATATCTATACATCGTAGTGGGAGATGGCGGCGCCGCTGGCGATCCCCATGACTATGCGCAGAGCCTTCAGGAACTGTATGCCAAGGTATTGCGAATTGATGTTGACCGACAGGAGTCGGGACTACCTTATGCAGTTCCGCCAGACAATCCGTTTGTCGCTCATCCAAATGCGCGAAAAGAAATCTGGGCGTTAGGGCTCCGCAATGTGTGGCGATTGTCATTCGATCGCGACAGCGGAGTATGCTGGGGTGCTGATGTGGGGCAAGATGAGTGGGAGGAAATTAATATCATTCGTAAGGGTGGCAATTACGGCTGGAGTTTGCGCGAAGGGAAACACGACTTTCATTGGTATCGGAGCGGGAGCGGTCCAAGATCAGACCTCATCGAGCCTATTTGGGTATACAACCATAGTGTTGGCAAATCTATAACCGGCGGGAGCGTATACCGTGGAAAGGCCGTGCCTGCTTTGTCAGGAGCGTATGTATATGGCGACTACGTTAGCGGTCAAATCTGGGCCCTCTGGTATGACGCACCATCGGATCGAGTCACTGCAAACCGTACGATTTTAAAAGGAGGTAAGCCGATAACTTCTTTTGGAGAGGACGATGATGGAGAAATGTATTTCACAACACAAAATGGAGACGTTGTGAAGTTTATCTCGATCGATTAACCGGCAATCGAGGATTTTCAAATTGACGTCGGACATCCGCGTGCATTGAATTCACCTTTCAATAATCAACGCCATATCCTGCCCAGGATCTATCGACGGAAGAGAAAGTGATGAGGTGCCGTTCGATTCTTCGAGTTGAACCTGTTCCAACTCACGAAACTCCCCGGAAAGCGTATCGAAAAGTCGCATCGTATAATCTCCAGAGGGTACTTCATGGAAGTAGATCGAGGATTCAGCGGCTTTCAAACTCCCTTTATTGTGTACCCAAACAAATAGACTGCCATTAATGCGGATACATTGGCTCTCAATGGATTCCTGGCTGGCTGTTATAGCAATGTCGCTCCAATCCTTGCTGTTTGATTCAGTCATGCAAGCCAAAAACTTTGCAACAGGCTTGTACAGCTTCCAATCGCCTTGAGAATCGTGAAACTCCCACCACCAAGTAAGAGGCAGAATGGGTGTCGGGGACATCATTCCCCGCCACAGTCCAAGATGTAGTTCTCGCTTGAACTTTTGCGCCTGACTCCGATCTCCCGACTTCCAGGAATAAGAGAATTCACCAGCGACTGCCGGTTTGCCAAACTTCGAGTTGGTCTGCCGTAGAAGTTTTACCAGTCCATCAGTTTTTCCATAGGGATGGAGCATAACCAGGTCAATATCGTCAATCTCCCAGAGTCCGTCCGGTGCTTTGACGGAGATGCTGGTAGTAATCGGGTGGCCGTATGGATCAATTTCATGTAGGTATTCGGCCATCTCCTTGTGCCAAGCAACTAGAGCGGCTCCGGAAACCGGTCCTCGATTCTGAATGTGGTCAACTTCATTCCAAAACTCCCAAGCAAGCAAATGAGGGTGTGACGCAATTCTAGCTACGAGATGTCGCAGCTTTCGCTTGTACAAGGTGATCGCTTCTTTGTTCGTGAAAAACTCCTCCGGCGTATTACAAGGCCCACCATTTTTGGAATTGTAGGGATTCTCTTTCCAACGATCGTTGCCAGGAAAACTACCCGAAACTGTCTGCAACTCTCCGTGGTAGCCTAGTACGAGATTTATGTAGATGCCATTCAGTTCTGCCAACTCCAACAATTCATCCAACCGTCTAAGTGAATCCTGGTTGTGATCTCCCAATTCTCTGTCCCATTCTAAGGGCATATTCCAGGGACACATCCAAGTTCGGACCGTGTTCATGCCTTGATCGGAAAGCTTGGGGAACAAGACATCGTAAGTATGTTCAGCATGCCTACGTCGACGGGGCTCCCATCCAATATTCAAGCCAATTCCGCGAAACAATTCTTGATTGTCAAATCGCATAAAGTATGGCATTTTTTGATTAGCCCGCAGAAACCCTCTCTTTCGAGAACCTTCAACAACATTGAACGCAACTGGTACACTCTCTGCTTTACTTTCCCCGTTCAGCAGAGCGTACGCGGTGTAACTGCCAACCTCTCGGGGAGTAAATCTGCAATGCCAAAGACCGCGCGCTTCGTCTTTCTGATTTGTAAATGCAGGAAGGACAATCTTCTCACCATTTGAGGCAATAGCGATCACTTCAACATTTGCCGAGTCCAGTAAATCGCGTTTGGTTTGTTCGGTAGCTAGGTCAAACTCGATCTCGAAGGTCAATTGTGACCATCGCTCGAATTGACCTTGCGGCAAGCGCAAAGTGACACTTTTGTTGGCGTCCTGTGCAAAGATCGTGAGGTTTGAATACTGAAACAGAAGAACAACACATAAAAGAAATAACGGAAACCTCGGGTACTCCAATTGATTTCTCAAGTTGTGAGCACAAAAAGTAATGGCACGTTTATCTTTTGTTACGATAGAGCGGTTTCGGATACGCCACATTGTTTCCCAACTCCATAGTCAGTCTGGGCAAGCGAGTAAATGGTCGATAATCTCATCCAAAGGACAAGTTGCCAACGCTACATACTTGTCTGCTCCGCCGTAATAGACGAAGAGTATGCCATTGAGAACTACCTTTCCACATGGGAATACGCAACCTTCATAAGGGCCGTGAATTTCATAGTCAAGTTCAGGCTGTAGAATCCAATTTGGTGTGCGATGCAAGACGCGTGTGGGGTCATCTCTATCTAATAAGAGAGCACCTAATCGATAGTGTTCGTCAGGCCCAACTGCGTGATAAATAGTCAGCCACCCTTCATCGGTGAGTATTGGAGGCGTGTTTCCTCCAATCTTCGTCTCCCAATCGTATTTGGCGCTAACCAATAGTTGACTATTACCGAGCTTGAGCAGATCTTCCCCGTGCGCAATCCAGATGCTAGGGAAGACAGTGCCGTATTCATCTCCCACCCACTCCATGGGTCGGTGCATCATGTAGTATTCTCCTCCAATCTTTTCAGGAAATAATACTACGTCTCGGTCATCGAGCGTCGGATCAGTAATTCTTCCCGCTCGGATGAACGTCCGAAAATCATGAGTAATGAGCAATCCAGTACTCGTTGAATTCGTCCGAAAAGCATGAGGGTAACAGGGATTTACTAGTGGAGGACGCCAACGTTTGCGCGGTGACAGCCAATACTCGCCTGGCGGATAGGGGCGCGTGGCATAGGTGATTAAGTAGCAGCCATCATGATTGACAATGCGAGGATCCTCCACACACCCTGCGTCGAAACCATCCTTGCTAGGAGAGAAAAAGGGGGTATCGTGCCTTTGAAAGTGATACCCGTCCTCGCTCGTTGCTAAGGCCAGGCGGACAACATGCTCCGCATCATTCCCTGCAGCTCGATAGAGCAGCATGACCTTACCAGTTTCTTCATCATACCACGCGCCAGGGTTGGTTGTGACCAAGCTCTCCCAATCATGCATGGGATTTGGAGAGAGAATAGGGTTCTGTTCGAAACGTTTAAGCTTTAACTGCTTGAGACATTTTACGCTCATTCAAAAAATTCCTATTTCGATTGCCTAGGAAGATTGCGGCAAATTCTTGTACCAATAGTGATATAGTCCAGCCACGCTAACAGTGAACACGAATGCAGTGATTGCTGCAGGTAGCCATTGTTGAATCAACAACTGCATCGGAAGCAAATACATCGAGACCATCCAAGTAAGTCCAAAGGGAAGGGACATGAGATCATTGAAATGCTCCCGTTTCATTTCAGTCAGCTCATCATCTGCAAGAGCGGATTCTAATGGCTTCCAGAAGCCAAATGGTCGCGTAATTCGGTAGAAACGCTCGAGGGTATTCTTATCCGTCGGAGCTGATAAGTACGTACCACCGACTGCAGCCGCCAAGCTGATTGGAGTAAGTACCAGAAACTGCTGTACTTCCGTAAGCGAGAACCCCCAAAAAGTATCTGCAATGAGCACCGCAAGTGCAGCAATCAAACCACCGATCATACTTGTAACAAAACCTGTCGCATTGAATCGCCACCAATAAAGACGTAACAGAATCGGCATACCAATTCCTGACCATAATCCCATGGCAATCCAGCCCCAAATCATGTTTATGTTTGGCACCTTATATGCGAGCACGAATGACACTACGACTAACAAAATGCAAAAGGTGTACGTCGCGAAGAGAAGTTCGCGCATAGATGCCTCGGGTCTGATAAACCTGCGATAGATGTCGTTGGTAAACATTGCTGCCGATTTATTCATCGTCATGTCGAAAGTCGACATAAGAGCAGCCATGAGCGCGATCAGGACGACACCACGAAACCCGCTGGGTATTGAGGTAAGCAATACATTTGGCATGATGCGTTCGGCGTCGACGGTGCCTTGATAAGTAAGCAGTGAAAGTTTATCTGACCAGTCGGAGCCAAGAAGAGTACTCAAACCGCTTGTAAGTTCAGCAGGAACCTCTCGAGAGTTATGCTGCAAATCTGATATAGTTTCGCGCCAATGAGCCGGTGTCGTGTCGACATGTTCTCGGATCAGTGCTGCTGCTTCTGGCAAAACACTTTGATCTGGGATTGTCTTATGGATCATTATGACGCCCAACACTGCACAAGACATCATCATGGGCCAACGCATCGTCATTAAGACCGACCACAGACAGGCCAGTTTGCCGCAATCTCGCTCGTTGCGGGCTGCAAAAAATTGCGGTTCATGACCGGTCCCGAAACCGTTAATAATCAACTTGTTCAATATGAGAAAAAACAGAGTGTATGAAAGCAAATACTTGTACTGTTCGTAGCCAGCAGGCATGTTCGGTTCGTGGTAGTTAGGAAATGATAAGGTCCACGTCTCCATTTTCGTGACATCCACTACCAACTGCTGAAACTCCGTCACACTACCAATTTCACTCACGGCGACCACTATCAGAATGACACAACTAGCAATTACTAAACCACATTGGAAGAGGTCGCCTATCACGACTCCGTAAAGGCCTGATGCAGCCGTATAGAGGGTGGTAATCCCGAAGATAATGGCAGAACATTGCAAAGGGGAGAGTGGGAGGAACAGAGAGAAGAATAATCCTGTTCCCACAGCAAGATAGATAATCATGCTTGCTGTGAAGACGATGAATGAGATCGCGGTTGCCAATCTTGCAATATCCGAGGTTCGTGTCTCGCCGAAACGAAAAGTCATCCATTCTGCAAGAGTCATGCATCCTGAACGCCAATGCCATTTTCCAGTCCAAATCATTTGGCAAATTAGTGCCAGTGAAACACCGCCTCGGAATTCGATGTAAAGTCCACGTGGCCCGAGAATGTACAAGAGCGATACGATCAGCATGGTTCCAGCGACATCAAACGAATAGCCCATGCCCGATGCACCCAGCATCCACCAGGGCAATCGCTTCTCGGCCAGAAAATAGGACTGCATACTCTTCGATGCCTTCCGCTGCAATCCAATTCCGATCAAGATCATCGCAGCAAAATAGACACCGATTACGATATAGTCCGGTCTATCTAGGTAATTCATCGATAGTCACCATATCAGCGATTCTGCGCGATTCAACGAAAGGTATGTATTGCTATGGAGATCGATACAAAGGGGGCATTGTCTCAGCCGTTTCGAGTGAAGTCAGGATCACAACCCCTCGGCCATCGAGGGCTATCTTTAATCCACTCTGGAAATCGACTTCTGACAGAAACAGTGACGGTGAGGGAAACACGTCACATCCTTGGTTATCGATACTGGTCGGCCAAGAATCTGGTCGATCATCGGAATCCAAATCGAAGTAATCAAAGCGTGCCAACGTAGTTAGAACCTGCATTTCCGGTATATGGACTCTAACAGTTCGAGGAGCATCTTCGCGATTTACAATCGCCAATGATATGTGGTTCGTACCTTCTTGGCTTATTCGCGCTGCTGCGATAATGACAGGGGCGTCTTGATCCAACTCTACATTGACAATCTCACAACCTGCAGGGAAATAACGTGAAAGTAGCGACCAAGTAAAAAACCATGGTCGGAGTTGGGCATCGCTGGGATCGCCCATTTGATTTCCTAGACTGTTCCACATCCCCCAAACTTTCCGCCGCTCGTAAGCATCCTTAGGAAGTGGCTCATCGTCGCTTCGCACGATCTCACCGTCACCGAAGAAGTGCATTGCATCATCGAGATACCAAGCAATAAAGCCATGGGATCCACCCCTCATGAGCTGAACTGCGGCGTCGGCCATCTCCACGCCATAGGAGAAACCGAATACGTTTGGCTGTCGATCATCTTCCGTTTTACCATCCACAATCCCCAATTCGCCTAAAATATAGGGCTTGCCTGGGTCACACTGCGAAATGCAGCGGCATTGCTCACGGCATCTCTGTTCAACTGCACCCGCGTTGATCTCATCGCGAGTGACATACCAGTGTTCATCATAAATGGCAGTAACTTCGCGTAGTTCAGAGTCGGTTAGAGTTTTTCTTAGCCATTCGCTATTTGCGTCAGGCGCCGCGATAGCAACCCTGTCATGAAGTCCGGAGCGTTGGAGATCCTGATGGAGATTTAAAATTGCACTGCGCCATTCGTCAAAACACCCTGCAGTTGAAGACCAAGAACCATGTGGCTCATTGATCAGATTAAAATAACGCACACACTGATAAGAGCGTCGCCTGAAGAGTTCCATGAGGAATTCCACGACAATCCTAGTCCAGAGCGGGTCATCATTTGCCAACGAAATTCCTGTGACGCTCGTGGGAGCTCCCCATTCCCCCAAAATAACCTGAGTACCGTTCGCCTCACACCAATCAAGCAGTTTTACAAGTTTGTTGACGTAACTAGAGTCGAACCTGTAAGTCGGCTTTCCGCTTCCATCAATATCATGCCAATAATAAAAGGCGGATTGCATTGTTCGGAAAAGTGGCGATCTCATATACGACAATCTCTTAAAAATACGATCCCACTCAAGTTCGTTAATATCCCACCATGGATAGGCGTCGCACTGCACACCAACTCCCAGAAAGTCCCGAGAGACCGCGCGACTAAGATCGACACGGACCTCGATAATTGGCAATTGTCGAGGAGTCCCCAGTTCAGAAGAGAGATAATTAGATCGCATCGGCGCAACAAAGACGGTTAACTACCAGTTCATCAACAGGAAGCAACGTATTCCTTGTTTGACGCGACTGTAAAACTGCCAATACAAGTAGTTGTACACCCTGCCAGGGTTTATTTCAAGTTACCACCCTTTTGTTGCAAACTGGCAGACGAAAGCGTCGTCCAATGCCTATCCGAGGAGAATGCACTCTAAAATGGCTAGTTACAAATGCCATGGCCTAGTGAGATCAGACTCTAAATAGGAATTCGCCTCCTCCGCCTTCGAGCCGATGAATCTCTCTGAAGCTGGATCCCAATTCAATCGAGCATTCATTCGACACGCTATGTTGCCAATATGGCAAATAGTCCCGCTGCGATGGCCGACTTCAACTGGAGCAATAGGTTCATTTCGGCTTTTGACACAGTCTAAGAAATTTCGATAGTGATTGTCTCCGGAACCAAGCCGAATATCATTGGCTCCAGGCTCCCAAGTTGCAAGCGATTCTGGAATTGTAAAGAAATTTGCTCCCAATTGATCAACTCGGACTAGTCCTTCGCTGCCTTCGAAAATACATCTAACGCTTGGCTCCGCAGTTTGGCAAATCAGTTCGATTCCATTGGCGTAAACGCACCGAAAACAGGTGTAAGTTGCCGCGTTGAATAAGCTACCTTCCGGAAGAAAATCCGCGAAGAGACATTCCACTTCGACTGGACCAGAGTCGTCCATTCCGAGCCCCCATTGAGCCATGTCGTTAGAATGTGCACCAAAGTTTGCCACCTGTCCGCCTGCATAATCATAGTTGAAACGAAATCGGTACAAACATCGATCCTTGTGATATGGAGCTTCGGGTGCTGGACCTAACCACATTGGATAGTCAAACCCGTCTGGTACAGGGGTCGGGGTCCATCCTGGTCCGGGACCTACTTTATTGTGGCGTCCCACGTGTGTAACGACACGCTTGACTTCTCCAATCTTTCCATTGCGAACTAATTCGCAGGCTCGTCGGACCAGAGGATTTGAGCGTTCGTGACTACCAGTTTGCAGAATACGTTTGTGTTGTCGTACCGCTCGTACTATTGCCTGCTGTTCAGAAACAGTTCTCGCAAGAGGTTTCTCACAATAAACGTCTTTATGATTTTCGATCGCCATCAATGTCATGATCGCGTGCCAATGGTCAGGTGCTGCCACAATCACGGCATCGATGTCATCTCGTTCGATAACTTTGCGAAAGTCGTTATAAGCGTCACACCCTTTGTATACATTACTCGGTCGTCGCTCAGCATAGAAGTTTTCAACTATCTGCTTGGCCGGTTCTCGACCTAGAAGTTGGTGGTCATCCTTGTAACCATTGCTTCCACGATTAACATCGCAAACGGCAAGCACCTGAGCATCAGCTTGCTCAAGAAACCGTTTCATTAGAGGCGTGCCCTGATTACCTAGTCCGATACAGCCCAGCGTGATCCTATTGCTCGGAGCGTTCGCACCAAATGCTCTCGCAGGAACAAAATATGGGGCGGTGATTGCACCTGTAGCCGCCGCTCTTAGAAAAGAACGACGAGAGTGATGGTCTAATCGATCTGAGACCTTACCTGATGTTTTTGTTTTAGAACTCATTGAAATTGCTTTAGGGCAAATATGTTTTTGTGCGTATAGGATGAAATAATTTCAATTCAAACTCCGTCGCAGTAACATTGTCGGCCCGATGTGCACAGCGTCGGCGTCGCTACTTTTCCATCGGGTCCAAGTTGTTCTTGCGTCTCCCCGCACCAATATGGCTGTGTATCGCTTAGATGTATTTTTCCCGGTCGTTCGTCTGGGAGATAATACATGCTCTTTGAACGCAAGCTTTGGCAACATTTCTGAGGGGGTTGAGAAGAATCGTTTATGGGATTGGATGAAGAGTTTATGTCGTTCATAATGGCACCTCTATTCCTGAAGCGGCAAGTAGTGATCGCTTAGTAGCGACTTTGATCATTGCCAATTTGTAATCATTATCTGACATTGGATCGGCGCCTTCCACGGCTGCGTCTCCAGCGAGGGCGGCGAGCTCAGGGGTGACATCCTTGTCTCCTAGTACCTTCATTGCTGAGTGACTCAGCCAAGGAATGGGGGCAACTCCCCCTAAGCAAACTCGCCATTTCTTATCAATTCTCGCGACGCAACAGCTTACCAATGGCCAGTCAAAACTTTGCTTCTCACGAAATTCGATAGATGCACTATGAGACGGCCGTTTTGGCAAGATAACTTCTGAGATAATCTGACCTGGCCGAAGAAGGTTTTCTGAATACAGCATCTCGTGTGGCATCTTGAAGAAATCTACAACGGGATACCGTTGCTCGTGATTCTCCATTGAGTTCACTACAAGGAATGCATCCAAGGCAACAAGTGCCGGTGCTATGTTAGAAGGGTGTACGATGTGACACGGTCCTTCACCAAAAACTGCGTGATAGCGGTTTTCGCCTTCGACGGCAAAGCACGTGTAACCACCTTTTTTTAGGCAATCAAATTCTGAGTTGCGGAAGTACCAGCACCGAGGCCGCTGACAGAGATTTCCCCCAACAGTCGCACGCTCTCGTATCTGCGGAGTCGCCGCTTTAGCGGCCGAATGGTGAAATCCCCGGTACTCGCGAGCAAGCAAATCATGACGGGAAATATCTGCCAGTGTACAGCCACTTCCGATATGCACTCCATCATCTTCAACACGAATGTAGTTTAGCTCCGTAAGTCTCCCAATGGACAACACAGATTCTGGCGTGAGAATCTGCTCCTTCATCTGATCTAATAAATCGATTCCACCAGCAATCAGAGTCGACTTGCTTTCGGAATATTCGGCCAGAGCCGCGTCGAAGTTGTCAGCAATGGAGAGGCGAAATGGCAACACTATGACTTCTCCTTCTCAGCGAGCGCGCTAAGCACTTTATCAGGTGTAATGGGCAGTGAACGAACTTGCACACCTATTGCATTCGCTACGGCTGTTGCAATGGCACCGGCAGTTGGAATCACCGGAGGTTCCCCTACGGAATTAACTCCCACTTCTCTATCTGGTTTCCAGATGATGGGTACGATTTCCGGCACATCGAGCGGACCAGCAATCTTGTACATGTCCATGTTGGCGTTCACCATGGTGCCGGTATTACGATCGAGGATACGATTCTCAAACAAGCAGTAACTCAATCCTTGAATCACAGCTCCACTTACTTGATTTTCAATCGCAAGGCGATTGACCGGCAATCCCACACTTTGGATAGCCACAATCTTTTTTACTCGTACAATACCTGTTTCGACGTCTACATTCACCTCTGCAAACTGCACTGCTTCACTTTGCGTGGGATCTTTCCAGTAGGGACCACTTTCACTTGTCGAAACAGAGATTCGATCTTGATTCATCAATCGACATGCTTTGAGCCATGAGATCGAATTGTCCTGATGTTTAATGAAGCCGTCAGAGCATTCCAAATCAGAGAAACTCTGTATTCCCCATTCCTTGGCAACCAATTTAAAGATAGCGTTTCTGGCCATGTCAGAAGCTTGAAAAGCCCTTGGAGCCGTGAAGCGACTCGTAACCGATCCTCCACTGGCAGGACCCGGTGGATATTCTCCACGACCAACTTTGACGACTATCAATTCGTGTGGAACACCGATCTGTGATGCGAGAATGTCTCGCAATAAAGTCCGATACCCCATGCCTATGTCTTGAGCACCACTTAGTACTTCGATTGTCCCATCACGGTAGACATTGATTGCTATGGTGGCTTCGCCAGGACTGTTCCACCAATCTGCTACCCCAATTCCATATCCGCGTTTCATGGGACCATCCGTCGATCCAGCTGGCTGTCGATCTGACCAACCGATCAGTTCAGCTCCTGCGCGAAGCATTTTTTGACGCGTAGCATTCTTCTCGTTTTTGATTCGAAACTCGAGCGGATCGATTCCGACTTTTTCGGCCATAAGATCCATCATGAGTTCTATGGCGAACATTGCTTGAGGATGGCCCGGCGCCCGCATGGCAGTGGGATATCCACCGTTGAGAGTCACATCTTCGTGGGTCTTTGCAATCGTTCCAAACTGGTAGCGCGAGGGGTTTCTCACTCCACCGCCACCCCCTCCACCGTCTGAAGATTGGCCGCCCCCGGTAGGGCCAACGGATCCCCAAGTAGCTATTCGGCCGCCTCGAATACTGCCATCCAGCGAGAGACCAAGCTTCATGGACTGCAAACTTCCTGGGCGATTGCCGGTATCGATCTGCTCTTCTTTTCGGTTGCAAATCACTCGACACGGTCGGCCATATTTTAGGCTCATCTGTGACGCCAGCCGTCCTTCAACCCCTAAGCCAAACTTGCTTCCAAATCCGCCGCCTACGTATTCGCAATTTGACTGAACTTGATTCGCCTTGAGCCCAAGTTGTTGGGCAAGATCATCTCGAAATCCTATGTTACTCTGAGTTGATCCATAGCCCACTGCAGAGCTCCCTTTATGGTCGACAACAGCTCCGTGGGCTTCCAAGCAGCAGTGTGTCTGAACTTGAGTAGAGTAAACTGCCTCAACCACAAGCTCGCTGTGCTTGATGATCTCTGCCACTTCCCCATCATTTTCAGGAGGGTTTAAGGACTCCAGGGGAGTCATTTCCTTTTCTAAGCTGGTTCGCGGAGTTTGTTGATCAAATTTGAGATTGAGAGCCGCCATTGCCTCTTCGAGAGCCTGACGAGAATCAGCGCAAATATGCCCCAGGCGGTCACCATGATAACCGCCGCCGCTCTTCTTAATCTCAATCTCCAATACTCCAGGAACTGCCTTAGCTGCAGTAAGATCTGGAGTCCTCAACTGGACGCGTCCACCCGGAGACCGGATGTAGGCAGCCCACATCATTTGAGGCAGATAATAGTCGGTAGTGTACTTGGCTTTCCCCGTTACTTTTTCAAGGATGTCGGCTCGAGGGGCGTCATTTTCCAGTGCAACGCGATTGTCCAATTGAATAGCCATTAATTGCCTCCTTGAGCTGCTTGTTCAACTGCTGAGAGAATAGCTGAATAGGCTGCACAGCGGCAGATATTTCCACTCAGTCCACTCTTGATGTCTTCTTTGCTCAATTGAGGTTTTTCATTCAACAAGGCACGAGTGCGCATAACAAAACCAGGAATGCAATATCCACATTGACAAGCATCGTTTTCTACGAATGCTTTTTGCACTGGGTCAAGTTGATTATCTTTACTCAACCCTTCCACTGTAGTGATTGACTTTCCCTCGGCATCAAAAGCCAAAAGCATGCAACTGTTGACGCTTCGCCCATCGAGGAGTACCGTGCATGCACCGCAAGAACCTCGATCGCATACTTCTTTTGAACCCGTAAGATCGAGTGATTCTCGAAGCACATGAAGAAGAGTTGTATTGGGTGTGACATGTAGACTTTTCTTTACACCGTTTACTTCGAGCGTTAGAATTTGGCCTGATCCTGGGATTCGACGAATTCCCGAACCTTGGTCTTCGCTCTCAGATGCCCCCACGGCAGGATTGTCCTTGCCGAGGAGCAATGTCGATCCCGAGGCAGCCACGCCGGCCCCTTTAATGAACTCTCTGCGAGAGTAACCACTCTTGGAATCTTGCTTTCTATCCACCATGGATCAATTACTCCCTTCGATTTCCGGAGTTGCAATACTTATTTCAACACGATTTCATAGCTTTGGCGTAGGAACACTACTTATGTCAGAATTCTACGGGCGAGGGATTCTCAATTTGAAGGGCGCATCATCAGAGTTGACTACCAGTGGAGTAGAAGCGGCACTTGTATATTCTTTCGGAACGAAACGCTTAGAATCAAGGTCCTGGTAAAGAATTACTACTTTTTGTTCACCACGTACAAGACCTCCACCTGGACGGCTACTTGAAACGCGTGAGAACTTTCCCGTGGCGTCGGGAAAAGCTGCCCCTGAAGGAGGATACATTTCTCCGTTGATAGGTGGTTGGGTTGGTGCAAAAATCACTCTCAATCCACCTTCGGTTGGCAATGGAGTGCCATCCTCATAGGCCAAGTCACCTGAAGCTTGTACAAAATCGAAGGGTTCACTATTGCAACCTAAGCAAAAAACGAAGGCTCCCGTAAATAAGAAATGCTTGATGGAAAACTTGTGAGGCACCAGCAATTGGATACCAATGGCTTGTTTTTCGATCGCATTCATTATTAATTGACTTTATGCATAGTGGACTTAATGGCAAGATTGATTTTACGAAGTATCTGCTCCTCAAAATGCACTCTAGACCACCTATTCAATTGTTCCGAGCGAATTCTCGTCACCCGATATGTTCAAGTACTGCCAGACCCCACCCTCTTCTCTCAAACTTCGGTTGTAATCCGGGTTTTGAGTCCCAACTATTAATGGTGCTTCGATATAGTCGCTTATGAATCGAGTACTACCATCAGCCATCGTGGCATTAATTCCTCCGACGTGTCGACTTCTCGTGGCCGTTTGAGCGCTAGAAGAAGCTGATGCAAAGACGGTCATGCATTCTGCTTCCAATCGGGCTATACCGACGTCGGCCTGGATCTTGCCGGCTCCAAAAATATCATCAACACCTGTTTGGCATGTGTTCGGACCTCCCGTGAGATTGGTAGCATGGCGACATAAGACACTGGAACCACACCACCCCAAAGCCCAAGTTCCACGAGGATCGCTTTCGGATAACCCAACACGGATTTCTCCCAGCAACAGTGTATTTGATGTTCCATCAACAATTTGAGCAATTCTTAGACCCGTGTTGACCCCTGATATTCCTCTCCAAGATGGTTCTTCCCAATCCGTCTTGTACCGGGGTGCAAACCCCTGCATGGAATTGATTGCGTAGTTTCCTCTGGCCCAATCAAACCCGACAGGTGTCAAACCGTAATGGGTTTGGTGTCCATCGTCGCTAGGGCACATCATGATCTCAAGCTCTGTGCTACGCGGGACACGATTTAAGTCATCCTTGATATAGAGACTATTCCCCGACGGGTCTTTGAGGACAAAACTGTCATATAGAGATTGTTGCTCTAAGAAAGGCAAAAGTAGAATAGCCCAGTTTGGACGAAGTGCCGTGCCATTTCCTGTAGCATTGTTTTGAGTCCCGACTGGCAATTCATCACGTGGAAGAAGTGTAATTGCAGGTGGGAATGACTTGTGAGAGGAGTGATAGTTCAATAGCGCTAGTCCGATGTTCCGCAGATTATTCGCGCAATGCATCCGTCTGGCAGATTCACGTGCCGCTTGAACAGCTGGAAGCAATAGTGCGACCAGCACTCCAATAATAGCGATCACTACTAGGAGTTCCACGAGAGTAAAGCCAATAACTTGCCGTGAACAGCCACGACTAGCCATCCTTTGGAACAGATGTTGCCGGCCTATCTGACCGATTGGAGAACGACAGAACACTGGCACGACTGCGTGTTCGTATGAACGATCCGCCGATTGAATCCATTCGCACGAGACCTGCCCTGAAGAAGAACCACGCCTGGCTGCCTTGGATCGGCTACTCATGCCAACAGATTCATTTTTGAAACACAAACTGAGCAAATACTTCGCTTTTTCGAACATGGAATTGCTCCATTAGAAGAATAACTATCAGATAAAGATCAGGACTCCCTGCTAGGTGTCACAGCAGACATTTTTCCAGGCAAATTTTTGAACGATTTTGCCCGGCAATTAAGCCAATTCCGACTGAAAAGTTGACGATTTTTCGAATTTAGACTGAAAAAGATTAGTTACATGCAAAAGCTAAGTGCAACTACTTGCACTAGCGTATTCTAATGGCTATATTAGCTCATGTCCAGTCATTACTAAAAAGTTTTCTCCGTCAATAAACTAGCCGGAAATGCGGCACGATACGGGTTTAACTTTCCTCTTTTCACCACGCTTAAAATTGATGAAACTAGGCTCGAAGCATCGATCGCTCATTGAGCCGAGAGAATGTTTGTTCCTTGATAGGTACGATACGTAACTAGCCCAATCTGAACTACGAATGGTGCAAGAATGCCTCGATGTTCGGTGCCCCGTCTGAAAGACGTTGCCCAAGAAGCCAATGTATCTCTGAGCGCTGCTTCGCGTATTCTACGAGGCAAGGGAGATCGTTATGCTCTTGAAACACGCAACAGAGTCCTCCGTGCTTCGAAAGACATGGGGTGGCGTCAAAATCTTCTCGTAAGTGGCATCCAGAGTGGACAAACCAAAACAATAGGAGTGATGATACCCCCTTTTGATTCGTATTGGGTAGGCGTATTAGACGGTATCCATACGACGTTGGCTGATTCTGACTATCTTCCGATCACAGTTTGGCCCAGCGGCTGGCGGGAGTTGGGGGTGTTTGAATCTCAAAAAGAAGAAGGCTTTGAGTTAATAAGTCGCTTGTTGGATCGTCGAGTCGATGGACTAATACTCTGGCCAACGTATGCCGTGGCATACCGGGAACATTTTCGCGATCTCATCGAACGCGCGGTACCAGTTGGAGTGATAGATCATAGCACTTCTAATGGTGGGTTAACTGACGTTGTGGAAACAGACGATCAAAAGGGCGCAGCGGCAGTAGCTCAATATCTTATGAAACGAGGGCACCGCCGAATCGCATGCTTTTCAACCCGAGAAATCGAGGCCCAAACTTGGGCGATCAGGCGTAGAGAAGCGTTTGAGGCTAAGTGCGGAAAAAGAAAAACTGTACAGTGCCGTAGTTGGAAGATAGATCCTTCTGGTGACAATGCGTTGCAAGTTGCAATTGAACTTCTTTCAAGCGATTTTCGTCCCACTGCTGTATTTTGCGTGTCAGATCACGAAGCAAGGCTAATCTACACTGCTGCCTGCCAATTGGGACTCTCGATCCCGAAAGATATATCGGTAGTCGGCTTCAATAACCTAGATTTTGCTGAAAACCTTCATCCTCCGCTCACTACGATGCGACTAAATAGCGAAGAAATGGGCAAGGCAGTCGCTGAGATGATCCTCAAGAGGTTAAACGAGGACATGCAAAAGACTAGCGTCGTAACAATCGAAGCACAACTGGTAGAGCGTGATTCGGTTGCTGCTCCAAGCGAAGCGTCTTAACATTAAATCCAAATTGATTGCTAAGTCGAGCAATAAGTCTCTCGGTTGATTCTACCGCTATGAGCCAATGCAATCGTCATGCCGAGTAGTATCATTATCTCGCTGAGAGGTTCAGGTATCTCGATGGAGGAAGCAGTCAACAGCGTAGTTCCTCCAGCGTAAGCCGATTGCCAAGCCTCCAAATGGGTGTTGTCATACAATGTCCCATATCCACGTTGCCATTCCAAGAAGTCGCTTCCATCTACCAATCCGTCCGCGTTGAAATCAGGATTCGTTGCTGGTGGATCGGCAAGGTAGGAAAAATCATAACTTCCATTGGGCCCACCACTCAGAACTCTCCAAATTCCGTCTTGGTTGCTGAAGTAGTTATACGTGTCGCGAATAGCTTTGTTATTTGATGAGACGTTCCACTGATTTGGAGTGGACTCGTCCAGATTGAGTTCAAGTAAGCTCCCCCAGATCGTCCAAATCGCATAAGGACGCGCATCGATTTCAGAAACGCTTTGAGGGAACACACTGTCTCCCCACCGTGCAGGCATTTTGTTGGTTTCAGAAACAATTCGCGGCTTATCCAAGTATTCCATGTCGTTGTAGAACTCAGATGGAAAGTAAGGATTGCCTTCGTAGATATCCACTCCGACAATATCGACTTTGTCGTCGCCGGGATAATACTCCCATGGAGAACCTCCGTAAGTTCCATCCCACCCATACGTACTCCAACTAAAGAGCAGGTTGTCAAGTCCTCGTTCCTCGACAAGATATTCGTGCGTGAGATTCCATAGCGCCTTGAAGTCATCCGGATCTCGATTGCCCCACCAGAAAGGATGGACCAACTTATTCATCTCATGGTAGGGTCGGAACACAATTGGGATGTCATTGTTCTTAAACGTTTCCAATCGATCTGCTGCGAAGGACAGGTCTTGCATCAGCAATTGGTACTCAGGTGTGTTTCCCGTCTTATCAATCGTTCTCGCAAACCAGGCATCGTCGTGTTCGGGCTTGGGAAAAACATACTCGAAAGCCTTTCTAGGAGAACCAGGAACAGACATATGGAAACTGTATCCGATTATAGAATCACCACTTTCCCAAGCATTCGTAGCCAAAGTCATTCCTTGGTAAAGATAGGGCGCACTATACGATGAACTATAGTTGCCGGAACCAATGTCTAACTCCAAAAACCCGGGAAGCTTACCATTGGTAATTTGACCGACTCGGTCATAGTACTGGCCAACATAGGTTTCCTTGTGCGCTTGCACGTGCTGCCCCATGATGGTCTGTTTGATACCGTTGCGTGAATTATTCTCTAGCTGTGTGAGCAAGTCATATACATTCTGAGCCTGGGGAGAAGGGGTGATCCCAGCAGAATGCGAAGAGCTCAGTACATTGCTTACCTGAGCATGGGTGGTAGTTGTTTTGACGGCAATAAAAGCTAATGCAAACGCCAAACTCGTGGTTTGCAAAATCCGTGGCACCATGAATTGTCTATTGATCGAAAAGCGAGGCATTTTGCAATAATCCTTTGAATACTCGAAACAAGATCTTTTCGTGAACTAGTGTAGCAATTAGCTACAATAGTAAGGCTTTTCAAATCAACAAGACCGCCGCGACGTGTTGTGACACATCGCGACGGGCTGTTTTTCAGTCTAGAAGAACCTCAAGCACATCTCCGGCGGCTTACAAGAAGGACCCCAGATAACCCCAAAAATACCAGTGCCATGCTGGTAGGCTCTGGTACACCTTGAATATCGTCGATCCAAATCACGCCACTTCCAAAATCTGACCCAGTCAGAGCAATTCGAATCTGTGCAACGTCGTTCTCTTGCCCCACTGCACCTCCCGGTGTGAAATTGCTAAGGTCCAATACGCCCCGTGTCCAAGTAGTTACTTTCGTTTGACTTATTGGAAACTGGACCCGTCCGATTTCGCTTCCGAAACTGGTATAGAATCGAAAACCTAGTATCTCCTCGGAATTAGTGTCTTGGCCTAGGTACCAAAACTCAACTTCACTTAAGTTCGACCAGTCTTGAGAGGGAGAAATATTATGTCTCACCTGGCCGAAGAAGGGGTCGTTTCCCAAGTTGTAATCAATTCGCATCGATTGTGAGCCAGAATGGAATACCGCAGTATCCAGCGACGGAGGTACCGTAGCTGCTTGACTTGCTCCCGAAGGGAACCAAGCCGCGTCAAACGAGGCCTCATCAGCATAGCTTTCGAAGTCGTCTACAAGAATCGTCGCCCCCGCAGATGCTGCAAAGCTGCAAGAGGCAAGCATAGCAACTGCGAACCATTGGACTCGTAAAGATAAGCCTTCATTCATTAGTCAATCCTCCAAAGTTAGAAACGAAAAGACAGAAAGTTAGCAGGTTTACCACAGCGGTTACCTGAAGATCCTCTACTAAAAGTACTTGTACACTTAAGTCGGTGAAAACATGGGGTCCCCATAATTGGTTAATTGAATTGTGAAACCTCGCTACGAGACCACGAAACAATCTCGGGCCATGAGCTACAAGCTTTGCTCCTGCCTATCCCTGTTCACATTTCGATGTCGGCGCACCCCTGTTGCCCCTAATGCCAGAACTCCCAAGCTAAGAATTGCTGCGGTTGACGGCTCAGGTACGGCACCCACTGCGGCCGTCAAGGGGTTTGTTCCATACTGTTGCTGCCACAACTCCAGATCGCCGGGTGTTAAGCCATTTGTCGAGTTGCCGCGTTGCCACTCGAAGAAGTCATTGCCATCTACGTCACCATCACCATCATAGTCGGCCGAACCCGCAGAAACTCCGGTGTCGCCAGCTAAGATCGGAGTGTTGGGTATCGTTTCGTATGCCCAGTCGATTGCTGTTACCTGGTATGGGTTCCCGTTACGGGCATTCGCAGTGCCAGGAGGATGGTTTTCATTGGCAATTGCAATTCGAATCCAACCAAAATGGGGCTGACCGTCGATCGTTAGTTTGATGCCAGCAAATTCACCAGCAGACAAAGTTCCTGGGCTTCCTTCCCAGAGATGAAAATCAGTCTGCTCAGTTCCATAGGACCACTTGCGAAGCGAACGGTCGTCGTTGCCCGGTGTAGGAAGTTGATCAAAGAAAGTCAGTGATACTGGTGACGTCCCTCCTCCCGTCGTGCCTTCATTGAACTGAGCCCCAGACGGACCAATCGATACTCCATCCGGTACAGGGCTAGGTCGCATTCTTCCATTGGATAGTCGAGGTCGCCCGAGAGCCTGAAAATTGGGATCTGTAGGACCACAAGCCGAGTTACAATGATAGTAAATAGCTGGCGTCGACCCAAATGCAGCTATGCCGAGATAGCCATAAACGTTGAAAATACGTGCTGCTAATGCGAATCGTCCTACCTCGGAGCCCGCTGTATTTGTGATTGCAAAATTTCCAAATGCTCCATACGTGATTTGTGGTGGTCCAGGATAAAGAAAGGTTGCTGGATTCGGTCGTTCAACGGTGTTGTTTACGACCCCGCTATACCGGATTCCGGCCTCGGCTGCTGGGCTCATCGAAAGTGCTGCTCCTGCCGCAGCGGACATCGTGCAGGCAACTCCCAACTTCTCTCGCCATGCAGTGTCGGATAATGCCAGTTTCGCCTGATTCGCGTAGCTGTGTAAACGAACGTCAAATGCGCGACGCTCTCTTTTTGCTTGTTTTTGTTTCTTTTTCATTATTGAAGCACCTCACTATAAAAAGAGTTGATAAAAGAGGATCTCGTGGTAACTCGTGTAGTTTGTCTACATTTCAACTTTTCATTTCGCACAACGAATCTACTCGATGTCGATAGAGACGGGGATCCACAGCATGGACCATTGCCGTGGTGTCAAGCCTTCCTCCCAAGAAACGGTTTACTTCGTCAGCAACAATGTGTGGTTGTTCAACACATTGTCGATGATTTACAAGGAGTACTGGTATACGACTTCGCTTTAGCAGCTTTCCTAGTATTGATACCTGTTTGGCGTATGTGTTTTTCAACTGTTCATCAGAAAGGACGGCGCCATCCTTGCCAACTCGCTGCAACATTCTTCGCTGGGAGCTGATCACTTCGTCCAAATCGCGATCCATGAAAATCAAGCGATACCGCCCTTCCGGTAGGCTGGGAAGTAATTGAGCAATTACCTTGACGCACTTGCCGCGAGCTTTGCCAATCCAGGAAGTTTCACTTTGCAGACGCCTCACCGCCTCGTACTCAAAATATCCACGCGGATTGTCCTTGTCAGGCTTACGCTCTTCATCACTCAAAAGTTGCAAGCCCCCAGCACCCAACATTTGCATCATCATCGAGGTTCCTGAACGAGGTAGGCCTGAAACAACGGTAACGATATTGTTTAGATTGATGTCAGGTCTTAATGCCAAGCGATTCTCAATTACATGAGAAAACCCGTTAGTACTGCCGCCTGCCTTCTGCCCCGGGCATGCAATGCCAAAGACAGGTTTTGGCAGTACGTTGGGTCGATTTCGCAGTGAAGAAAAGTAACCACGTCTTGCTAGCTTTCGATGTTCCTTTGCTTTCGGAGTATTGCCGAGAGATTTTTCTTCAATTAGAGCCAGACGCCGATGGGCTTCCGCAAAATTCGGATTGATAGTGACGGCCATTTCAAAGGCTTGAACCGCTCGCTTAACTTTTCCCAAACGATGTAAGGCGATACCCAAAAGATAATGAGCAAATGCGTAGTGATGGAGAATACCAACTGCATTAATCGCAGCATTCGCAGCTTCTTGGTTCATGCGTCGACCCAAGTAGCTCCTGGCTAAGCCAGCGAACGCATATGCGTTCTCATCGTCCATTTGCAATGCTCTGAGAAAACTTTGCTCGGCGTCTGCCCATTTCTTCAATTGCAGATAAGCCTCTCCAATTTGAATTGGAAGCCATGGACGAAGTGGTTCGGCCTGTTCTGCCCGACGGAAAAACTCAAGAGCGGTCTCAATATGACCTTTAGCCAGCTCTACATATCCCTCAAGGTAGTCAAAGGAATAGGGATTGCTCCTGACAGCTGCAACCAACTTGTGGATTTTTTGCTTCTCTTCATCGTTCGCCAGCTCAATTACTTTCTTCAGCGGCAAACTTTCGGGAGTGTCTTCATTCAAACACCCCTCTCTGCTCGGCTGGTCATCTTTCTTTTTAAGAGAAGCTATAAAGTCATTGAGCGCAGACCAATCCTCGTTGGACTTCACATCGCCATTGGTCTCGGTGGAAACGGGATCCGCAAGCTGAGTAGAAGATTCAAGTGTCTCCGCTGGAGGGGACTCGCTAGATTCCGCATTCTTCTCAGAATGTTCAGTGAAAACTCGCTGAACCACAATCTGAACTTGATCAACAAGTTTTATAACAGACTGCTTCGAAAGCTCAGCACTTGCCTGCTTCATCTTTTCCACAAGAAGCTCTAACTTGTCGATGTCATCTAAAGCTTGATAGCAAAGTGCCATTCGCAACATGAAACGATTGTCATTCGGAGATTCCGAGTGCAAAACTTCTAGTATCTCGATTGCGTCTTGGTGTAGATCTGCGTCCATGTAGGACTGAGCTAGATTATATTTCAGTTCGCGAAGAACTTGTTGGATTGCGTCCTGCACGTCTTCGGCAGGTTTTTCGATGTAGCCTAACTCGACTAATTGTTCGATGGCCTGCTGAGATTCTTGTGGGTTCAGTGTTGCTTCGCTAGGGTGCTGGCCAGTATCCCCTGGGATATCCTCCCAGCTAGGAATTCGCTCGATATCTATTTGCGATTTGAAGGCCTGGAACAATGGAATTCCATCCATATCGTCCGCGATTGGTAGTCCAGCAACAGCAAGCAAAGTGGGACAAATGTCGAGTAAAGTAGCTCCGTAGATGCGTTCATCCCTTTTGATGTCGGGACCAGCCATGACCAGGATTCCTAGATCACGGTGTTCCGCCGCCGGAGCTGCCGGTTCGGAGGGTATCTGCTGCAAACGCAAGTGGTCAGGATGAAATCCGTGGTCCGAAAGCAATACAATCGTGGTTTCTGGACCTACGAGACTCAGCCAGGTTGCAAGCATCATGTCGTGGTATCGATAGGCCGCCTCTACAACATTCGAATAAAGCCGAAAGTCGGTATCACTCACATGTTCCTGCTGGGGTGGATGATACTTCATGAACCCATGGCAGAAGTGATCAATGGCATCGTAATAGACAGCCATGTAATCCCACAGCTCGGTCTGTGCCAAATGAGTAGCTACTGCGTGCACTGTCGTGCATTCGCTTAGCATCTTCGCACAAACTCCCATGCGACTATCCACCTCTTGGTCAACTTCATCCGCATGTGGAATAAACGGTCGGATCTGATTCTCGTGAAGTTCAGTAGGATGAAAACGCAGTTCGGCAAGCGTATTCATCAGGTGACGCGGGTGAACCGAACCAGGGCGTAATGGCCAAGGCTCACTCGGATCATGAGAAGCAACCATTTGAAAAAGATTAGACACCATGGTGCCCCGGATTGGCTCGGCAGGGTTACTCGGCCACCAGCCTACTACGTTGCCTGTCATGCCGCTCTGATTGAAAATATTCCAAAAAGCTTTCGCCTTACGTGAAAGATTGGAAATGGGTTGAATTCCCCCTCCGTCGGCCGTCGGCTCGGCAAAGCCGTGAATGCCATGTTTAAAAGCCCGCTTGCCGGTCGCAATAGAAGTCCACAGCATTGGTGAAAGCATTGGACGAATTGTCGCTAAGTTGCCCATCACGCCGCGATTAATCAACGACTCGAGTGCCGGCATTTTCCCAGCTTCGAGCAGTGGATTAATCACTCGCCAGTCGGCAGCATCCCAACCGATGAGGAGGATACGCCTATGCTTTTGTCCATTGGACATATATCACCTATCACCAATAGGAATAGGATTGTTCAAAAAAGAGAAAATAATGCGAATAGTACTAAAGACTAGGATTGAAAACCGTAACGTCTATGAAATCCCTGCTGTTTGGAATTTATCTGGCCAAACAGCCTTTCACTGGCAGCCAATTCCCTTGCTCTGAAAAGTATGCAAACGATCGGAAACCAATAGACGGACTTTTTGCCCCTTCTTTTCAAGGACAGTGGGAGTTTCCCACTGTGCGAAAATCGAGGCTTACTCAACTCTCTAGGTCTCAATATAGCCAAAAGTTACGCGATTGCAAATACTTGCACAAAGTTTTTTGGTTTTTCTTGACGTCTCTGGCATTTATGTATTTTTCCCGTGCAAAGCCCGTTCTCCTCTTTATCAGGGTTGTAGATTCTGACTCCCGGAGGGCACTGACATGGTGTGTTTAGGCCCTTTTTTTGATTTCGAGATGAAATCCGCGCCCATTCTGATAGTTAGTTTGGCCTTGTTGTTGATTTCGTTGACAAGGAATATCGTTCTCGCGTCTGCTTAGGAAAACTAGCGAGTCACAGCGCGCCCCCCAAAAGTAGAAAAGAACTTCAGTAGTTCCCAATACTACATGCTTCAGTAGTTTTCTGTAAGTCTTTGATAGGCTTCATATTCGATGCCTTGCTTGCGGTCGGCTCCGAGGTGCTTTCCAACGACTTGGCTGATCCAGAGTAGCATTTCTCGGAAGCGGAGTAACTTTAGGAATAGTTGCGGTTGGTCGCTCCATTTTCCTTTGGCCATCTTGAAATGCAGCCAGACCCAAACGTTTCGCAGCACCAAGGCGATGCCAACAAAAAGCAGCCGCAAGGCGGGGTCCCGGGTACAGGTCTTGATCCGCGCTTCGTTCATCTGGCGATAGCTGGTCTCGATGCCAAAGCGAGTGCGGTAGGTTTCGCGAATCTCTTTGGGGGTCAGGCGAACTTTCCAAACCGCGTACATCAGCTTCTTGGTGCGACGCTTGCCGGACTTCTTGTGCGTATACCTCTTGCTGGCAACGCAGGGAAATTCAAAAGAAATTCAAAAGGGTCGGGAGTGGCTCTGTAGAAAACCTCAACAAGCACAAGAATCATGATGTTGTGGGTGAGTGCGATCAATCTTAGGTCTCGACATTGGCTCCAATATTTGTGCCCACGTACGTGGGATCCCTGCCTTCTCTTGATCATCGACATCACGGTCTCGACTTGCACCCGATTTCGATAGATTTCTCGATCAAAGCGGGTTTGCATTAAGCGACGGTAGTGACCTCTGGCTGGCTTTTTAGTCGGCCTGCCATGCTTGGGAGGGATGACCGTACGGATGCCGTGTCCATCGCGGGCGAATTGGTGATTGGGCTCCGAATCGTAACCGGCGTCGGCAGTCATCAGAGAGAGCCGCACTCGTTTCAAGGCATCAGCAACTAGCGGACGGAACTCGTCTATGTCAGGTCGTGGTCCGCGACCAGCTTGGAATGCCAGGATGAAGTGATTGCTGGTGTCACAAACAATGCCCAACTTGGGATAGTTGTGATAAACCACGGTTTTCCAGGGACTTTCGACTTTTTTGCGACGGCGAACGAAGTAGGCGCTTGCTGTTCCGCATTGCAATCCAGTGGAATCAATCGCCGCCGAACTTACCCGCTTCCGTCGCCCCATTTGTTGTCGGACGGTGGCGTCCATCAGACGTTTGGCTTTGTCAGCCGCCAAGAGTCGACGCGACGCCTTTTGAAGTGTCGTAAAGTGAGGAATCCTGGTTAATTCTAGTAACTCCACCAGATTCGAATGATCGACTAAATGGTCAACCACGCCTCGATAGTCGGTCTTAAGGAAGTTCTTCAGAACAAGGCAGGCAAACAGCTGATGCTGGGTGAATGTCTTGGGGCTACAAATGTGAGAATAGGCAGGCAGCCCACGACGCGCAGTAGCAAGCGCGGCCAACACGACTTGAATCGGAGACTTACTGGTAACTGACATGCACTCTATACGAGTGCCGCCTGCGTCAATGTTTAGCTAGCACGGGATGTTTTCTACAGAGCCGTCGGGAGTCTTTTTGCGAAAGGACGGTCGACCTTTACAGATCCATGCCACGAAGGGCTTGTTTGGCGAGTTGTTTTTCCTCGGCTTGTTCCATTTCAAGGAGGCTCTCGAACACATCCTGTAGCCAAGCTGGTTCAGCTCGTTGGGCCAGATCTTGGTAGACTGCGATGACCTGATCATCAAGCTTCAGAGCGAGTTCTACGAGATCGTCAAACGATGCCTTCGACTGAGACGTTGCCTGCAGTTCCTGACATTGAATCAAATGCGTACTACTTTCGCTCGACTGCACCCAAGTGTTGAGCACCTTCGCCGACACATCCGCCTCGGTTTGCGTGATCGCATCCTCAAGACGTGCTTCGTGCTCGCTCAGATAATCAAGCAGCATGGAAGCTCGTTGTTCTTCGCAATCCTTGGCAAGCCGGGAATACATTTCTTTCGCACAACGGTGGAAGCTCCGCGTATTGTCCAGCACTGATTTCACTTGTTCGGATGCCATGAGAATTCTCCTGTACAGAATGAGCAGCGAGCCTGGTGGCACTCGATAAGCCGTTGCCCGATGCCTCCATCTGCAACCAGCCTGTAGGCACCAACCGCTACCTTTCAGTCAATTCGTGACATGCGGCGGTAGAATTCGTCTTCGAGGGCGTCGAAGTCTCTGCCGAAATGCTTGGTAAAGTCCGCTAGCCGAGTCCGTTTGTCGTCAACGGAAAGCACCGGTTTTGCGGCGAGATGTTTCATGTAGGCCACATATTCGTCGGTGTGCCAGGTGATCAAGAAGTAGGTCCAGGCCCAAGCCTCGGCGTAGGCGTCGACTGCCATGCGAGGATTGCGGAATCGCTCGTCACTCACAATCAAGGCCCGCAGGGGGGCTACCCGATCATTGTTGGCATTGTTGCGGTAGCGGTCCCAGCGATCGTAGTTTACTTTGCCGATGCCGCTCCAACTACGATTGCTGCCGAGGTCGGGAGTCTCATGAAACATGGCCAATCCCTCGCCGAGCCAGACGGGATTGGCTCCAAACCTGGTTTGCATTCCACAATTGAAGGCGATTTGGTGCGTTGCTTCATGGACAATGGTGGCGACCAAGGGGGCGGCCTCAGGCTCGGAGAGCATCGCCGTGATGTCGTGCGACGATCCACGCCTCGTGTCCTCACGTCGCAGGGCCTGCATGCCGGTCAGATCGTACATGGCGATGCGATTCGTCTTGAGACTATAATATCCAATCGCCGAACCTGCGGCGGGCCCGAGTTCTTTCTTGGCATACTGAATGTAGGATGCCTTATTGCCGAAGATGACGACGGCCAATGGATGCTCCGGCTGCTCAACCTCGCAGCCTTGTTTTTTCCAGTAGGCCAGGAACCCTCGCTGAAGCCGTTCCAATAGCGAACTACACCAAGTGGCATACTTGATTGTCGTGTTGTAAACCACGACGTAGTGTTTCGACTGGTACACTTGGAAGCCGGGACCCATTTCAGCAAGCAGCCGTTCGGCCATGCCATCCTTGTCGAGCCGCTCAAGAGGTCTCGCGTCACTTTCACGGCTGCGAATCATGTTCGCCATGATCGTATGGAAGGCACCTTCATCGGTTTCGAGCAAGAGGCTCCCCGCAGAATCTTCCAGCACCACTTCGCCGATAAGCTGCTGGGGCTCACCCTTTTGATCGAGGAGGACCGTTTCGACGGCCGTCGCGGGAAGCTGCGGCAGAGCGAGGCAAACTGCCAACAAAGTGTAAATTGCCGAGAGGCCTTTGTCCTGCATAACTAACATACCTGTTGAACGATCAGAAACAGTTTGCCGAGCGATCTCAATCCTGTCGGACCGCAACGCGGTCCGGGAATCCCGGAGGGCGTGGCCCTCCGGCTGGGCTATCTCTATTGTAACCCCGAAATGCGCTGAAGGTTGCGTTTTCTCGGATTCCGTGTGAGGTGTTGCCTCACGGTTATTACCAGCGGAGACCGAATTTCTCACCGCCACTAGGTCCGCCGATGCCTCCCTTGAGATTTTTGTCCGACTCTTTTTCTCGGCGTTTTACCGATTCTGGGGCAGGGTGTTCGCTTTCGCGGGATTCCTGCGGTGCCTTTTCAGGGGGCGGGAGCAACGCCTTGAGCGACAGTCCGATTCGCTGGGCATCACGGTCAAATGAAACCACTTTCACTTCGACCTCCTGGCCTTCGCTCACCACGTCGCTAGAGCGATTAACCCGGCCGTGACCCATCTCAGAAATGTGAATCAGGCCTTCCACGCCGGGATCAAGTCGCACAAACGCACCAAACTGCATGAGCTTGGTCACAGATCCTTTGACACGCGCGCCAACGGGAAATTTCTGTTCAGCGCTGTCCCAGGGATTGTCACCCAGTTCACGGTAGCCAAGCGAAATCTTGCCACTTTCGGCGTTGATTTTCTCAACGCGGACTTTGACATTTTGCCCCACGGCAAGCACATCCTTGGGATGACTCACGCGGTCCCAACTGAGCTGGCTCACGTGAATGAGACCATCGACACCACCTAAGTCAACAAAAGCGCCAAAATCTTGCAGACTGCGGACGACTCCCTCACGGAGATCGCCGGCAGAGATCTCGGCAAGCAATTTTTCTTTTTGTTCCTTGCGTTCGCGTTCCATCAGCGCCCGATGGCTGAGCACTAGATTGCCGCGACCGCGGTTCGCTTCAGTGATAACACAAGTAAGCTTCTGGCCGACGTACTCCTCGGCATTCTCAATGCGATAGATCGAGATTTGGCCCATGGGTATGAATCCGCGAATGCCGGCAAGCATGCACTCAAGCCCTCCCTTGTTCGCACCGGTAATCGTGACGTCGACGACCTGGCCTTCGGCCACATCTTCCCAATTGCCGACTTGGACCGCGGCGGTGGGAAGTGAAACGTCATACAAACCCTGCTCGGCATCGAATCGGGTGACCACAACTTCTACCTGCGTTCCAATTTCGGGAGGCGCCGTCTTCTCGAACTGCTTCAAAGGAAGCAGACCTTGATTGCGACCTCCCAGATCGACGAAGATATCGTCGCGATGGATGCTGGTTACTTTGCCAGTGATTTTTGTGTCGACAGGCAACTCGGCACCAGTCACCGCGGTGGCACTTCCCTCGATCAAATTGTCGAGTGATTCCCCCCCTAACGCAGCAGCTAATTCAGCTTCCAATTCTGGAGTTAAGGCATCGCGGATATTCGGAGGCGGGTAGTTGCTTTTCTTCGGTGCTGCTTCGGTTGCCGTACCGGGATTCATCGGCTTCGCCTTGGGAGCTTCCTCGCCAGAGGTCGCGCGCTGAGTACCAATTTGAATTCGTTCGCTGGGTCGGGCCTGCTCAGGGTCGCTCGATTGCGCCTGCTCCGCTGGAGGTTCGACTGCGGGGCCAGTATCGATATCGGTTGGCTGCGGGGACTGCGAGACAGATGCAGTTGGCTCTTGAGTTGGCAATGGCTGAGCAACAGATTCACTCGCTGATTGTTCCTGAACGCTCTCGGCAGCTTCAATCGAGGATTCATTCCCCTGGGTTGCATCGACACCGTTGTCAGATGCGTGGTTCGACTCCGGCAACGCGCGCGTGGAATCAGTAGAATCGGTAGGCGTGGTCATGTTCTCAAAATCCTGGAATACAGAAGAGCCAAAATCAGTTGCTTGGCGCAAGGTGCAAGTTTAACAGCCAACTCCACGCCTATGCAACTATTTTTGGCGGATTGGTGAGTATCCTGTGGCATTCAGGTTCACATTGGGGAAAGAAATTGACAGCACAACTCATGGACTCGTTGCCTGGGCTTCAGTCACTTCTGCAGTATATTTCGCCAAACGCTCTCGAACCCCTGAAATCAGGCGTGCCGCATTCTCAGCATAAACCTTTCTCAGCACCTCGTCAGGTAGATCGAGGCCGTAAATATTCCACATTCCCTGGGGCGGATATTGGTCCTCAGCGTAGGGAAAATATTCGTCGTGGGTCTCCAGAAGTCGCCAATGGGGGTTGAGCCTCCTCGCGGATCGAGGTCCATCTGTGCCGAACAGAATTCGGTCGGCATATTTGATGAAAAATGCCCTCGCCGTAACGGGCTGACGTCCAATCTCTGCTAATCGAGCGGAGAGATCCGCATATAAGTTGGGGTACTTATCAAGCCAATTACCTAACTCCCCGAGGTTCTCAGGAATATTGACCATGTGGGCCCCGATGAAATCAGTCTGCGGATGCCGCTTGACGACGTTCAAGAATTGCTTGAGCAGTTCCGCATGGGTAGGAAACTCTTCGCCAGCAAAGCTCCAATTTGGATGTCGTTGGAGTTCTTCCCAGCGTTCATTGAATCGATCGGTCGGCTCAAAAAATGCCACAGGGTCGGCAGTGTGGATCAACACAGGAAAACCTAACTCACCACAAGCTTGCCAAATTGGATCCCAGCGCGGGTCGTCCACCGCAATCAGTGATCCATCGGGATTCTGGTATTTGAGACCTAGCATCTTAAAAACTTTCAGGCCTGAGGCACCCTGCTCTTTCGCTTCGGCGAGTGCGAGGGCCATCCGATGCCCAAAATCAGGTCGGTGGCAATCCCAGGTCGCAGGTTCTTCTTTTTTTCCTTTCCCTTGCCAATCAATGTTGGCAAAGATGACAAACCGGTCGCGATACTTGGTCCACAAGAATTTTTTGTGCTCGGCCAGTCGCTCTCCCAAACCCCCATCAAGACTCACACCGACGGCGATGTTTTGGTGATTCATCAGCCGCACGAATTCCGCAAGTGCCTCGGGGGTCTGATGCAGCTTGTAGCGGCAATGCACATGAATATCTACCGCAGGAAACTTGGCGCGTTGCGGATGATGCTCTGGAACGACCAGTTGGGATCTTGGCATGAACTGATCGAGTGCGAGCGGACGGCCGTCCTTGCCGTCGAGTGGTTCTTCAGCAATGACAACACTTGCTATTAGAGCTGAAAGAAATAATGGAAGAAGGGTTTCTCGCAGAGACGAGGAGGCGCAGAGGAAAGCGTTACATCCTCTTCTCTGCGTCTCAGCGCCTCTGCGAGAGATATCTTCCTTGGAACCCATACTATTGTGCCTTAAGAAGTTCGTGCAGATGAAAATGGAACTTACCGAGTTTGCCGCCGTAGTTTCCTGCCGAGATGGCTAGCACCCCTTCTCCGGCAGCGGCATGGAGTGCGGCGGTCATCGCCTTGGCAACTGCTGTCTCGTCGACGCCGTCGATAACGATCTCGTAAGCGCAAGATGCATCCTCGAACAGGTCGGTTTCCACCCGACCTCGGAGCGTGGGACAAAAGGCATCGTTGGTCGAAGCGACCATCCCTTTGTATTTCGAACCGACTTTGCTGCCACTGCGGACCACACCACCGGGGAATGGAGTTATCACTCCTGGAAGTGGAGCAAGGGCCTTGACCACTCGCCTGGCAGCGGCAAGTGCCACCTCGCTTGTGGTAGCTTGGAGGATGATATTCCCACCGGCAACACCCTTGGCAACACCAACCTGCTCTTCGACAAGAAACTCACCGTCCATCACGGGGATTCGCCAATACCGCCGCTCGCCAAGCACCTTGCTCTTCTGGAATCCATCGCCAAAAAATCGCAAATATTTACCGAGCGCAATCTGCTCTTCGGCCGTAGGCAGTCCGTTATACACAGCGGTCGTGGGACAAGTCATCAAGCATTGTCCCACGCGATTGGGAATTGATTTGGCCAATGCGTCCACAGAGAATCCGAATGCCAAGATGGCCGCACCGAGACGGCCGTCTGGTGTCTCGCTCGAGTCTACGAAATGCTCGACAGCAATCTCCGCATCGCAACCGATCACCGATGAGCCATAGCCAGTAACCTCTCGCAGCGCTGCATCGAGCCAGTAGTCATCGGCGGCCGTTACTACAAGCCGCACATAGCGCATGCGAAACGCCTCGGCAAAAGTGTCGACGATCTCAGTGGTGCCCAAGTGCAACATGCGCACCATCATCGCACGTTTTTCCGCGTGAACAAGGGTGTCCTCCGTTTAGCCACAAGTCGGCAGTCGAGTCCCGCTAGACTAAGAGGAGCGCGATGGAACGCTACTCCTCCTCGATCTCAGCCCGAGTCTCTCGCAACTTCTCCAAGAGTTCTCCCACTTGCTCCTGAACATGCCTCGTCTGGGAAACAACCAACATCCCGGGTTGCATAAGCTTGATCTCACCCTCACCACGGCCGTTGGTCATCCAGGAATCATACTCCACGCAGCTACTGATCACTTGGCTGAGTGAACTGTAGGGGTTCTTCTGATTCCCCCCGGGCACTTGTGAATAGTTGTTCACCAAGTCTTCTACGCGATAAACTTGCACAACGAGCGTGGCGTTGGCTCTCTCATGGGTAGTAATGAGCAGCACTTCCTCTGAGACAACATAGGTGAGATCTTCAAGGCCCGGTTGTTTAAGAATCAGATTCAGCGCCGACCGCAACGAGATATTTCGGAGATTGATAGTGACTTCTGTGTCTGGGCTGATAGCAACTTCATCGAGTGCTACATTGTCAAAAATAATTGGAATATCGTATTCGTCTTGCAGAGTATTGATCACCTCATTGAGTGGTTGATCCTCATATTGCAATGGCGATTTAAGCAACTCGTTGAGCACCGCTTCGATTTTCTCTTCCGCTTTTGAATCGGAAATAGTTGTAGATACACTTCGCTCACGATCCCGTTGCTGACGTCCCCCATATTCACCACCAAATCCACCTCTCCCGTATCCTCCTTCTCCGCCATATCCCCCACCACCAAACTGTGCCACAGCACGCTCTGAAGGCAAGAGGGATAGAAAAGCCACCAGCACCAGACTTGTCACAAAAAAGACCCGCGACATAACCTGCTCCTCTCTGCGCATGAAAGCGCAAACACGAGAATAGAAGTTGGCGAGCGTGGTTCCGGGCACGCTGCCTGATGGCCCTGAATATACCGCCGTGGCACGGAGAATGTCAAACTATTGTTAGCCGCGATGCGCAGCGCCAGCGCAGCAGAGCGCGTTTTCGTGGAGAATTTGAAGACGCGCTCTACTCCGCCTCGTGAAACTCGGCAGGCGCATCGCGGCTAACAATCCAAACCCCACAAAACAAGATAGGGCGGCCGCCACCACAGCGACCACCCTATCCAAGGGAGGGAGAAACCCGTCCCCGCAAGTGCCACGCGCACCACGGGTCCGTCTGCCTACTATGCGGTTCTACCCAACGGCATGACAAAGCGGCCGCCGCTGGTGTAGCGTTGTCGCTGGTCAAAGCGACACCAAGTGAGTTCCAGTTCCACCGAGTAGGTGCTCATGCCCTGTTTCTCAAACGTCACGATTGCCAGTCGGGCGGGCAGCGGCACGAAGTGATTGAAGACCAATGTATGTTCGTCGATCGCGGTAACGACCACGGTGATGGGAGCCATAGGCCGATTCTGCGAATCGAGTGGCGTGAGCTTTGCGCGAAGCAAGATTCCAGGCAGGTTATCGAATTTCGATTCTCTGTCGTCCTGAAAATCCGATTGCAAACAATCCGACAGATAGGGAGCCATGTCTGTCCATTCTGACGAAGCGACTTCTGGGTCAGTCATCAATTAAATCCTGTATTGATTGAATAGGCTGAATGATAGAGAAGCTAGTAACGAAAAGTTGAGAAAACTGCCTGCCGACAAGACCCCCGTCCTGTCGGCAGGCTCGAATTCTTACACACTGTCTCTGAAAAACTGCCAAGGCAAGTTTCTCAAAAGCCTGGAATCACAGAGGAGCATTGACAGTGCGCCGAGCTAGCCGTGTTGCCAAACAAACGTTTAGAGGAGCCATTCTGAAGTTCGTTTGAAACAAGCTACTGTGTTCTGAGTAAATGTACCCGACCCCTGAGAACGGGGCGGGAGATTTCCAGAAAAGCAGCGCGGTTTTCTCTCAAGTTTTATGAGACAATCGACACGCCCCGCAGGCTTTAACAAGCGGCGGGGGGATCAGGGGTTGGTGCGCGGAGATGACGATTGTGCCACGGCGTCGCATCGCTCAGTAGTAACGCAAAGCCGCAAGCGGCTCAATCGATCTGCTTGATAGCTTCTAAGACCTTCTCATCGTGACCGTCGACTTGGACGCGTTTCCACACGCGGGCAATCTTGCCAGCAGGGTCGATTAGGAATGTGCTGCGTTGGATGCCCATGGATTTCTTGCCATACATGTTTTTTTCGCGCCAGGCACCATACTTCTCCGCAACCTTGTGATCGGGGTCGGCCAGCAAAGGAAAATTCAGTTTGTACTTGTCGCGAAACTTGGTGTGACTCGCCACATCATCTGGACTCACTCCGAGCACCACAGCACCCGCTTTCTTGAGCGCCGCCTTGGCGTCGCGAAATGCACAAGCCTCGCGAGTGCAGCCCGGAGTGTCGTCCTTAGGATAGAAATACAGCACAACGGGCTTTCCTGTGAAATCGGACAATTTGACTTTGCTGCCATCATCCGCAGAAAGGTTAAACGCGGGAGCCTTTTGACCAGGTTCTACGAAATCGCTCATGGAAATACCTTCGTTCTCTGATTTCATTCCGAGGGAGCCTAAGCGACCGAGGAATCTAAGTAGCCTAATTGGTGTTTTCTGAACTGTTTACTCGGTTCTACCCAGATCCCTCAGGTCGTACAACTCCCTTCGGGATGACATTCGTGGCCAAGGCTACATTGCCTCGGTGGGGCTAGCCCCACAGGACAAAATCGGTGTAGAATTCGTGGTTCCACCAACCCGCCAAATCCCCCAAATAGAGAGTCACACTATTACCGAATCTGCCCCCACTGCCGAACGCGCTGCTGAGCGCAGTCTGCAATTGGCCCTGGCCGCTGCGCGCACCGCCGACGACAACCGTGGGCAAGACATCGTAGTGCTCGACATGCGGCCCATCACGCCGGAGTTTGACTACTTTGTCATTGTCACAGGCAACAGTCGGCGGCAATTGCATGCAATCAGCGAAGAAATCGACCGCACGCTTGAGCAGGAAATGGGCGACAAGCGAATGGGATTGGAAGGCTACAGCGAGAGTCGCTGGATCTTGCTGGACTATGGCACGGTTGTGATGCACCTCTTCGACGAAGAAACTCGTGAGTTTTATGCCCTGGAACAATTCTGGGGGTCTGCCGAACACGTGCCGCTTCCCTTCATCAGTAATCAAAACCCGTCCGACGACTGATGAATATTCTGGCAGAACTTCGCTCTCGTTTTCGCACTGCCCTTGCAGATTTAGATCCGGCAGCGATTGAATACGCAGAAATGGTCCTGCCGAGCCAGGACGCCAAATTTGGCGACTATCAGGCGAACTGTGCCATGCCGTTAGGAAAGCGGTTGGGGAAGCCACCCCGCGAGATTGCAGGTCAGTTGGTGGAGTTGCTCGAAGTAAGCGACCTCTGCGATCCCCCAGAGATTGCCGGGCCAGGATTCATCAATCTGCGAATAAGCAAAGAGTTTCTGGTTACGCAACTGCAAGCAATGGTTCAGGACAAATCGCTGGGGGTGACCCCGGCCGACAAGCCGAAGACCATCGTGCTCGATTATTCGGCCCCTAACGTGGCCAAGCCAATGCACGTGGGGCACATCCGTTCGACCGTGATTGGTGCCGCCTTGTATCGGGTACTCCAGGCTCTGGGGCACCGCGTGATCAGCGACAATCACATTGGCGATTGGGGCACCCAGTTTGGGATGATCATCTATGGTTTCAAGAACCTTGTCGATGAACAAGCCTTTGCCAAGGAGCCAGTGGCTGAGCTGAGCCGACTATATCGATTGGTCAACCAATTGGTCGACTATCACGACACCAAAGACAACAAATTGCCTGCCGTCGAAAAGCAGATCATTGCCGCGGCCCATCAATTGGAACAGTTGCACGATTCGACCGAGCTTGAGGACCCCAAAGCACGCAAGGCGCACAATCGGCAACTGCAACAAGCAGAGAATCAGTTGGCTCAGTTGCGTGAGACGCTCGATGGACTCCGCAAGAAGCTGGCTGCTGTAGACGACGATTCAGCCCTGTCCGCATTGGCTGCCGAACATACGGGGATCGGCCAAGCCGTGCTGGCTGAGACAGCCAAGCTACACGCCGGTGATACTGAGAACCGGGGGTTGTGGGAGCAGTTTCTACCGGCATGCCTGGAAAGCATGGACGCCATTTACATGCGCTTGGGGGTCACCTTTGATCACACCCTCGGCGAGAGTTTTTATGAAGATCGCTTAGCCGGGGTTGTGGAGGAGCTGAACAATAAAAACCTTATAACTGAAAGTGAAGGGGCGAAGTGCATTTTCATTGACGGAATCGACGCTCCCTTCATCGTGCAAAAACAGGACGGGGCATTTCTCTATGCCACAACCGACCTGGCTACAATTGCATATCGAGTTCAAGAATGGTCGCCCGACGCTCTTGTCTACGTGGTCGATCATCGCCAGTCGCTGCATTTCAATCAATTGTTTGCCACTGCACGATTGTGGGGTCATGATCAAATTGAGCTGGAGCATGTGAGCTTTGGCACGGTGCTGGGCGAAGATGGCAAACCGTATAAGACTCGCTCAGGCACGGCGGTGGGCCTCGGTGGTCTGTTGGACGAAGCTGTCGAACGGGCGCTGGCGATCGTGAGCGCCAATGACGATGCCCGCGATGAACCGTTGCTCTCTGCTGAGGAACGCCAGCAAGTGGCTCAGCGGGTGGGGATTGGTGCGATCAAATATGCCGACCTCTCACACAATCGCACCAGCGACTACGTCTTTAGCTACGACAAGATGCTCGCCATGCAAGGCAACACGGCTGCCTACATGCAATACAGCTATGCGAGGGTTCGCAGCATCTTTGCCAAGGGGAACATCGACCTTGAGCAATTGAGAGCCAGCGGCGCTCAGATTCAAATCAACGAACCCGCTGAGCGGGCATTAGGCTTGGCCCTTCTGCAACTGACCGAAGCCTTAGAGCGCGTCGCCACCGATTATCGCCCCAACCACCTGACGGCGTATCTCTTCGATGTGGCGAGCAAGTACTCGGCTTTCTTTGAGAATTGCCCTGTGCTCAAAGCGGAGAATGATCATGTCCGCACAAGCCGTTTGCTGTTGTGCGATCTTACGGCACGGACAATTGCCTATGGATTGGAGCTACTGGGGATTGAAGTCGTCGAGCGGATGTAGCCAAAGCTAGATTTGGCGGCACGGGTCTATTGCTCCGTCATTCCAAGTGCAACTTGATTACGCTGTGGCCTTCGAGTTCTAATTCAAAATAAATGTTTCCGGAATCTTCCACGAGAAGTTCCGGGAGAGTCTCGAGCAGGCTGAGTTTGCTCATGCTCAAGTATTTTTCTCGATTGGATATCATGACTCCAGCCGCGACCGCAAAGATGTCTGAATCTTCAGGCTCCTTCTCGAATGCTTTTTTGATGTCGCTTTGTTGTTGACGAATGAAACCGGAATGTTGGCTGTTGATGATACTGCCCTGTGTTATGCGCCAGTTTCTACCCGCGATCAGTTCTCCCTGGAGAGTAAGTTGCACTTTCTGTGGCTTGCCATCATCTCGCGTGGCCAAGTGACGGTAGATGATAAGGTCGATAGACTCGCCGTTTTTAGTGGCGATGCACCCTATGTCGTCAATTTCACTCTCTTGAGACGACTGCACTGACAGCCTCGTGTCACCGACCCTATTGTCGAGCATCTCCGTTACGTTGGTTAGTGGTATGGGGATGCCACCTCCTTTGGTGGTATTCCATTCCCACTGGAAGGCCCTGGGGACGCGATTCTTGTATATCTTGTTGGCAATGTGTGCCATCCACGAGCCTCCCCACTCTGTTCCTTCGCCCACGATCCACTTTCCATTCTCACTCAGAATGGCGAACTCCTGGATCTCGACAGGAAGTTTCTCGAATTGGGGGTACTGAGAGAGCTTCTCACGAACCATGCTGACCAACCTATCGAACCGTTCGTCGGAAGTGCCCACATCTGTGTAGTAGGAAGTAGCGAAGAACTTCATCGGAGTGCCTATTTCGCCTGTTGCATAATTGCGCCCGGTGGCACAATGGTCAATAATCTCCATACCCCAGGCATGCCATTTCCTCTTCTTCGCTGGATCGACGATGTTGCCCGGGCCAATGTCGGCCTCAGGGATCACCTCGAGGACGGCCGCTACGGTGTGATCGTAATGTGCAAGGTACTGTTCCTTTGTGCCGGACCAATGCCCCGGCTTGAGGTCGGGCTCCGTTCCCACGCGGAACCGCCATTGACTCACTTCGTCGAGTCCAAACTCTTCGACAAGAGCCCGAACAAGCTGTCGCACGTAGCTCGACCATACCCTGAAGTCTGCCGGAGGTTCCGTGTTGCCGTACATGTTCATGGTAGGATTTTCGCACATCGCGGCAGGGACGTTGTCGAGCACGATCCAGGGTGTGAAGCCGCATCTTCTGATGCCCGAGAGGAGCTCGATGGCTTCGCTAAAGTCGCAGATCGCGTTGCCGTCTGCGTCAACACCCCTGAAGTAGTCATCCTTTTCTTGCTTGATACCTCCCAGGAAACGCACACAGTTGATGTACTTGGCGAACCGACAAGTCTGCCGAAGCTGACTATGCTTCTCGTCATCCTTGAATGGGGCCTGCACGGTCACCGGGTAGACATTCCAGAAATTGTAAAGTGGTCCTGCCTCCGCATCGGTATCGATGACGATCGTGACTTCCGAGTTGGTGGCCTGCGAAGCTTCGCCAGCGACCACCGTAGAATGATGAAGACAAACGGCGGCAACCAAACAATGCACAGATTTAAGTATTCGATTCATACTTACACACTTTTGCGATTTGCACCCTACAACTTTGTTATACGATAGCCCACTACTTTCAGACACCGGTGGGGGACAGATGATTCGTCAATACTCAGGATTCTCATCTGAGCGGGACTGACGGTATTAACTTACCCAGAGTGATTCTCATACTTACCAAAAATCATCCGGCCGGCGCTTGTTTGCAGAACGCTGGTGACATTCACGCCTACATTCTGGCCGACGTATTCGCGGCCACCTTCGATAACAACCATCGTGCCGTCTTCCAGATAGCCAACCCCTTGGCCGGCCTCTTCTCCCACTTTGATGACACGCACTTCGAGTTGTTCTCCTGGTAGGAATATCGGCTTGAGGGCGTTGGAGAGGTCGTTGAGATTAATCACGCCGACGGAGTGGAGCTTGGCTACCTTGTTGAGATTGTAATCGTTGGTGACCACCTTTCCTTCAAGATGCTTCGCCAGAAGCACTAATTTCTGGTCAACCGTTTGGCCGGCAAACTGGGGGAGTTCACGGTCGAAAATTTGCAGGTCGACTTTGGGATCGGAGCGCAGGCGATTGAGGATATCCAATCCGCGGCGGCCACGTGCGCGTCGGAGCCGGTCGCTCGAATCGGCGATCGCTTGCAATTCCGCCACCACGAACTGGGGCATGATCAACTGATTGTCGATCACGTGGGTCTCGACCACATCGGCGATGCGGCCATCAATCACGACACTAGTATCGAGCACATAGGGTTTGAGACCCTTGATCTCCTTGGCAAACTCGACATAGGGAATAATAAAGCGAAAGTCATCCTTGGTTTGCAGCAGCACACTAATGCATGAATAGCAGACGATAGTGGCAAGCGCCAACCTGATCCAGTCGGGCAACCATTCTGGTTCTGTAGGCAGGAGGGGTTGCAGTGCGATTTGCAAGACGTAGGTCAGGAACAAGCCAATAATCATCCCGAAATAAACCGCCGTGATCGTGTCAAGCTGCTTGCGCCGAATACGTGCGTCAGCAACGAGAACTCCAATCGCGACAAAGAGGACTCCCAGGAATGCCAACCAGGGAAGCCAAGCATTCTCACTTCTGAGCGAATCGGTCTGCAGCAGTTGAAACCCCAATGTGATAGCCAACATCAGGAACAAACAGCGCAAGATCAGTAGAGCCATAGAATTCATACAATGGGAGATGAATGGTTGGGTCGGCACCGTATCAGTTAACGACTAGGCACCAGATAGGATCTCTCCATTCTATCAAGCAGAAGTTGGCGAGTCAGCCCTCTCAGGAACAAGGTAAATAGGTACCGAGCGACATCCCACCTAATCCCCTAATCCTTAAATCCACCCATTCAAGCCTATTGCATCTCTCGAAAACTGCTTAGTGCAAACCGGTCGGTCATGCTGGCCAGATAGTCGCAAGTGGAGCGACTGGCTCCATCTGAGGAGACCCTTGCCTTGAATCGGTCTGGGAGTGAATCTGGGTCGTGACTATAGCGGTTGAACAAAGCGCGGACCGACTCGGCGGCGACTGCCCGTTCGGCCAGGACATTGGGATGACGATATACGTGCTCAAACAGAAAGGACTCGAGTTCGCTTTTCTTGGCGGCAACTTCTGCCGAAGGAGCAACCAGACACGGTCCATAGTTCACGGCATCTTTCAGGGACGTGACCTGGGAAAGTCGCACACGAGTTGTTTCGACCAGATCGCTCACCAGCGTCTCGATCAGATGGTGAATGACCGTGCGGCGGAAGGCCTCAGGCTCTAGGTTTGAATAGCGAACGCGAACTCCCTCAGCAGCCTCTTGCCACAAAGGAACTGAGAGCAGATCCTCGAAATCCAAGAGCCCCAACTCTAGGGCGTCATCTGCATCGTGCGTGTCGTAAGCAATACTATCGGCGGCATCGACGACCTGCACTTCCAACAACGGTCCAGGCGAGCGGGGGGCGTCAGCCCCCTGTACGGCATGCTTCTCAGCGCGAACTTGCTGACCAGAAAGTACTTCCTCGGTGAGATTCAGTCCTGCAAACTCGGGATAGCGATTCTCCAGCAGCGTGACGATCCGCACCGCATGTTGATTGTGGTTAAAACCACCACAGTCGTGACAACACTCGTCAAGGATCTTTTCACCTGCATGGCCGAAAGGGGGATGACCGATGTCGTGCATCAAAGCAAGTGCCTCGATCAAGTCTTCGTTGAGCCGCAACACGCGACCGATGGTGCGTGCAATCGACGCGACTTCCAGCGTGTGGGTAAGTCGCGAGCGGTGGTAGTCGCCCAATTCGCCGGTGAAGACTTGTGTCTTATGGGCTAACCGACGGAATGCGCTCGAATGCACGATGCGATCTCGGTCCCGCTGGAAGGGACTGCGATACGGGTGCGCCTGCTCCGGGTGCGCCCGCCCTGCGGAGTTTTCGCTGTGCATTGCGTAGGGTGCCAACAGAGCAGCTTCACGATTCATCGTTGGCCTCACTTGCCCCGCTCAAGACTTCCCATACCGCTTCGAGGGACTGCGGTATCACACGCGTGCCTGCTACTGTGGACATGAAATTGTTGTCGCCCGACCAGCGAGGTACGAGATGCCAATGCAAATGGCCAGGAACCCCCGCCCCCGCCACCCGGCCCAGATTGAGCCCCACATTGAATCCTTCAGCAGAGAGTTGTGTGCTAAGTATCTTGGTGAACGTAGAGAGGGCATCCATTGCAGCCAGATGTTCTTCGGACGTGAGGGAGTGCAACTGACCTACATGCCGCAAGGGAGCAACCAGCAAGTGGCCATTGGTGTACGGGTAGCGATTCAGCATCGTCAGAATACCCGTACCTCGCGTAACGACCAGATTCTTCCGATCAGCCGCTACTTGGTCGGCGTACGTTGCCGCCGCCCGACAGAGAAAGCAAGTCTCCTCCGAACTTGGCTGCCACTGTTGAGGAGCCAGCTGCGGCTCTTGGGTAGCATCGCTGCCGGCCACATAGCCTATTCTCCAAGGTGCCCAGATTCGCTGCTCGTCCATTTTGTTGTCGCTTAGTACTTCATTCAGCCGCATCGCGCTAGCGACCGGTTTGTTTAAAACACGTTTCTTTCGAGGAATTTAGGCCCTCACACTGCTGGCAGCAAGACCGGCTCAACAAACCTAGCCAACGTGGACTGGTGCCCCATGGCAGGAATCGCCATAATCCCGGCCCTCTCCACCTCTGACCATTATAGGCATTTCATGCGATTTCGCGTTCAGCTCGACTTGTTTGCTGGTCCGATGGACCTCTTGTGGTATCTCGTGCGCAAGCAAGAACTGGACATCATGGACATTCCAATTGCCCGGGTCACCGAGCAGTATCTGGAAATGATAACCGTGCTGGAGCAGATCGACGTCAATGCGGTTGGCGATTTCCTGGAGTTGGCGACCCGGCTCATGGAAATCAAATCGCGGATGATCTTGCCCCGGCACGAGGAGGAAGAAAAGGAGGAAAGCGAAGTCGAAGATCCCCGGCAAGACATCGTGCAACGTCTGCTGGAGTACAAGAAGTACAAGGATGCCGCCAGTATGCTGGCCGAGCGCGGCCAACTCTGGCAGCGGCGGTTTGCCCGACGCGCGAACGACTTGTCCACAGGTGGAGTCGATCCAGCAGAGCAGCCAATTCACGAAGTCGAGATGTGGGACCTCGTCAGTGCTTTCGCCCGAGTGGTACGAGACAACGCGGTCACAAAGCCTTCAGCGATTCGGTATGACGACACCCCGATCGAAGTCTACATGGACCGCATTCGAGAACGATTGACGATCGAGCCGAACATCGCCTTCACAAGTCTCTTCCACGCCGACATGATCCGCTCGCAATTGATCGGCATCTTTCTGGCTGTGTTGGAGCTTATTCGTCATCACAACATCCAGGTCGCACAACAAGATCTGTTCAGCGAAATCTGGATATCTGCTAAAGCGGGCGATACGGAAGTGACTCAGGCGGCAGCGTAGGGCACTGCCATGCCCGATTTGCTGCCACCTTTCCCGAATCAACTTGCCCGTTTAACATGGGGGATTCTGAACCGTATCCTGCAACGAATCCCTCCATGATCGAAAACGCCCCCGTACAAACACTTGTCCACGACGGACTCACGATCGAGGGCTATTCTCGTGCCGCCGTGCAGACCTATTGGCGAGTTCCGGAACTGAAGATCGGCTTCGACCTGGGTGCCCAGCCGTGGTCGTTTATGGGGACTGAGACTTGGTTTGTATCGCATGGGCATCTGGACCACATCGCGGCGTTGCCAGTGTATGTGGCTCGGCGACGCATGATGAAGATGGAGCCGCCACGCATTTACATGCCGCCCGAAACCATTGATCCGATGCAACGGATCATGCGGCAGTACACTCGGCTTGATCGGGGGCGGATGCCTTGCGAATTGCTTCCTGCTCAGCCCGGAGATGAAATCGAGCTCAGTCGCGAGTTGGTTGTGACCGTCTCGGCCACAAAGCACACGGTCCCTTCGCTAGGCTATCTCGTGTGGGACCGGCGGCACAAACTCAAAGCTGAATACCAGGGAATGGCCGGTGAACAAATCCGCGATATTCGACTTAGCGGTCAAGAAGTCACCGAAGAACAGCGTCGGCCGCTGGTTGGATATCTGGGTGACACGACCCCACAAGGCCTCGACAATTGCCCGGCGATGTACGACGCCAAAATCCTGATCTGCGAGATGACCTTCGTTTCGCCTGAGCATCGCAAAGAACGGATTCACAAGTTCGGCCACATGCATTTGGACGATTTTGTCGAGCGGCGAGAGCGTTTCCAGAACGAACTGATTATTGCTTCCCACTTGAGTACACGATATCACAGCAACGCAGTTCATCGTCACGTGGAACGTGCCCTGCCCGACATGCTCGATGGTCGGTTGAAGCTGTGGCTGTGAGCCTTTGTTGCTGATTGAGCAGCTATCTTGGATCATCTACAATAGTTGTAGGCTCGCGAGGACCTTGTGAGATACCTTTTTCAGTGTTTGTCAGTCTAGCTATCAAATGTTTGCTCCTCAGTTTCTGGGGGATTTCTTGCGCCATGAATCGAGCTCATGGCGCAGGCGAAGTCCGGTCAATGGAGATCATCGTTCTCGATAAAGTTGGCAAGTCATTGCCAGATGCCAAGGTTCTGGTAGCCATGACGGGCGCAGAAGTTCCCTTGAAACTCGACTCTCAGGGGAAAGGCATATTGGAGCTTCCGGAAGGAGCAGATATATCCCTGCACCTAACAGTCCATGCTGCACATTCTGTCCCGGTAGAAGTTCATTGGTATGGCGAGCAGCTGCCTACTGATCTTACCATTCGCATGCAAAAGGGCTTGCCTATTGGGGGGTTGGTACATACCGAGCGAGGTGAGCCCATTGCAGGAGTTGGAGTGGCTGCACTGCAAGTATCGAGTCGAGTTGGCAAAGCGGGTGAAGTCGTCCCGGCAATCAGTGGTCAGATCGCGACAACGGATGAAGACGGGAAATGGCAGGCAGATATTGCTACGCAAGAGCCATTCGATCTACGCCTTCAACTCACGCATCCCGATTTCTTTAGCGACCCTGGCTTTGGAAAACGGCGGGTTGCCAGCACGGAGTTGAGCAGCCTGGACCATGTGGAAGTCCTTGAAGACCTGCTGCCACCCCAGGGGATCGTCACCGATGCCCACGGCAAAGCGGTTAGTCAGGCACAGTTATATCTCGTGTTTGGTGACGAGAAGTTCGTGATAGAGAATGGTCGAGCCGTACAAGATTCCGACCATGTTTCGGTAACAACCGACGAGAAAGGTCGCTACGAATTTCCCATTCAGAAGCAAGAGTTTTCCGTGGTTTGCCTGGCTGATGAAGGCTGGGCGACGGCAACACCGATACGCTTTGCTAAGAATGAGCCCGTCGACATTCGACTGAAGGAATGGGCGAAACTCGAAGGCAGCATTTCCCAAGGCAACCAGCCCCTTTCTGACGAAAAGGTATTGCTGCAAATGTTCCCCGACAGCAACAGCAGTTACCAATTTGTCGACTGGAACTACTCGACCAGGACCGACCACGAGGGGCGCTATGCTTGGGACCGGGTGATTGCCGCTCCGGCAATACTCGGTCGTACCATTGCGTGGTGCTCTGGCCAAGAAACTCCCATGAGTGAACTATCAGTCGAAGAGCAGGTAACTCTCGCTGCTGGCCAAACTACGCGTTTACAGATTGATCGCCGGGGATCGAAGATCTCAGGCCAGCTTTCCGCAGTAGGAAGCGACGGTGACAAATTTACGATTTCATGCGGCATGGTAACGCTAGAGAAGGAATCTTCGCTTGGCAACCTTCTCAAGAATGTCTTAGGAGGTTGGGGGCAGTCGTTGGATTTAGGAACTTCTGCCCAATTGACAGGAACCCAGCTCCCCCCGCTGAGCTACGTGGAGGCTCTCGACGAGAAGGGGCACTTTCAGCTGAGCAACATTCCGCCGGGAAGCTACCGATTGCTGGCCACAATCAAGTCGGTACCGATCGATGGCAATGAGACCCAATGGCTTTACGGAGCGAAAGTGGAAGCCATCACCGTGCCTGCGGACAAACCGGTAGACTTAGGAGCGATCGAGATTGTCGTTTCGGAAGTCGAAGAGGAATAAACTCGCCCTAATGCACCCGCTGCCCCGGCACTGCGCCCTCGTCTGGCGAAAGTACAAACACGTCTGACCCGCCTGGACCGCTGGCGATAACCATGCCTTCGCTCAACCCAAAGGACATTTGGCGCGGTGCCAGATTGGCGACCATCACGACCAGGCGCCCAACCAATTTTTCTGGTTCGTAGGCAGATTTAATGCCAGCAAAGACCTGGCGATACTCGCCGCCGCCGAGGCTAAGCTTGAGCTTTAAGAGCTTACGAGCCTCGGGAACGGCCTCGGCTTCGACGACGCGAGCCACGCGGAGGTCGACTTTGGTGAATTCATCAAAAGAGCATTCTGGTGCGAGGGGTTCAGCAGTGAGGGGTTCGGCGGAGTCGTTCCAGCGATCCCCATTTTCCGTACTCGTGTCGCCGGCCGCAGCAGCGACCTCGTCGGCGGCAATTTTGGATTCTTCGATCATGGCTTGTACATCCTTTTCTTCAATTCGTTTGAGCATGTGTTGGAACTTGGCAACTGGAGTACCTACCAATGGGGTTTGCGCCTGGTCCCACGAAGTAATTTCATTGTTAAGCAGTTCGCCCGTTTGCTCGGCTAAGCGTGGCAACACGGGGGCGAGGTAGATTGCGATTTGACGAAACAGATTCAGGGCGATCGTGCAGACATCTTGAAGGCGTGCAGCTGACTCGGGGTCTTTGCGAAGCTCCCACGGCTTGTTTTCTTCGACGAATGGGTTGGCTCGGTCGGCTAAACTCATCACCAACCGCATTGCACGGCTGTAATCGCAATTCTCGTAGGCCTCGGCAATTTCTTCGCCAAGATTTGCTGCAAAGGCAAAGAGTCCACCGTCACCTGGATACTCCTTCGAAAGACCCGTCTTTTCGACAAATTTGGCGGTGCGGCTGGCAAGGTTCACCACTTTTCCTACTAGGTCGGTATTTACTTTGGCAATGAACTCGTCAAGTGCCAGATCGAGATCATCAACGTGGTCGTTGAGTTTCGCCGCATAGAAGTACCGCAGATAACTCGGGTCCAGGTGATTGAGGTAAGTCCGGGCGTTGACGAACGTCCCCTTACTCTTGGACATCTTCTCGCCATCGACAGTGAGAAATCCATGGATATGCACCTTGGTCGGCAGGTTGTAGCCTGCCGTCTTAAGCATCCCGGGCCAGAACAAGGTGTGAAAGTAAGTGATGTCCTTGCCGATGAAGTGGTGGATCTCGGTGTCAGGTGACTTCCACCAGTCGTCGAAGTTACCGCCGTTCTGGTCGCACCATTGCTGCGTGGAAGCCATGTAGCCAATGGGGGCGTCGAACCACACATACCAATAGTTGCCTGGATAGTCGGGGATCTCAAAACCGAAGTAGGGAGCAGGGCGTGAAATATCCCAATCTCGCAGAGGTTCACCCAGAAAATGACCCTGCAAGTAGTTGGCGATTTCCGGCTGAAGATGCTTGCCACTCTGGGACCACGTCTCCAGGAAGTCGTGCAATTGCTCTAGCTCAATGAACAAATGTTTGGCCGAGCGGGTTTCAGGAGTCGCACCGCTGAGCGTGCTTTGGGGATTGATCAAATCCGCAGGACTGTAGGTCGTGCCGCACTTGGAGCAGTTGTCCCCTGGCTGATCAGTCGCGCCGCATTTGGGACAAGTTCCCCGGACAAACCGGTCGGCCAGAAAGGTCCCTGCCACGGGATCAAACAATTGCTCGACATCTTTTTCCTTGACTAGTCCGGCATCGCGAATCGATTGCCACATCGACTGGCAGTAACGCTCATTCTCGGGGTCGTTGGTGCTACCGAAATTGTCGAAGGAAATGCCGAAATCTTTCAGATCAGCTACGTGGGCTGCCTGCATATCGGCGATGAGTTCCGCTTCGCTGCGGCCTTCCTCCCGAGCGCGGATCATCGTAGCCGTGCCGTGGGTGTCGTCGGCACAAACGTAGAGGCACTCATTGCCGCGGAGTTTCTGAAAACGAACCCAGATGTCTGTCTGCACCGCTTCGAGCATGTAACCCAGGTGAATGTGGCCATTCACGTACGGCAGAGCAGAGGTAACTAAAAGTCGGCGTTTGGACATCGTGGATTGTGCTAGCAGTGCAGGGTGATTGATTGTCGGCTCATTGTAACGGGAGATTTTCTATGGTGGGAGGGCGCAAGTTAGTATTTGGCACGCTGTGTGCACCAAGTGAGAGATGTTCGAGTGGTTATGACAGCGTGGCAGCACTGCTGTCTGGAGTGTTTCTCGCGGAAACAACGGCTTAGTACCGCCACGGTAGATGCCAGCCTGCGAGTTGCCCTTGTAAGATTTACTTCTCATCAGGTAATTATCCCCCTCGTTCAAACGGAACTAGATCGTTCGATCGGTATGCAAGCCAGATTCGAACTAAATTGATGATCCTCCAGCGCGGATCGTCGCCAGTGGAGAAGGATCTCCCGGCGAGGAACGTATGGCAAGAACCCTTGTCTGATGTGCTAGTGGGATGTTACGAATCCGATAGACCGGGTATCCATGGAGGGAACCGATGGTCACGATGAGAATTTGCTTTTCCTTTGCCGGCAGTTTCGTGCTAGGCACTCTTCTCTCACTTGGTGTATGTCAAGCTGAGACACACCTGCTGGATTTTAGTTCAGCAACTTGCGGGCCCTGTCAACAAATGCGCCCGACCATTGAGCGACTCTCTGCCGCTGGCTATCCAGTGCGCCACGTCGACATCGGCCGCGAGCCGGAGATGGCTAACAAATATGGCGTCGATGTCGTGCCGACTTTCGTTGTCGTCACCGACGACCGCGAAGTGGCCCGCATGACAGGACCGGGCTCTTACGAACAATTGGTAGAAATGCTCGCGACGGCCAAGCAAAGTGAGGCCGCACCGTCCGGCATCGTGCCAGCATCTGCACAGGTTTCTGCGGCACCACAATCGTCGCCAGGTAACCTTCCAACTAGTCAGAATGCTGCGCCACGTGGTTCTTCGGCCAATGCCGCACAGCTATTGGAAGCATCCGTGAAACTCTCCGTCGAAGATGCCGATGGCAAGTCGGCAGGAACGGGCACAATTGTCGATGCCCAAGGAGGCGCAGCTTTGGTGCTAACTTGCGGACATATCTTCCGCGATTCCGAAGGCAAAGGCCCGATCAATGTCACACTCTTTTCTGCAACATCCGCAGGGGCACAAGTGCGAGAATCGGTACCTGGCCAATTGATGGACTACGACCTGGAGCGCGATCTGGCCTTGGTGATCATTCGGCCGACGACCCCGGTCCAAGCACAACGGATTGCACCGACCAATACGGCGTTAGCACCAGGAATGCCCGTGAACACGGTGGGTTGCAACCAAGGGGCGAACCCCACGGTCGTCTCCTCTCAGATCACAGCAGTGGACCGCTATCAGGGAGCTCCCAATGTAGAAGTAGCAGGAGCACCGATTGAGGGTCGCAGCGGCGGAGGATTATTCAATTCTGCTGGACAGCTCATCGGTGTCTGCTTTGCCGCTGATCCAAAAGGCAAGGAGGGCCTCTACGCCTCGCTTCCTTCGATCCACGCAAAGCTCGATAGCATGAATTTGGCCATGGTCTACGAAACACCACCAGTCACACCTACTGCCAGCGGACCACAGGCCTCGCTAGCCAGTGCAGCAATCCCTGAGCCACTCTCGGTGCGTGGTCAGGATGCGGCCGAGCAAGTATCTGCGGAGGATGTGGCCGCAGCGTTTCCCGGCTTTGAGAGCCGCGTCGCGCCAGCGACCTCGACTCTCAATCCGTCGGAGCAGGCAGCTCTCGCAGAAATCAAGCGGCGAGGTTGTGATTCCGAAGTGATCTGCATCATTCGTCCCAAGGACCCCACTGGCAAAAGCGAGGTCATCACGCTCGGCAATGTATCGCCGCAGTTTGTAGAGTCACTCGCCAGAGAACAAGCCGCCGAATCGAGGCCATCACCAGCTACGGCTGCGGCGGGGCAATTGCTACGCTAATCACCGACAGACCCCGCACCATCGGTATAGCCGTTGCAAGTAGGGGGACTTTGGGAATCAACCATTCTCTCTCGGACCACAATGCGTCCACTGGGCAACGTACGCTTACAATATCGTGCTGACTACTCAAGTTCGGCACTTATTCCTTGTACTACGTGCTGCCGAAGGGGAATGGTCTTATGGGACTGCTTGTTGCATTCATTTCGCTGATTAATATCGCATTGGGTTACGGCTTGGCTGTGTATTTGCGTCGAGCAATGGAACCGACGATCGGCAATAGAACAGTAGAACCACTGCCAGTGTCTGTGCCGGTGGCCAAGCCAAAAATTGTATCAGAAGATGCTCCAACCCCGGCTGTAAAGGTTGAAACTGCATCTTCTGAAACTCCAGTGAATCCAGCTGATTCGGTCGCCCCCATATCGGCACCCACTCCACAAACAGAATCGGCTGAGACCGCCACGGACTCGAAACCGCCGGTCGACGAAGAAAACGTGCTAGCCGGCATTGAGGCGTTTCGCGCTCAGTTGGCTCAAGTAAAGGACGAGGGCAATGCCGAGGTCGAAGAACCCGCCCTCACTTGATTGAAGAAACTCGCGACTTCAGCACTCAATTTCCGGATGCGCTCTGGATGATCCGATTCGCCAACTTTCGCCCCGTGGTGCTGAGTGGCAATTCAGCAAGTTCCGCAGGGCGAATCCACCGCATCGCCCCTTTCAGGCGACCTGACTTGTATTGAGCGGTGTAGCAGTCGAGCGTGATACGGTAGCGTGTCACTCCGTGCTTGATCGTTGTCAAAAGGCTTCCCGGTTTGGCAGTGATCCCGGTCTGGTCGCGGACCTTTGCTACCAATTCCTCTTCAACGAACAGTGGCCCCTCGCTCTCGATCCCAAACCGAGGAAAATCCCATAGTCCCGCCCAGCGCTCGTCTGGTCCGCATTGTCGCATAATTACCTTGCCATTCTTGCGAACAACCACCACTGCCTCTCGAACATCGGTAAATTTCATTTTGACTGAGGCGCGAGGTATCTCGTTTTGCAAACCCTCTTGGAATGCTGCGCAATTCCGCGCAACGGGACACGCATCGCACTTTGGCTGGGTCGGCGTGCAAACCAATGAGCCCAGTTCCATCAGCGCCTGATTAAAACGAGCAACATCGCGACGCGGCAGGATTTCCTCGGCCATGGCCCAGAGCAAGCGTTGCCCCACCGACTTCGTGGGGTCGTCCGGATAAGCCAAGAGTCTCGCAAGCAACCGAATCGTGTTCGCTTCGAGAATCGGTGCCCGTTGGTTGAAGGCAATCGAAGCAATGGCCCCCGCCGTGTACCGCCCAATCCCCGGCAAAGTCTGCAAGGTGGCGACGTCTCGAGGAAACTGTCCTCCGTGTTCGGCAACGATTTTCTTTGCGGCCGCATGCAGCCCCCGAGCACGTCGATAATAACCCAGCCCTTCCCACAACCGCAGCACCTGCGATTCCTCCGCCGCCGCAAGGTTTTTGACTGTTGGAAAGGCTTTGAGAAAACGCAGAAAATAGGGTTTGACGGTCTCCACCTGCGTCTGCTGAAGCATCACCTCACTGATCCAAACTCGATAGGGATCTTGAGACTTGCGCCAGGGGAGATCACGCTCATGCTTGGCATACCACGCCAGCAGCCGACGGCGAAATGCCTGTTTGCATTTCGAGTCGAGTATCGGTGAGATGCAGTCCGTTGCCATGAAAATCGTCCACTTGTTTCTCAGGTTCCTCTAGCATAGCGGAAACACCAGCATTTGACACCATTTTGTTTACTTTGATGCCTTCCCCATTTAGGATTAGATGTGGAAAAGACGCCGCAACGGAATGGAGGGTGTCATTCTCAATTCAGACGACGAGGACCCACAAATGAATTCTCTTCGCTCTATTAAAGTCTTGTATTGCAATCTCTGCGTTCTTTCCCTCGCATTCACGCTGCTCCCTGGCAAGGCGAGTGGAGAAATCTTTTTTGACGGAAACTTTCTCGATAGCAATTGGCAGTACACCGACATTGTATTTGACGACCCTCAAATCCCAGGTACCGGACCGGGAACTTCAACCGCGTCGACATTCCGAGCTGACAACGCCGGAAATCCCGGAGCCTACCGGGCGTCAACACACAACATCGCCTATGGAGATACGATCTATTCTCGCGGTCTGATGAACTCCGCTATTTATGTGCCTGTTGCCAGCGGGCCGATCCAAAGCATCGACTTCACCATCGATTTGCAACACCCTGGCGCAGGGAGTACCGCCTGGCAACTCATCGTTGAGCAAGCCGGTACCGTCTACTATTCCTACCCTCTCGGCGCTTTTTCTCAGAACCCCTTCTGGAATGATTTCAGTTGGACAAACCTCACCCAAGCCAACTTTGATACCAATCCCTTGGCCGGCGCATTGGGACAATCTCCCGATGGAAATAATCCGAACTTTTCCGCCACCGGCAACCCGCTGAAATTTGGCTATGCCCTGGGAAACACCAATGCCTCGGGAGTTCCCGGCATAGTGACAACGACGCACGGCGTTGACAACTGGCGCGTCGAAATCAACCCAGGTATTCCTGGAGATTTCGATTCCGACGGAGACGTCGACGGCAACGATTTCCTCGTCTGGCAGCGCAACCCAGGGATTGGAAACCTCACAGATTGGCAAGCCAACTATGGCCAGCCACTCGTGAGCGTGACGACAACTGTTCCTGAGCCTCAAGGACTCACTCTAGTCGGCATGTTCCTGGCCAGTTTTCTCGGTTGGCGCGGTGGGCACTTATCAGCTAGGGGATCATTTATTCCTCTCGGTTGAACCATCACGATATTAGTGTGGCAAGCCCAGCAAGTGTAAGGACATACCCTTTAGCGATCGGCAAATGAATTCGTACCTGCCATAGCGGAAGTCATTAAGACTTTCGTCGCAGTGTATAGAGGCTCACAATTCTTGACGAGTTCCGCTACGAGTACACCCACAATTCCACCTAGTTTTGGTGCAATGTTCGCAGAGGCATTGCTTCAAGAAAAGAAGTCCGGTAGTCTCTCGACGAACTAATCCACCGCCACACAGAGCCTGAGCCACTTGCCTCGCATTGCCCCAAACGCCAACTCCTCCAGCATGTCGATGCTTGTGAGGATGTCGGCCATGATGTTTTTTCAGCACCTTACCCTGGGATTGTGGGGGGTAACTGTTGGAACGTACTTGGCCGCGAATACCGGAAGTCAAGGCACAGGTATCTTCTCGTCTGGCTTCGTCGGCTTTAGTACCGCGGCGGGAGCCCTTGGCAGCATAGTGGCCCCGGTATTGATTGGCTTTGTCAGCGATCGTTATGTCTCGGCCCAGTATCTTTTGACTGCAGCCAACCTGACCTGTGCTATTTCTGTTTGGGGTATGTACCAGACACAGAGTGAACTGGTCTTCTTCTGCTTGCTGCTGGCGTACTACCACGGCTTTATTCCTGCCGTCACCTTGACGAATAAGATTGGACTACGGCATTTGAAGCGGCGCGATGCTGAGTATCCCATTGTGCGTAGCTGTGGGACTCTGGGTTGGATCATGGCTGGACTGTTCGTGGGTCTCGCGTGGCCGATGATCACGGGAGAATCAATCGAGTCCTCCCGCACGCCGCTACTACTCGGCGCGTGCGCTCACGTCTTGATGGCCTTATTGGCATTAACGCTTCCAGCTACGCCTCCCGAACGTTGGGGAACCAAGGTGGTCGGAATTCGGGAAGCGATGTTCGCCAAAGGGAGCATTTTGGGGAATCGCCCTCTGGTGGTGTTTCTCTTTTTCTCGATTCTGGCAAGTCTCCCCAGCATGGCTTACAACAACTTTACCAACCTGTTTCTCAACCGCAGTGGTTTCCCCAGCCCGGCTGCTCTGATGACCGTGGGACAAACATCGGAAATGTTGTTTCTGCTTGCAACACCTTTGCTGCTCGCGCGGATGCGATTCAAAACGCTATTCGCTCTAGGGATCGTCGCATGGACCCTTCGCTATAGTCTGCTGGCGATAGGTAGCATGTTTGAGATCTCATGGCCCACCTATGTAGCGATCTTACTCCACGGTCCTTGCTATACCTTGATTTACATCGTCGGAGTGATGTATGTCGACAAGCTGGGAGATCCCGCGCACCGGGGTGCTGCCCAGGGATTTCATGCCTTCGCCACCACGGGAATGGGCCATCTACTGGGAGCCTTAACCGTGGGCATGACCCAACAAGTCTTTCTCACTCCCCACGGGGTAGAACCGCCTCCCTACCAGTGGGTACCGTTCTGGCTCATCCCCGCGGCGATGAGCCTGGTGACAGCAATCCTCTTCATGCTGACGTTCTCCCCTATCCCGGCGACGCCCCAAGATGAACAATGAAAAAGGGGGAATTCTACTTAATTTGAAAACACAGAATGTCCTCTTATCTTCCTCACATCGGTAAAAGGTGTAAACAAGTGTCATGAAGTATATTCCAGCATTTGTCACTCTATTCCATTCAATCTTAGTGATTGGGATTGCGGCGATCATAAGTGTCGAGGGTGCTGAGTCAGTTATGCTATGGAATCTTCTTATGATTATTGACTTTCCGTCGTCATTGATCTTTGGGGCAGTAGGTGATGAAGTAGTCTCGACGCTATTTCATGATATCGAACTGCGATTCACCGTGGGATACGCAACCTTATTCATGATTCTAGGAGGAATTCAGTACTACTTTCTTGCGCGTCTTCTTTGCTATTTGGCGAAGAACACGGGACAGGTTTAATAATGGGGAAGGACAATGGGGACATTCTAGATTATTCGAAAAGCAGAATGCCCCCCTTTACCGACTTGTCCGGTCACCGACGATCGCGGCTGGCCAAAAAAAGTTGTGGAACTTCTCCCCAGTATCTTGATAATGGAGCATGCAATACGTCCTGGGAACTCACCAACGCTCGCAAGGACTTACGGGTTTGTTCGAGCTAGTTCTGCGCGCTAAATGAGTTCAATGCTTTGAACGAACAAGTAGCGGCCAGTTTCGTGGAGTTTTGGTTTCAAAACCCCGCCGCGCCCGAAGCAACGTGATTTGCGTAAGTCTTAACCGGCTAACGAGTTGAAGCCCAACGGGCCGGCGAAATGAAGGGGGGTTTTGTTTTGTAGAAAAAGTTTTCGACAAAATGTGCGGCGACATAACCCCTCCCGCGGTGCGCAGGATCGAGAAAAAATCGTGAGCTTTACATAGCCCGCGTAGCTTGCAAACGACCGCCGCCGTTTCGCCGCACCCCACTGCCGAGCTTCACGAGGCAACAGGGAAGCGCTTCCTTGGCCCAATAATCCTTGTAGAGAATCGCTTCCCAATCGCGATAATGGAACTCGCCATCAAGAATGACCAATGACCAACGATAAGAAGTCGGCAGTTTTCGGCAGTTTTCGTCAGAGTTCTCTGCGCCTCAGCGGCCTCTGCGTTAAGAAAATCAGTGTTCCCTTTTCGTAGAACGAAGCCCCTCGATCTGAACGACGGGCTTCGTACTCGAAGAGCAACTACCACAAGTCCCACAACCCGACGAGGTCCCTTTGACAAACCGCAACCAAGCTAAGCGCACCAAGTAGGTGGCGGCAACAAGAGAGATCAGTATGGCTATGACATCTTGCATGGTTACAACCAAATACGGCTGGTGATTTGGTAAGTGGCCAGCGCCCCTACGTAGGCAAGCACCGTCATGTAGGTGAACGTAAAGATGGGCCAGCGCCAGCTGTTGGTTTCTCGGCGGATCACTGCCAAGGTCGCTGCACATTGAGCACACAATGCGAAGAACACCATTAGTGAAAGTGCCACAGGTAAATTATACACGCGCTCCCCCGTGTCGTCCCAGCGGGCTGCTTGCAAGCGCTGCTGCAAGCGAGATTGGTCTCCCTCGCTCCCGACGTCCAGGTCGCTTCCCAGATTGTAGATCACGCCCAGCACACCCATGACCACCTCGCGGGCTGGGAACGAAGCAATTGCCGCGCAGCCGATCCGCCAGTCCCAACCCAAGGGTCGCACAAGCGGTTCGATGAATTGTCCTGCACGCCCCAGAAAGCTCTGCTGCTGATGCAGACTTGCTGTGAGGTGGTCGAGGTTCTCGGGCTGGTCAAACTCGGCGAGTGCATCAAGGGTTTCCGCATACTCGGGTGTGTCGGGCTGAGTCGTGGCCAACTGAGTTTCCAGCAACTCACGTTCGGCAGCGACTGCTTCGGCCACCTGGGATTCGTTGCGAGGATAGTAAGCCAAGGCCCAAACAACAATCGTCACGGCAAAGATAATGGTACCAGCCCTTTTGAGAAAATCCCAGCCTCGCTCCGCCATGCGGAAAAACACGGTTCGCAATGAAGGGAGTTTATAGCTCGGCAATTCCAACACAAACGGAGGCGTCTCACCGCGAAGCAGAGTCTTTTTCAAGAGCCATGCTACCATCACTGCCACAATGATCCCCACCAGATACATCGACAACAAAGTCAGTCCCCTCAAACCGACAATGCCGCCGAGGTAAGTATGAGCAGGTACAAATGCTCCAATCAGAATCACGTAAACAGGTAGCCTGGCCGAGCAGCTCATCAGCGGAGCGATGAGAATCGTTGCCAACCGATCGCGACGATTTTCGATCACTCGCGTGGCCATGATGCCAGGCACTGCACAGGCGAATGAGGACAACAGAGGAATGAACGACCTGCCACTGAGCCCCACGCCGGCCATTAGGCGATCCATCAGGTATGCTGCACGAGCCATGTAACCGCAGTCCTCGAGGATGGCGATGAAGGCAAACAAGATAAGAATCTGAGGCAAAAAGATGACGACAGCCCCTACTCCACCGATGATCCCATCGACGACGAGTGATCGCAAAGCACCTTCCGGAAGAAGCGAACCAACATGATCGCTAAGCCAACTCACACCGTTGTCGACCCAATTCATAGCCGGTTCGGCGAACATGAATATCGAGGAAAACAAGAGAGCCATCACCGCCAGCAGGACCAGCGTGCCCCATAGCTTGTTCGTGAGTACCTGGTCGATGCGGTCGCTGATAGTAAGTTGTCGCTCGTCGGGGACATGCACAATGCCGTCGAGTATCTTGCCAACCCAATCATAACGAGACATGGCTTCGACCGCCGGCACGGGAAGACCCTCGGCGGCCAGCGACTGGCGGATCGCGGCCAACTCTTCCTGCTGAGCGGAGGTTTCATGGGGAAGCAGGTGATGTTCGAGATAGCCATTGCCATCCAAGATAAGCCGGCTGACCAGATATCGCGGCAAGGGCTCCGCTCGATCTTGATTGAGGTGGTCTGCCAGTCGATCGGCGTGCTGCCGAAATACGGCCGGAAAGGGATCGTGTTCTGGCGGATCACTCTGCTCGGCAGCCACGATGAGTGCCATCTTGAGTTCGTCGAGGCCTTGACCGCGGTTCGCTTGAATGGGGATCACTGGCACACCAAGCCGCTCGGACAGCGCCGCGACGTCCATTTCGATGCCGCGTTCCGCAGCGACGTCGACCATGTTGAGAGCCACCACCGTGGGAAGCTCGCACGAGAGGACCTGACTCACAAGGTAGAGATTGCGCTGCAAGTTGGCGGCGTCAATGATGGACAGCACGATGTCAGGTGGCGCCTGGTCACTGCCACGTCCCAGCAGGACATCGACGGCTACCATTTCGTCGGGGGAACGTGGGGCAAGACTATAGGTACCGGGGAGATCGATGACCTCAAACGTCTGAGCACCGTTCTTGAATCGCCCGATTTTCTTCTCGACCGTCACACCAGGATAATTACCCACCCGCTGATTTATACCAGCAAGGGCGTTGAAGAGCGTAGACTTGCCTGTATTGGGGTTTCCCACCAAGGCAATGCGGAGCGTCGATCGTGTGACAGTTGTAGACATGCAGGGATCATACTATGGCAAGCGGATTTCGATCTGCTCCGCTTCAGTGCGACGCATGCAGAGTCGGTAACCGCGAAGCTCAAACTCCAGGGGATCACCAAGCGGAGCCGCCCCAACAAATCGGATCGCGACGCCCGGCGTCACACCCATTTCCAGAAGACGCTGCGCGAGTTCACCCCCTTGGGCGATCTGAACCACCTGGGCGGACTGACCGCGGCCAAGCTGCGCCAGTGTCGTCATCCCGCCTGCCTTGTCGTAGAAAACGGAGTTACTATCACACGCAACAATTCATCGCCACGAACGCACAATTTAGTGCCATTGATCCGGAGAATGCAGGTGCTACCAGGACGCACCATCTCCAATAATGAACCTTCATGGACGCCTAGCTCGTTGAGGTGTCGCACTAGTTCCATGGAGCCGACTACTGAACAAACTGTCGCCTGTTGTCCGGGGCGCAGCATTGCGAGCGAAATCATTGCTTCTGGGAATTCGGCGGAAGACATAGTAGCAAATCTGCTAGTGAGACTGTGTATCAATATCTGATAGTTGATTCTAGCCGACATGCTCTGGACTAGCAACGGGTGCCACAGGACCGATTTCAGCGAACCGTTGATCAACTATCCTTCATGGCCGCCACGAGGTCCATCATCGCCTGCTTGGCATCGCCGAAGAGCATTAAGCAGTTGTCGGCTGCAAAGAGAGGATTGGGAATGCCAGCAAAACCGGGACTCAAACTTCGTTTGACGACCACTACCGTGCGTGCATCACTTACATTGAGAATCGGCATTCCAGCGATCGGGCTTGAAGGATCCGTATTTGCCACCGGATTCACGACGTCGTTCGCCCCGATCACAATCGCTACGTCGCATTGAGAGAACGTGGGGTTGATCTCGTCCATTTCCTTGAGTTGGTCGTAGGGGACGTCGGCTTCGGCCAATAGCACATTCATGTGACCAGGCATACGACCGGCAACTGGGTGGATAGCATATTCGACCGTAACCCCCTCGGCTTCGAGCAATGTGGCCAACTCACGAACAATGTGTTGCGCCTGGGCGACGGCCAAGCCGTAGCCCGGTACTACCACTACACGTTGGACACCGTCGAGCAGCATGGCCACCTCTTCAGGAGAGGTGCTCTTGATCTTGCCGGCGTAGACTTCGTCATCGCTGGGTCCATCGGCGCTGGGTTCAAACTTGGCAAACAGCACATTGAGCAGCGATCGGTTCATCGCCTTGCACATGATGTTGGTAAGAATAATTCCCGAGGCACCCACAAGTGCCCCCGCCACGATCAGCACGTTATTGTTAATCACAAAGCCAGCTGCCGAGGCAGCCAAACCTGAATAGCTATTCAACAGTGCAATCACCACAGGCATATCGGCTCCGCCGATGGGTGTCACGAGAAACACACCCAAAATCAAGGCAATGATTGTAAGCAGGATGTATTCAACACCAGAGCCGTCCATCATGTTGAGACACAACAGCAAACTGACAGCTACCAACACTGCGTTGATAATCTGTTGACCGGGAAAACTGAAAGGCTTTCTGAATTGGGGCAACTCTTGCAGCTTACCTGCGGCGACAAGTGAACCGGTGAAAGTTACCGAGCCAATCAACCCGGCAAGTCCCGCTGCGAGACCGGCCACAGCTACGTTTCCCGTAGAGGGCGCTTCGCGCAGCACTTCTGCGCCGGCCACAAGGACCGAGGCGATGCCACCAAAACCGTTGAACAAGGCCACCAACTGTGGCATCTGAGTCATCTGCACCGTATTGGCAAACCAAGTGCCCGCTGCCGTCCCCACGGCGATGCCAGCGATAGCAACGGGCCAACTCACATGGCCTCCTACTAGGGTGACTAAGACAGCAATCAGCATGCCAGTAGCACCAAGCAGATTGCCTCGCACAGCAGTGCGAGGGTGGGTCAAGCCTTTGATGCCCAGGATGAACAACACCGAGGCGACCAAGTAGCCGAAGTTGGAGAACTGGGGCCACGAGACTACCTGGGCCACCTTCTCCGCAGCCTCGACGACTGGCTTCTCAAGCCCTTCGAGAGATTGCTGAGCAATCACGATCGGTTTCAGTACGATGTTAAACACTACGGTGCGCCCTTAACTTGGGAATGGATTATTTCTTCTTCTTGAACATCGAGAGCATGCGATGGGTAACTAGAAAGCCACCGATGACGTTGGTCGTGGCAAATACGATGGCTAGAAATCCGAGTATACCGCCTAAGACCCCTTCTCCGGCTAAGAGGGCACCGACAAGCGTGATGCCACTAATCGCATTCGATCCACTCATGAGTGGCGTGTGTAGTGTCGGGGGCACCTTGGTGATAACTTCGACGCCAACAAAGACGGCGAGAACAAAGATAGTGAGTCCAGTGATGATATCCATGGGAAGTTGTCAGTAGTTAGAGAACAGTGGTTGGTTGCAAGTAACTGGCGAGCCGTAAGCGTTTGCGACCGGAGAATCTTTACTACCCACTCGCTATGATTCGCCTGCTAAATGATCGACAGGAGGTTCGGCTGGGGGTAACACAAGCGGCTCTTGTCCGAGCATCTCGCGGAGGCGACTGTTCTGGACCTGGCCATCTTTGGCAACGAGTGTGTCGCGGATAATCTCATCTTTGAGGTCAATCTCCAGTTCTCCCTCTTTCGTCATGAGCAGAAGGAAAGTAACCATGTTCTTGGCATACATCTGGCTGGCATGTTGGGGAACACCTGCCGGGAGATTCGTGGGGCCCAGAATGGTCACGCCATGCTCCACAACCGTTTGGTCTGCTTGCGAAAGACAGCAGTTGCCACCTCTTTCCGCTGCCAGGTCCACGATCACCGATCCTGGTCGCATCCGCTGGACTGCGTTCTCGGTAATCAGCAGGGGGGAGGGTCGACCGGGAATCGCAGCCGTGCTGATGCACACATCGCAATCAGCGATCACATCGGCGAGTTGCTCCTGTTGGCGACGGACCTGATCTTCGCTGAGTTCTTTGGCATAGCCCCCTTTGTCTTCAGAGCCAGCCGTATCAAGATTCAGCTCGACAAACTTCGCACCCAAACTCTCGATTTGTTCCTTCACCACGGGCCGCACGTCGTAGGCTTGCACAATGGCACCCAAGCGACGGGCCGAGGCGATTGCTTGCAGTCCCGCCACACCGGCACCAATGACCAGCACCTTAGATGCAACCAATGTACCTGCAGCAGTCATGAGCATGGGGAACATTTTTGGCAAGTGGTCGGCTGCCTGGATCACCGCTTTGTATCCCGCGATGGTAGCCATCGACGAGAGCACATCCATACTCTGCGCCCGCGTAATGCGGGGGATCAACTCCATGGCAAATAGAACGGCACCGCGCTCGGCAAGTTCTTGAATCGCTTGGGGATTGCCAAGCGGATCGCAAGTGCCGATGAGCACCTGCCCCCGACGAATTAAATCCAAGTCAGCTCGACCAGCCTCAGGATTCGCCCCCAAGCAGCGAACCTGCAAAACCACATCAGTCTGGGCAAAGGCTGCCTGACGGTCGGCTACGATCTCTGCACCCTTTGCTTGGTAGGCGGAGTCGGTGAAACCAGCAGCTACGCCTGCCCCCGCTTCCACGAGTACCTGCCATCCCGCCTTTGTGAGTGGAGGAAGCAGGTCAGGAACTAGCGCTACACGATTTTCACCAGGACAGGTTTCTCGGAGAACAGCAACTTTCATGGCGACTCAAGGTGCGGGCTTCTAGGTGAAATGGTTTCTTTACCAGCCACAGTGGTCTTGCGATTTACACTGCGGTTTGGCCGATTGTGGCATAAATCCCCGGAACTCAATAGTAGCATACTGTGTAGCTTTCCCATTTTAGCCAACGGGAAAACGTCTACCAATCTGGTTGGAGTGGTTCTACCCGGCTAATTTGCCTCGGTTGGAAACGCATCGCTGGCGAAAGTTCCAGCGAGGGGAACTGAGAAATGAGCCACCACGATAGGTTCTGAAAGCTCTGAGAGGGCGGGAATACTGGAGGAAGGATCATTCACGATGCTGCCGACGACGCCAATTTGGCCGCCAAGGTGCGGTGCCTGCCCGCCCACGAGAACGGGGACGACCGCTCCCGTTTCTCCCAATTGGACCTCAGCGAGCGCTCCGATCGGCGTATTTTCGACATGCTCAACACGTCCCGTAAATACTATTCCTGACGAAGGGCGCGCCTTGAATTTCCACCAAGTTCCCGCTATATGCGATAAGTCCACCAGAACTTCGGAATCGGAAAGGACCGATTCTAGCAACTCCTGCGCCTCTGTAGCATGATCGGCGTCCATATCGGAGAGCCCGGGTTGATTCATGAACGAACACTTGTCGGCCAACCGGCAGAGTGCCATATAGGCATTCCCTTTTCGTCTGTTGTTCGCATCCTCGGCGAGAGTTCCAGTAGTTAACTCGGGCGCGGCTTGAGCGGCGGCAGTCATCAATTGGCTGAAGTCTTCGCTTTCAACCAATTCAAATCGAGGTCCATTGTAAACTGGTGCTTCTGCCGCAGCGGGCTGGACTTCAGGGTCGGCTACTATTGGTGGCAATGCATGGTTATCCCCAGATGGCAAGGGAACCGATTCCTCAAGAGCCAACGCGGTTGCGTTCTGTTCCGAGTGAGGCACCGTTGATTGCATTGAAGCTGGCAACATGAAACTAGGCAGATAGTCGGCCAAGTGGGCTACATCGGCCGCTGGGCCCTTGATCCACAGCAGTGCATAGAGTCCCAATGGTATGCCAATGACTCCTAAACTTGCGCTAAGCAGAGTACGTACAAAGCTGCGGGAATTCTTCTTGCGAGGCTCCGTCGAGTTCGATATGGCGATTTCTACCTCCGGCTCAGAGGGAACAGCATAGTTGGCAATCGTCGAATCCGCCATCGTCTTGACCGTCGGCTCGGCCGAATCGAACTCGAACTCATCGGCTTCCACTTCTGCCCAAGAAGCGGAAGATGGTTCCGGGGCATCGCGCGCTCCACTTTGCTGAGCAGGACTCAGCGGCGCGTCGCGGCTAACAGGCTCAAGATCTTCGTGGGGAAATGAGAAATCCTTGAGGGTGTCACTCAGCTTCGTCTCTGTTTGAAGAGGCTCCACAGATGACGCCTGGTCATCACTTTCGCTCGCAGGATCATCTGCTTCTGCCGACTCTGTATCGGAGATGGCACGCTTGAGCCGGGCTTCCCAATCGGAAAGAGTCGTTGTTAGGTTGGCATCGGGAACCTCGGACGCGGGAGGTTCAATTTCGCCATCTCCGGATCCAGCTGCGTCAATCGTTTCTTCCACCGACTGGTTATCCTGATCCAGACCTAGCTCCATGGTTTTCGCTGCCCATTCGGCAATCTCACTCGAAGGGCTTCGCTCACTGGCTGGAATCAGTTCGGCGGTTGGAATGGAAAACTGTACTACTTCCATCAAGGGAAACTCATCCCCGCATCGCGGACAGCGGGCTTCGTCGCTGAGCGTTGCTTCTTCTGGCAATGCAAGTTGAGTCGTGCAGCCAGGGCAAGTAGCCAGTTTCGCCATGATCAGGATTCCTTAGGGCGCACGGCATTTCGCCGAGCAGATAACAACCGCGATTGTGGTATACCGTTTATTTTACGGCAATGTCGATCACATTGCAGTAGGAATCATACTGAATGTGAAAGCATTGACTCACAGTGCAAGCGGGGAAGATAAGCCGGGGGGATTGTAGCGGTTGGTCGGTTTTGGAGAAGAATCGGATCCGCTCAATACTCCACGTTGACCCATTGCTTTTCGCGGCCACTCTTGAGAACCGCGTCACAGATAGCAATCTCGTTGTGACCATCGATAAACGTGGCGAAGTCGCCACCAGGTCTCGTGCCGGCGATGAAACCGTATACATTGCGGAAGAGGTTCTTCGGTCCATCGGGATAGGCTTCATTGTGCCCACCGGGGTAGTGGGCATATTGGCGTGCTTCAGGATAGAGCAAACTAGGGTCCTTCATGATCGTCTGGTTGGGTCCATCGCGTCGACCAACCCACAACTCGTTTGGCCGTTCTTGATTCCACGACAACGCACTGTTGCTACCATCGATTTCAAAGTAGAGACGATTCTTTCTACCGGCGGCGCACTGATTGACAGTCAACACACCATGCATCCCCGAGTCGAACTCTAGAAGTATCGAAGCATAGTCTTCAGTGTTGACCGGAACATCTTCCATATCCTCGGGCTGCAAAACCTTCCCGGCATAGGTCTCGACCTCTACTTTGGGACGCTTGCGTGAAGGGTGAATCGTGACCAGGTCGGCCATGACCCGCACAATTTTTTGTCCAGTGATGAATTGAATCAGATCACACCAGTGCGAGCCGATGTCAGCTACCGCTCGCGAGTCACCGCTCATCTCAGGAACGAGCCGCCAGTTCCAGTCCGTTTCTTTCAGCAGCCAATCCTGTAAGTACGAACCATGGACTGCGAGAATCCGTCCGACTTCGTCGGAGGCCTGACACATAAGCCGGGCCTGCTGCACCAGGGGCATATAGCGGTAATTGAAATCGATCGCATTCACGACTCCGGCGGCTTCGGCTAGCTTCACCAATTCACGGGACTCGGTGGAATTCATCGCGAGCGGTTTTTCGGAGACGACGTGCTTGCCGGCGGCAAGGATATCGCGATTCACCTCGAAATGGAGATGATTCGGTGTGCAGTTATGAACGACTTGAATCTCGGGATCGGCAAGCAACTCGTGATAGTCACCATAGGCTTTGGGAATTGAGAGTTCTTCCGCCTTCGTTTGAGCGAGATCGGCGTCTCGCTCAGCAACTGCCGCGACTTCCACGTAGCCTAAGCGCCGAAGTGCTTCAACATGTGCGGGGCCAATGAAACCAGTGCCGATGATACCTGCTTTGATTTGATTCATGTTTTCACTTGTGTTGAATTAGTAAAAGACTACTTGTTTCTTACACAGTTCAATCGATCATTTCTACTTTTGCCCAGCTGCTTGACTCGATCGAGGCATCGACCGCTTCCAAAACGGCAACGCATTGGGCTCCATCTCGAAAGTCTGGCACACAAGGCTTGTCCTTGGCAATCGACTGAGTAAGGTTGTATGCCGCGTGGGTGAACCCATGGTCGTAGCCGAGCATGTGCCCGGGTGGCCACCAGTTGCCAGCGTAGGGATGATCACCTTCGGTGGCAATGATTCGGCGGAAGCCTTGCTGAGTACTTGGATCGGCAGTGGAATAGAAATCGAGACAGTTCAACTCTTCAAAACACCACACGAGTGAACCTGCACTGCCATTGATTTCGAAACGATTAAAGTTCTTTCGACCTGGAGCCAAGCGAGTTGCCTCGAACGAACCCAAAGCGCCATTGGTGAATTTTGCCAGGAACAACGATGCATCGTCGACCGTTACCTTTTCGGTCCCCTCGCCGGCTTGTGCCGTTAGCCCCGAGGAGGTCCCTTCTGCCGGACGCTCCTTGATAAAGGTCTTCTTCGTGCCGACTACTTCACCAATTTCGCCTACCAGGAAGCGTGCAAGATCTATAGAGTGAGCCCCTAAATCGCCGTGGGCTCCCGATCCGGCGGCCTCTTGGCGGAGACGCCAGTTCATGGGGAACTCAGGATCCACAAGCCAATCTTGTAAATAGGTGCACCGAATGTGGCGAACCTCGCCAATAGACCCACTGTCGATCATCTGTTTGGCAAGCGAAACTGCTGGGCAAAGCCGATAGTTGAAATTAACCATGTGCTTCACGCCCGCCTCACGGACAGCAGCCAGCATCTTCTTTCCCTCGGCCACAGTGAATGTCAAAGGTTTTTCGCAAAAGACATGCTTGCCTGCTTGTGCAGCAGCGATACTGATTTCTGCGTGAGTGCTACCTGGTGTCGAGATATCAACTACATCGACATCGTCGCGTTTCACGACTTCTTCCCAATCTGCTGACGAGTCTTCCCAACCCCAGCGGTCAGCAAACTCAGCCACCGCCTTCGCATCTCGGCCGCAGACCACCTTCATCACAGGATCGAGATCGAGATCAAAAAAACGGCCGACCGTGCGCCAGGCCTGGCTATGGGCTTTGCCCATGAATTTATAGCCGATAAGGGCCACGTTGAGAGGCTTTTGGGACATGAGAAATACCAGTTAGATCCTTAAGGAGAGACGAACAGAAATTGTGCCAGCCATTTTAGCAAATCAACTCACAGCGACTAGGCTCGAATGACGCGTCTCGAGCGCAGAATAAGAAATCGCATTTAGACAACCCAGGTATATGCTTAGGCCCTACAGGAATATCAACTACTGAGGCATAAGCCCATACCGAGTCATAAATAACCCAGATGTATGAGGCCCTTCTTTGCTTGTAAAGATTCGCTGCTGAGCAAGATGCGAAATCTCCGGGCCGATGTACCAAGGCTCTTCGGAAATGTTATCGTCGAGCAATTGGCGATCGTGAATTTCCCACCTCGGCCCTTCGGGTTTCCCGCTGGGATTGCGTGTGACGGTGAGCACATAGTGGCAGACATCAACGGTTGCCACTCGGCTGGGAAATTCCTCTTGCATTGGGCAGCGCAACAGAGGAGGGCGGGGAAACACGGCGTTCGGATCGTAATTGTCCTTCATTAGATCTGCCAAGGGGCGCTGTTCCATCCACTTCAAAGTGTCTACCGGCCAACGATGGGGATCGGGAAACATTCTTTTGGCGTCAATGTAACGAGACAATGCAACATGTAGTTGATAGATATTATTCTGGCAAACCTTATCTTGAGCGCTATTACGAGCGTTCTGCAACGCCGGCAGCAAGAGACTCATCATGATGCCAATTATGAACAACACAACTAACAACTCGATCAATGATGCCCCGATGCGCATAAGTTGAGAGCCATGTTTTAGAGAAGCGATTCCCATCTCCCGATTATCCGAGTGAAACAACAGGAAATCAAGCAACTGAATGCGAAAGCAGGCCAGTGGGCTGTACAACTGTTGCCACAAGAAGGCCCTTTAGAGATCACTACTCAACAAACACTTTGATATATCCAAGGTTTGGCGAGCACCCAAAGTAGACTCGGGGTACGATCTTGTCGGAAGTGTCGCCCATGCTGCGTTGTGATTGAGCTGAGAGCCGTCGTGAAAACTATCACCAGGTTCAGGTGCTAGCTATTAATTGACTCTAAGTTTACTCACTCACCACGGGTTTGGCGACCTCGATGGATTGGCCCTCTTGTGGATCTTCTGCACTTGCCTGAGGCTCTCCGAGCAACTTGCGAAGTTCGCGTTCCAGATTGGCCCCACGTGCGAGCATACTAACCACATTCCCTTGTTGGTCAACCAGAATCGCACGGGGAATGCCGGTGATTCCGTAGTAGACTGCCAAAGGCTGCTCCCAGCCACGCTCAGATTCATCTTCGCTGAAGATGGTGACCCAAGGGATGTTGTTCTGTTGGATGTAACTTTCGGCTTGCTCACGCTTTTCATCGAGGCTAATTCCGACTACGTCGAATCCCTGGTCGTGGTAGGCTTCATAGAGTTTGAGCACATTGGGAACTTCAGCCCGACAGGGGCCGCACCAGGTTGCCCAGAAATCTACGAGTACAACTTTTCCCCGATAGCTGGCCCAGTCGATCTCCGAGCCATCGAGTAAAGTGCCTTCGACTTTGATGGGGTTGCCCGGAAGTCCCATTCGCCGCGCGATTCCTTCTAACATCGTTACGACCTGCTGCATCTCGGGATCGGTGTCGTTCTTGTAGAGTGGGATGGTTGCATCCAACAGTTTCTTGGCTTGAGCCGCCCCACCGGAGTCGCCTAGGTAATCGACGACCGACATCACCATCTGTAGCTTATTGCCATCAGGCGTTCCCCGGCTGACGAATTGAATGAGAGTGTCAACGACTCCGTTTCGCTGTGCTTCATCGAGTTGGCCCCACCTGCTTAGACCCTGTTCGATATTGAACTTCATCCCGATCTCATTGACCTCTGAACGTTGGTCGGCAAGTGCGGCTTGAATGGCTTGGCCGAACTGTTCAGCGGCATCTGGTTCACCTAGATCGCGCAGATATTGCAAAGCTTGCAACTTGTAGAAGCTGGCTTCCATCGCCTGATCGTTGGCGATCTCCATAGACAGAATCTTATTCGCGGCATTCAGCACGGTGCGAAAGATTGTCTTCTGATGAACTATCACTTCTTCATCGCTCTTGCCTTCGGGCTCCATTTCCCCCAGTCCGTCCATGAATTCGAACAGAGCTTCGGCAGTTTGAGCCTCAGCCGGCAAAGGGATCGATTCGGCGTTCTCATCGCCAACGACTGCGACAGTCGAATCTTGGGCAGATACAAATGGTGAGATCGATGCAACCATCGCTACAGCGCAAAAATGCAACAGGGATTTGGAGAACGTACGCAAAGAAAGCTTGACTGGGGAACTCATGAAATTCATCGCTGGGGTGGGGTGGGAGATTGCCTCGACTCTAACCTATCACTTCTAGGGAGTCTGGGTAATTATCCCAGCGAGTAGCCAGGGTGCAAGGCTCGAAAATGGCCAGCGGCTTAAGATAGGCTGTAAATACAGCAAAAATCAATTCACATGGTGAAAATCGGCGATGATCTTCCACGCCTCTGCCGGGGTATCTGCGTAGTAGCAGAGCTCCAGGTCGTCATCCGCTACCACCCCCTGGTTGGCCAAGTATTGAAAATCGATCACGTTCTCCCAATACTCTTTCCCGTAAAGAATGATCGGGATCTCCTGCATGCGGCCAGTCTGCCGCAGGGTGAGGGTATTGAAGAGTTCATCAAGAGTTCCAAACCCACCTGGAAAAACCACCAGTGCTGCTGCACGCAGGACGAAGTGAAACTTTCGCAGTGCAAAATAGCTAAACTGAAAACACAATTCCGGTGTAATGTACGGATTGGGTTCTTGCTCGTGAGGCAATTCGATATTGAAACCAATGCTCTTGGCACCAATTTCGAAGGCACCGCGATTGGCGGCTTCCATTACGCCAGGACCACCGCCGGTGGCGATCACGAAGTTGCATTTGCCATCGCTCTGGCATGAGGACGAAACGATGCGACTGAATTCTCTCGCATCTTCGTAAAAGCGCGTCTTGGAGAAAGCACTCTCCGCACGGATAAACCCACGCTTGGCTTGCTCATCAGAAGGATTCTCGTCGAGCAGCTTTCGTGCTGCGGCGAGTCGTTCTTCCGCAATGTGGCGTTCCACGACCCGAGTTCCGCCAAACACGACGACGGTCGAGTCAATCTTATTCTCACGCAGCAATGTCTCAACTTTGTGCAATTCAAGCTGCATCCGAATCGGTCTTTGTGCAGCGCGTCCCAAGAAATCGACATCGATCTCAGCCATGCGATAACTGGGGGAACGAAGAATTGCTTGGCGGTTTTTTTCAACTTCGGGAGGGAGATCCATTGTTCTGTTTCTTGAGTGTTCTTGGTCGGGCCCGAGGACGGGCCGGCTCGCTGGGCTCGCTCTGCAACTTTAGCTTATCGGTATAATTGGTACGCGAATGCAGCAACCTACTCGAAAGGGGGATCTTACGGGTTAGTCGAGTTCTTGCGACTCCCCCAGGGCGGGGATATGAACGTTCCAGCCGCGCGAGGTGCGTAATTCCTCCGCCAGCGACTCGCTGCTCTCTATCTCGCCATGAGTGAGAAAGACTCGTTTTGGGTCCGGCAATGGAGCGAGCCACCGCAACAAGCCGCTCCGGTCGGCATGGCCGCTCAGCCCGGGGATTTTTTCGATAGCTGCCCGCACAGGAATTTCCTGGCCGTGCATCCGCAGGGTTTCGGCGCCATCCTCAAGGTAGCGGCCGCGCGTCCCTTCGGCCATATACCCCGACAGCACAACCGTAGTCTTCTTATCGGGAAGCCGCTGTTTGAGGTGATGCACGATCCGACCGCCGGTCATCATGCCGCTGCTGGCGATTACGATGCCGGGGCCCGAGAGTCGATTGAGGGCTTTGGACTCCTCCGCCTTGCGACAGAGCACAACACCTGGCCCCGCTAAGAGCGGATGGTCGCGATCGAGTTCACCTTCGCTCAGGTCATGGTCCTCATTGAACTCGCGATAGACGCCGGTGGCGTTACAGGACATAGGACTATCCAGATAGATCTTCAAGTCAGGAATGCGGCCCTCCTTCTTCAAGAGCTGTAACAGGTAAATCAATTGTTGCGAGCGACCGATGGCGAACGCCGCGACCAGCATCAAGCCGCCTCGCTTGGCGGAGCGGTTCACCACGTCGGCCAGGCTCTGCATCAAGTCGACTTCCGGATGATCGCGGTTTCCATAGGTGCTCTCGCAGATCATGTAGTCGCAAGCGGGGGGAGGCGTGGGGTCGTGATAGAGTGGCCCATCGTAGCGTCCCACATCGCCCGAGAAAACGATTCGCAGAGGATCCTTGCGATCACGAACTTCGACTTCGATCAAGTTCGACCCTAGCAGATGCCCCGCGTCGTGGAACCGCATGTGGATCGGCTCGGCGGGCGAAAACCAATGCTCCCGTGTTTGAGTGCGGAAGAGTTTGAGTGTTTCCTTGACGTCGCTCCCCTCGTAGAGCGGAAATGCGGGGATGTGCTTCGAGAAACCCTTCTTGTTGGCATAGTCGGCATCTTGTTCCTGAATTTTTGCCGAATCCAACATAATGATCTCTGCCAGCTGAGCGGTTGCTGGTGTGCAGTACACCTTCCCGCGGAAACCCTGTTTGACGATTCGAGGAAGATAGCCGACATGATCGAGATGGGCGTGTGTCAACACGACAGAATCAATCTGTCGGACATTGAAATCCGGATCGGTCCAATTCAATTCTCGCAACTTCTTGAGGCCCTGGAACAAGCCGCAGTCGACCAGCACCCGGGCATCCCCTGCCTCAAGCAGGTATTTGGAACCGGTGACCGTCTGGGCAGCACCGTGAAATGTAAGTCTAACCATCTAGGAGCGTCCTCTCGTGGAAAATAGGCAGAACAAGTCTCTCAAGGATAGCGGTTCGAACTATGAATCTAAACAGGAGTTTTGTTGTGGAAAAGGACTTGGCTACGACTTCCCCAGCCCAGTGAATGTTTTTCACAGAAGGAAATAGAGGAGGTTGAAGATTGCCACGAAAAGCACAAAAAGACACGAAAAGAAATCTATGTGCGTGGTAATCCAAGCTTTTCTTGTGCATTTTTGTGTTCTTTGTGGCCATAGATTCTTAGATAATGAACAAATCAGTACTTCCTACTCCCTGCTTTCTCCAGTTAAAGAATCTGGTTGCCCATTAATCACTAGAGGATCCCGTGCAGCGGCCCTCCGGAAGCGGCCAGGGAATCTATTCGGCTTGTGATCTCAGGAGGTTCCTCCAGCACGGGGGCATGGTGTGGTTTGATGCGGGCGTCGAATACTAGCGGGCCGCGGCAGCCCCAATGTTTGTCTGCTACAAAATCCTCAACGCCATACAGGTCGGTGGCCGGATTGGTTCGTGTGAACGTGACCCATAGGAAGTTTCGCAGCGACTCGGCGGCGAACTGGCTGTCGTCGACGATTACGATCCAGCGAACTCGATCGAGACTCGCTCGCGATAGTTCGGCGCAGAACTGCTCCATAGGTGCGGCAACTGCCTGGCGCGATTCCCGATGGGCGGCGCGTGAGACGTCGTAGTCGAACGACGGAGCAGGGCAGGGGGGGCCGGTTATTGCCAACACTCCAGGCATGACTAGCCGCGGATCGCGGAATCCGTCGGAAAGGCTCAAGTCGCTCGGCAACTGAGTCGCTAGCTCAAAACGCGGCGGTCCGGCGGCAGCCATTACCACCTTCGAGCCCGCATTGAGCTCCGAGCCACTGTAGTCGAGGGTGTCGACCGTAGTCTGAGTGTGAAAATGCAAATCTCGCGACCAGTCGGCCCGCTGCAACAGGTGTCGCAGGAAGCTCTCAATATTGTGAATGTCGAGTTGCGGGTCGTCCTGCTCGGCCACGATTAAGAGAAACTTGGCCAACGACAATTGCCCCTGTCCCAAAATCGCGCTCGCCTGGGTGAGAATCTCTTGCGGGCGACCCGCTTTGAGAAATGGCATGTAACGCTCGCTCCCGATGGCCAGCAGCAACGGATGCACCCCCGCGGCATCGACGGCATGAACTCCGCGCACTCCTGGCAAGACCTCTGGGATGAGCGGACCGGTGATTTCGTGAATCAGTTCCCCCAGGAAAGAATCTTCCTGGGGCGGGCGGCCCACGACGGTAAATGGCCAAATAGCCCCGTTACGATGGTACACTTCTTTGACGCGCATCACTGGAAACGGATGGGCGAGGCTGTAGTAGCCTAAGTGATCGCCGAACGGACCTTCTGGTTCAAGTCGATCTGGAATTATTTCTCCCACGATACAGAAATCGGTATCCGCGTGGATCGGCAATTCGCCTGGTCGACAAATCATCCGTACCCGCCTCCCCCCCAAGGCTCCGGCGAAACCGAGTTCACTCATCCCCTCGGGCAGTGGCATCACGGCCGCCACGGTCATCGCCGGCGGGCCACCGACGAATACATTCACGCGGAAGGGTTTTCCTGCTGCAAGTGCCGCCGCATGGTGCACGCCAATCGAACGATGAATCTGGTAATGCAGGCCGATCTCTGTATCTCGCTGATAATGCGTCCCCGAGAGTTGCACGCGATACATGCCCAGGTTGCTGTGTTTGAGCCCGGGGGAATTCGCATGTTCCGTGTAAACCTGAGGCAAGGTGATGAACGCGCCCCCATCGTGGGGCCAACTCCGCAGCTGCGGCAACTGGCTAATCGTGGTGCTTCCGGCAAGGATTGGGCCCGTAGAAACCTTCTTGGGCAGCATCGATAGTCCGACGCCGGGCACACCCCGAAATTGCCAGGGGTGGCGGAGTAACTCCAATGGATCGCTGCGCAACTGTACCAATTGCTTGATCGCATCGAGCCCATCGCGGAACATCAGCCACGTGCGCTCGCGGGTGCCAAACAGATTCGCCACCATGGGAAAGCGGCAATCGACGACCTTGGTGAACAACAGCGCCGGCCCTCCTGCAGCCACGACCCGCCGCTGAATGGCCGCTGCTTCGAGATCGGCACGGATCGGCGCTTCAATGCGCACCAATTGCCCCTGCTGCTCAAGATGTTCGACGCATTGCTGGAGGCTGTGGTATCCCATAGGTACTTTGAGTTCATTTCAAATTGGCAAAATCTAGCTTTGTCGAACAGGAGGAAACGGAGACAACAGAGAATTCGACTTTGGTTATAAGCCCTCGATGAGCTCACTGCCATGCGAAACCCTTTGAGCCACATAACTCAGTCAAGAATGGCGGTTAGGCGTGAACAAGGTCTTCCAGCCAGCCCCGTAAACTTTCAAGAATTGAATGAGGGTGTCCAGGAACTCGTTTATTGTCATTTCGAGGTACTCCGAGAAATCTGGCTAGATCTCGCCAGAGTGAGTCACCCTTGGAGACCCTCGGAGTTCCTCGGGATGACCATTCGTTTTGCCCTTGAAATTCCCGAACACCTTCAATTGAGTATACACAAGAAGCCCAGCGCGACCGGTGGCCGCAACCGAATATCGATTAAACGCAGAGATCGCCGAGGCGCAGAGGAGGATTTATAAGCATTCTCTGCGTATCTCCGCGACTCCGCGTCCTCCGCGTTTTGATAATTTTTGTAAGCTACGAAAACCTGAACTGTTAGAAGCACAAAAAGTCACGAAAAAGTCAGATCGTTTCGGAATTGCGAAGTTCCTAGTTTTTTGTGGCTTCTTGTGCTTTTCGTGGCTGTTATTTCCCCGTCAGGCTCGGCACCCTCAACCCTTATCTCTCAACTCGCCCCTACTGTATGGACCAGTAGATGAATCCACTTTTTGGATCCTGTTCGCCGCGTAGCATGAGCGGCCAGTAGCGATCGAAGGCGGTGGGCGCGGGTTGAAGGCCTTCGAAGGGTTTGCTCACCGCTTGCCTGGATGCGGACGGAGAATAGCCCGTCGCTGGCAAGCCGGTCCCTCGGGGGCTACTTGGGTAGTAGGCCGGCTGGGAAGTCGCTGTGGTGCTTGGTTGAAAACGCGGGTGCCGACTGTTCGACGCAGGCGACGCACCTCCCAAGCGATAGAACGCTAAGGCAGCGTTGGTGCTCATGCCTGGCGAGGTTGCACGCCAGCGGGCAAGCGGATCGTTGCCACCGGCAGGGGATTGGCCATACAGTTGCTGCGACAACAAGCAGGCAGCTACGGTGCCGGCCAATAGAATACCAATCAGACCACTGGGAAGTTTTCTCATGGCAATCACGGGGGGCTGGGATTCGGGGGCTGGGGGCAAGGGAAGACCTCGCCCAGATCCTAGTGCTTTGACAATGCTGGATTTGACAAAGCACTCGACTGCAAAGGTGCAACCGCAGTGCCAGTCAGCCAGCAAAGCGGACATGCGAAATCGAGCAGAGCCCGGCCAGGTACGCAAAGTGTTTTATCGACTCGACTTAGGACGCGTGTTGAGCTCTTCGGCGAGAAATCCCCTTGGTCTGCAGCTTCGGTGAGCAGCCCGAGCAGGTGTTGCGCTACGGATAATGACTGTTGTCAGTTCCACAACCGCCGGAGCCCCTCCTTTCTGTAGAACCGAAAACAAATTACAAAACTCTGCCGACAAACTCTATTTTTCTCGATGTTTTTCGCGTTTTTCACCCTGGTTTTGTAGACAAAACTCGCCTCCCTCGGCGACGATAAGGAGAGATCCCACGACGCTTAGGCTGACTGTCTACCCATTTTACTGCCGATGCTTCCAGCAACCACTCGGAGGGTCTTATCCGTGTTTATCCGTGCTATCCGTGGTCACCAACCGGTAGATCGACTCGCTCAGTTCATGGTGGATCAGATCTGTCTGCATAGAGAAGTTCGCCTCTTGATTTACCACGGATGACACGGATGGGCACGGATAGGATAGTGCGGATCGAGACTCTTGCGGAGCGATTCCATGGCGCTTGCGCTGACAATCTACCCATGCTACTGACAATTCAAGTATTCGCAGCTTACGAACATTATCTAAACGCAGAGGACGCGGAGTCGCGGAGATACGCAGAGAACCCCCATAAATCCTCCTCTGCGCCTCGGCGATCTCTGCGTTTAATTGACATTCGGATGCAGCCACCAGCCGCGTTGGGTTATCCGTGGTCACCAAACTGGAAGGATATTTTCCGGCCAACACTAAGCCTATCCCAATACCTATTAAACAAGACACAAGCGATGAGGCGATGTTTCAGTTTTAGAATCGGATTCTACACCTCCAGTCGCAACCCGTCTCGCATGGTTCGCCCGACGGATCTCTAGCCTGCGCCCGCACTGGGTCGATCGGAAGTCAGTTCGATTGTCAAAGAGCTGCGGAGCACCAACATTATCGCGAATCGGAGGGACCGATTCCACAAGTATTTTTGTGCCAGTTGGAAAAGTCGAGTGTCTAGGGCTGAGAGTCGAGAGCCAGAAGAGTGGCGCTCCGCTTTGTTGAGCTCCACTCAGCGGCGCATCGTGGCTAACCAGGGTGCGAAACATGCCTACTCTGGGAGATGAGTACTGCTAGCCGATCTCCGGCAATCCTTCGCTCGACAATTCCCGTCGGAGTTGCACGCGGTCCGCCGCGTTTATATTCAACACTGCTACCGTCACGCGACCGACGGAGAAACTCCCAAGATACTATGCTCTGAGAGTAAGAAGTGTTCCGCCCACCGATCAATTCTCGGGTTAAAGAGCGGTGTCAGTTCGTTCGTGACCGGGTCAATTGACGCCAGGTTCGGCCCCTTGTACCGATTGCAATGACCACACGCCAAACACAAGTTGTCGAGATCGCCGGTCCCTTGGTGTTGCCGAGGACGGACGTGCTCGATATGGAATCGTGCCCATGCCTGGCCCGCTTGGATGAGTCGGCAATACTCGCAAACGTTGCCCGCTCGCTGGCGGACCAGATTGCGAATGGTTTCATCCATGCTACGAAGCGCCACGCTGGAGCACCTGCCGTGCCTTCGATTGCATAATGCTTATGAAATCGATCGCTCGGATGTAGGTGTCGTACTCGTGACGCTCCTCATCGGTAAGCTGACCTTCAGTGCACTTGTTGGCAAGCTCGTCAAGGCGGCGTTGTACATCGTCATCAGCGCGCATCTCAACCAGGCGAGTAGCCGTTTCTGGCGTCATTACTTCGCCAAAGGGTTCAAAAATTTTATCAAGGAGTGATGCGGTTGCCATATTATGAGTATACCACCATCCATGCGGGTATCCAAGCAGGGCCAGGGGAAGGGGGATGACCAGCGCCTAGCAACCAGCACCTCTCTCTCAACTCGCAACTCTTCCCATCCCCTGACCAAAATGGCCTCGTAGGCCGCGACCGCCCCAACTCCTCCGCAGCTACGCTGCTAAGGAGTTGGGGGCGGACCTACCGGCAGGGTTAACCCTAAAAACAAATGTGCGCATCTTAACGGACACTGCCCACTACCCCCCGCTTGCTGAGCCAGGAACCGGCAAAGAAGATTCTTCTCCGGCAGAGAGGATCTACTGGGCGCACAAAAAAACCCCTGTACCCGCGGGGGGCACAGGGGTTTGAGTAACAAACTAGCTAGTTCAGCTTAGCCGTTGCGACGACGCAGGACCAAACCGATCATGCTCAAGCCAGCGAGCGCCATGGTGCTTGGCTCGGGGATGCAATCATGGGGGGTCAATGGTGAAACACCTTCCGCACGAAATACTTCATCACCCGTATTGTTAAGGGTAATGAGATACTCTATCCCTCCACAATCTGGCAGGGAAACATTAGCAAGAAAGAGTGAAGCTGATGTGTCAATGAAGGCCCCCAGAGGTCCCATCCTAGCAGTAAGGATACTGCCGGTGGATTCCGCACCAACAGGGCTCCAACCCAAACCACCTTGGAAAGGTGGCGTAACAAGAGTGGAGTTAATATAGGTTCTGTCTTCGCCGCCAACACCAGAATCAAAAGTGAACTGAGCAGGATTTCGGAGTTCCGTTGAACCTATCGCAGTCACTTCAATAAAAATATTGTTGAATTGCTCAGGTGCACCAGCATCAAGTGTTAGGGAATATGCGATTCCTGTTGATGTCTTAGTTGAATCGACTGAAATTGAAGCAGCGCAACAAGATCCCGCAACCGACAGCATAAGAACAGCTCTGAGAACGATGAATCTTATCGCTGAAGGTAGTGTCCGTCAAGATGCGCACATTTGTTTTTAGGGTTAGCCCTGCCGGTAGGTCCGCCCCCAACTCCGTAGCAGCGTAGCTGCGGAGGAGTTGGGGGCGGTCGCGGCCTACGAGGCCGTTTCGCTCTCTTGCTGTAATCGCTCCATATCGAGGTACTTGCGCGTGCCCCATTTGGTACCAGCGACGTGTCGCAGTCTTGCGGATACCAGCATCAATGCGCTGTTGCCGTCCGGGAAGGCACCCACGACGCGCGTCCGCCGGCGGACTTCGCGCATCAATCGCTCCAAAGCGTTGTTCGTGCGAATCCGCGTCCAATGCTCGCGAGGATAGGACATGTACCGCAACGTCTCGCCCACGCCCTCCTCGACCACCTTGGCTGCCTTGGTGAGCTTCATCGCTCGCAGCTTCTCCACAACGTCGCCCGCCTTCTTCTTGGCCGCCTCGCGGTCTTCCTGCGCGTGAATTGCCTTGAGCATCGCCATCACCTCCTTCATTCGATGACGAGGAACTTCCGAGCCAACGTTGCGATACCAGTGGACCACACACCGTTGCCAGTCTGCCTCCGGATAAAACTCGCCCAAGGCTTCTACCAACCCTAAACACTTGTCGCTGGTCACCAGGCGAACTCCCTTCAGGCCACGCTCCTTGAGATGCCGGAGGAACTTCCGCCAACTCTCGGTATCTTCCTTCGTCCCTTCGCAAACACCCAGAACCTGCCGATAGCCGTCCTGGTCGACGCCCACGGCAACCAATACCGCCACGTTCTTCACCTCGCCGCCCCACGACCGTTTCAGCCAAATACCATCCAGGGCCACGTAGGCAAAATCGCCCTCGATCGGCTGGTTTCGCCAGGCTTCGATCCGCTCGTAGAGCTGCTGATTCAGCTCGCTCACCGTGCTCGGAGAAACTCGTGTTCCCCACAACGCCTCGGTGATGTCCTCCACCCGGCGAACGCTCACCCCGGCGAGGTACATCTCCATTAGCGCCTCTTCGACCGACGACTCCCGTCGTCGGTACCGCTCAATAATCTGCGTCTCAAATGGCAAACTGCGGAGTCTAGGAACCTTGAGCGTCACTTGGCCTGCCTTTGTCTGCAGTCCGCGATCGTATGACCCGGCCCGCGTATCCACGCGGTCGGGGCTCCGCTCGTAACGCTTCGCTCCACAGAGTTGATCAGCTTCGGCCTCCAACAGTCCATTGAGCGTCTCCTCGACGCTCTTGCGAACCACCTCGTCGACGTGCCCTCGAATCTGAGCCTCGTCGATCTGAACCATGCTTCCGTTTTCAGTACTTCCTGTTAAACTCGCCATCGTGGCAGTCTCCTTCGCTTGGGGGAATGAATCGTAACAATCCAATTCCTACCAAGCAGGGGCTGCCCAAACAATCTGCGCAATAATTAGGACGTTATCTCGCTGAATACCTAAAGAGCATGGTAAATCATCAGGTTCACACCCGATGCCTCAAGGTTGATAATATTGATTACCAATTCTGAGTTATCGTCTCGATTGTATCGAATACCAAAGCACCAAGCACAAAAAAAACCCCTGCATCTAAGGTGATGCAGGGGTTTGGTTACGTAACTAATAGTCTTCTCGACTTAGCCGTTGCGACGACGCAGGACCAAACCAATCATGCTCAGGCCAGCGAGAACCATGGTGCTTGGCTCGGGGATACCAATCGGACCAGTAAGTTCAGCTATATTCTGGCCAGTGTTCTGAAGAACAACTCTGTAAGTACCCATTCCAGAAGCTGGCATAACAACGTTACCAAGCCAGATACCGGCAGAGGCATCGATAAACGAACCTAGCTTACCGGCATCAAACGACTGCCCATTTTCCGTATTGACAGCGGGGGCTGGGAGAGTGAGGCCATCGCCAATTGGGGCTGGAAACGCCAAAATCGGGCTGACGAATGTATTGGGCTTGGCTGAAGTATCCCCAAAAGCGCCAGGTATAACTTCTACAAAGACCCCTGGTGCGTTTGGAGTAGCACTATAGCCAAAACCATTGAACTCCTCAGAAACATCGGCCAATAAGGTGAGAGTATAAACCTTGTTAGCACCAGCATCAGCAGTGTCAATTTGAATGCTCGCTGCTGAAGCGACTTGTGCAAAAGCCAGTAAAACAACGGCTGACAAAATAATTTTCTTCATATTCATATCTCCAAAAATATTGTTATGTGTGTGTAACATCAGGTACTAAAAAACATCTAACGATTAAAACTCACAGCTTTTAGTTCACTAGGACGTCCTCAATATTTTCAAATGTACCATCTAACAGCTACGCACTTCAATTAAGCTCTAGCGACGACGCACGCCGACCAGGCTAGCCAAGGAAAACATGACCAACGCAATCGAGCTTGGCTCAGGGACCGCACCGATTGCAGGTGATGCCGCCGAAGTATTGTAGTTAGCAGGGCTGCCAAGAATCGTGAAGTCGGAAAGGCCAACCTGTCCATCTGAGTTAAAGTCGCCCTGGTCCCATCCGCCAGGCTGGTTGTAGTTAGCTGGGCTACCAAGGATGGTGAAATCGGAAAGGTTGACCGTACCATCACGGTTGGCATCACCAGGACGCAAACCATCGGTCGCAACGCTATCGCCACGAACGCCGTCACCACCACCAAGAACGATGGTCTCAGGACCAGCAGCGGCCACGGTACGACCGGCATCTGCCCACACGGCGGCGTCAGTCACACCACCTGTGCCAGCGCCAGGATAAGTTGCGAAAGAAGGTCGGGTTGCGCCAAAGCTGCCAGTGGCAATCAAGGACATGTTGTCGTAGGCATTGGCCGCACCTGAGAAAAGTACGTCCTTGGCGACATTACTGAGACCAGAACCAACTCCAACGGCGACAGTTGTGCCAGCAGGATCTTGACCGTAGACGAATTCGGTAATCGTACCGGAAGTCTTGGTCTCAATAGGGATAGCACCGATGTTTGCAGCCAAGGTGGGAGCGCTGATGCCATCGAGCACGGCGACGATTGCGGAGATACCATTTGCATCGTCCGTTTTGGCTTTCAGCTGCCAAGTACCACCGGCTGATTCATTGTTTGGATCCGTGTAACGCAGATTCAAAATAAGGTTGACGTTGGCGGCCGTAGCTTGGCCGACGGACATTGCTACAACGGCTGTAGCACACAGAGACAGTAGTAGGCTTCGCTTCATGTTCATTTCTCCAGTTTTCCCCATCTCAAAAATAGGTTGTAAAAAAACTTGTTGTTGAATTCCTTGTTTGCTGGGGTTTACGTCCATTGTAACGACAACGACGCAAATTGCACGCGAAAACTTGTCATAAAAAGTTTTAGATTCTGCCCCACGCGTGACATGACCCTGGCGCGTATTGTTTTGGACCAGAGTCGGTAGTGCCTTAAGCCAAATTAGTTATTCAGCAGCGAGCCACGCGCGACTTTTTACCCAACGATACGGTTGCTACCTCACAATGCTGTAAAATCAAGCGATGTAACGTCAAAGGTCATTGACAAGACAAGAAACCCTTTCGATGGCCGGACCAATTCCGCCATTCCTCTCTCACTCTACCAAGGATTTACACAGTTGCAACAGTTTTTGCGCCTGGGTAAAGGAGTTTTTTTGGAGAAATATGGCTGCTTGGCCAATGGAATCGGCGAATCTTCTTATGGCTTAACCACTTGCGTCAAGGACTCTCCACCAAATTATTTCAGGAATTCCGGATTTCTCCTGGCTTTCCTAAACCCCGCTTTGGCATTTTAGGCAACTTTCCCCGAGGCTACTGCGATTATTTCCCTCCCTTTACAGGAAGGGCCACCTTGCCGGAAAACCTCAAAGTTGAGCACGCTCCATTCGCAAATCCCAGTAACCAATGGCTAAAACATTCCTTTATTCAACCATCTCTCTACGTCCGGACTTCTTTCAAGCCTCATTCACAGCGCCACTGGTGGACAGCCCACCAAGGTTGTCTCTCGCAGAGGCGCAAAGACGCAGAGAGGCGAACTGGTTTTCCCTGCGGCTCTGCATCTTTGCGAGAACTATTTTTTTGTTGCGGCTGCGCGCCGCGCCGGGCCTCTCGACGCCGTGGCAATCGTAGCTACGAGAACACGAAAAGGTCCGGAATAACCGTAGATTCATTGCTTGATACCGTCTATGTTATCCAGGTTCCTGTTCCGCTGGCAGCTTGTGTCTATTCACGAACCTTGCAACGGGCAGGAGTGCCCGTTCTACGGCGAGGTTCTTTGACAGGATTCCAATACCGATGCGCCGCGTTGGCTTGCAAGAACCGCGGAGCGGTGGGGATTGCGTCCCCACGCGGAGCGTAGGGACGAGGGGACCAGCACTCACTTACTCACCACTCACTTACTCACCAATCACCCATGCTTAGCGTAACCTTGCCGGATGGCTCAGAGCGTGAATACACCAGTCGCGTGACTCCCTACGATATTGCTGCGGAGATTGGCGCGGGACTTGCCAAGGCGGCGATTGCTGCGGAAGTGGATGGCGCGCAGATCGATCTCCACACAGCGCTGCCGACGGAAGGATCAATCAATCTGCGCTTGCTGACGAAGCGCGATCCCGAGTCGCTCGACATCCTGCGACACTCGTGTGCCCATGTGATGGCTCAAGCTGTGATGCGACTTCACGACGGTGTGCAGCTGGCATTTGGCCCCTGCACAAACAACGGTTTTTACTACGATTTCCAGCTAAAAGAGCCACTCTCGGATGAGGATTTTCCGGCGATTGAAGCAGAAATGAAGCGGATCGTAAAAGAGAATCTCCGCTTCGAGCGCATGGAGGTTCCCCGCGCCGAAGCACTCGCGCTCTGCCAGGAACTGGGCCAGGAGTTTAAGGTCGAACACATCGAGACGGGACTCTCTGGAGAGGAAAGTCTTTCGTTCTATCGCCAGGGGGAATTTCTCGATCTGTGTCGCGGCCGCCACATTCCTAGCACCAGCCACATCGGCAAGGCGTTCAAGCTAACGAGTCTGGCGGGCGCCTACTGGAAGGGGGACGCAGCGCGTCCCCAATTGCAAAGACTCTATGCAACGGCATTTTTCGACAAGCAGGAACTCGAAGATTACCTGCAGCAGTTGGAAGAGGCCAAGCGGCGCGATCACCGTGTGCTGGGCAAGCAGTTGGAGTTGTTTACAATCAGTCCGCTGGTGGGATCGGGGCTGATTCTCTGGCTGCCCAAAGGGGCGATCATTCGCCAGACACTGGAAGATTTTCTCAAGAGCGAACTCCGACAGCGCGGCTACGAAGCGGTCTACACTCCGAACATTGGCAAAGTCGACTTGTATGAGATATCGGGGCATTTCCCCTACTACAGCGATAGCCAATTCGCTCCGATTGAGATGGAGGATGGCGAGCGATATTTGCTCAAGCCGATGAACTGCCCGCATCACATCATGATCTACAAGAGCAAGCCACGGAGCTATCGCGACCTGCCGGTGAGACTGGCCGAGTTTGGCACGGTGTATCGCTATGAACAATCGGGCGAATTGAGTGGCATGACTCGTGTGCGAGGGTTCACTCAAGACGACGCCCATATTTTCTGCACCGATGATCAGGTAGCTGACGAGGTGCGTGGCTGCCTGGAAATGACTCTCAAAGTGCTTAAATCGCTAGGAATGGACAATTACCGGGTGCGGCTCGGGTTCCGCGATCCTGATAGCGACAAATACGTTGGCAAAAGCGAAGTCTGGGATCGGGCCGAGGCGGCGATCCAGCAGGTGGCCGAAGAAATGGACCTCCCGGGCCGTGAACCGGAGCCAGGCGAAGCGGCCTTTTATGGGCCGAAGATCGATTTTGTGGTGACCGACTGCATCGGCCGGGAGTGGCAATTGGGAACCGTGCAACTCGACTACAACCTACCGAGTACGGACCGATTTGGGCTGGAATACATCGGAGCCGACAATCAGCCCCACATGCCGGTGATGATCCATCGGGCACCGCTGGGGTCGATGGAGCGGTTTGTGGGGGTGTTGATCGAGCACTTTGCGGGAGCATTTCCGCTGTGGCTCGCGCCGGAGCAGGCCCGGATCCTGACCGTGAGCGAGAAGAGCGAGGAATATGGCCATGAAATCGAGCAGAAATTCAAGGAGGCTGGCTTCCGCATGACGGGCGACTACCGAGGTCAGAAGTTGGGAGCCAAGATTCGCGAAGCACAGCTGGAACTGATCCCCTACATGCTCGTGGTAGGCGAAAAAGACGCTGAAAACGGCACAGTGACGCTCCGCGACCGGATCGAAGGGGACCTGGGAGCCATGCCCACCGGCGAGGCCTTGTCCAAGCTACGAAAGGAAGTTGCCGAGAAAACGGTGCGTCAGGTAGCCAAAGCTAGCGGAGCCGCCTTGGTAGACCGGTCGAAGAAGAACGAGTATTAGAATAATCTAGTAGGGCAAGTGTTGACGACTCGTCACTGCTTAGCCGATACTTCGCTGTGGCTATTCGTAAGCGGTAGTGAGAAGAAATAGGCCGCGGAAGAACGCTGATTGGTCTGATCATCGCAGATTACGCGAGCAACTTGTCGGCGAAAAACCGCACGATCTGCGTACTATTTCTTCAAGAAACCTCGCAGTATTTTCGCTTTCTAAACCTGATAGGAGTCAATTACAATCGAAAAAACACAGCAACGGATCAATGAACAGATCCGCACGTCGCCATTGCGGGTGATTGGCCCGGATGGAACTCAGCTAGGAGTCATCACTCGAGACGAAGCCTTAGAACAGGCACAAGAGTTGGGGTTTGACCTGGTCGAAGTCGCCCCGCTGGATAAGCCCCCCGTTTGTCGAATCATGGACTATGGGAAGTTTAAGTACCAGCAGAAGAAGCGGACGAGCAAAGGGCATGTTCACCACGGCAAGAACAAAGAAATCCGCCTGCGTCCCAAGATCGGCGATCATGATTTCATGACCAAGGCAAACCACGCGCGGCAGTTCCTCAAGGCCCGCGATAAGGTGATTTGCTCGGTCATCTTCCGGGGCCGCGAAAATGCCCACGTCGAAGAGGGCTTCAAGCTGGTCAAGCGACTGATCACGGAACTCGAAGACGTGTCCAAGGTAGAACAAGCCCCAGGGATGCAAGGTCGGCGGATTGTGTTGATTTTGGCGCCGAAGTAACGGGAATGGTCGAGAGATGAGAGTCGAGGGTCTAGAGCCAGAGGTACGGCTGTAACAGAGCTTGTCTGGCTCTTGACTCTCAGCCCTCTGCTCTCGACTATTCCACAGTTAGCCACCTTTTCAGTCCGCCACATTCTGCTAGAATGTGGGGCTACCGAATTTTTCACGTTATCATTTTGGAGTTACCATGCCCAAGCAGAAGACCCACAAAGGCACCAAGAAACGATTTCGCTTGACGGCCACGGGCAAGGTAAAGCACCGCAAGAGTGGCACGAGCCATTTGGCTGCGCGAATGAGCCAGAAGCGCAAACGCAACCTGCGGGGAACCGACACGACGGCCACCGTTAACGAAAAGGGAATCAAGCGTGCCCTGGCTGGCAACAGCTACTAGGGACCGTTCGTAGTCCGACTCTGTCGGCACACAAGCACGCCGGGCATTAGAACGCCTTTCACCGTTGAGAGGGGCCTGGGCGCGACATCGAACTGCAAAGGGTTTCTCACATGAGAACCACCAAGGGAAGTGCCCGCAATCGGGCCAAGAATCGACTTTTCAAGAAGACCAAGGGTTACCGCGGCGGACGCAACAATCTGCTGCGGACGGCCAAGGAAACTCTGATCCGCGCCGAGGCGTACGCCTTCCGCGATCGTCGGGTCCGCAAACGCGAGTTCCGCAAGCTGTGGATCATCCGCATCAATGCCGCCGCCCGTGAACGAGGTTTGCGCTATAGCGAGCTGATCAACGGCTTGAACAAGGCGGGGATCGAGTTGGATCGCAAGACACTCGCCGAGATGGCAGTTCACGATGCAGCTGCCTTTGACTCGGTTGTGGAAAAGGCTCGTGAAGCCTTGGCTGGCTAACGTAAGCGGAGGCAACGATACGTGGCCCTCGCCGATTTCCTCGCCAATCTGGATGCCCTGGCTGCTGAGGCCCAGGCTCAGTTCACCGCGGCTACCGATTCTGCTGCGCTAGAAGTAGCGCGGGTTGCTTACCTCGGGGCCAAGGCGGGCAAGCTTCGCTTAGCGCAAAAGGGCTTGGGCAAGGTAGATTCCGGCGATAAGCCTGCCGCTGGCAAGCGATTCAACGAGGTGAAGACCCTCTTGGAAGCTGAGTTCGAAAGTGCTCAGGAGCGTCTCACTTCTGGCAAATCTGCCGTTGGCGAGGCGTTTGACGTGACACTCCCCGGGCGAAGACGCCGAATTGGGCATCTCCACCCGATTACCCAAACCATCCGCTCGATGAAGGAGATCATGGGCCGGCTGGGGTTCACGGCGGTCGAAGGGCCGGAGATCGAGGACGAATGGCACAATTTTGAGGCACTCAATATTCCCCTGGTGCATCCGGCACGAGATCCGTTGGATAATTTTTACCTGGAGTCCGCTCAGAAACTGGTCGCTGAAGCGACCAGTCCGCTATTGCTGCGGAGTCAGACTAGTACGGTGCAGATTCGGGTGATGGAAGCAACGCCGCCGCCGGTGCGAATCATTTCTTTGGGACGCGTCTATCGTCCCGACACGGCAGATGCGACTCACTATCCGATGTTCCATCAGATCGAAGGTCTGCTCGTGGATCGCGGCGTGACGATGGCCGACCTCAAGAGCGTATTGCGACTGTTTTGTCAGAGTTATTTCGGCGGGGACGACGAAGTACACATCCGCTTCCGCCCATCGTTTTTTCCTTTTACCGAGCCGAGTGTCGAGGTCGACATGAACTGGCAGGGAGGCTGGATGGAAATGGGAGGGGCCGGGATGGTCGATCCCAACGTGCTGCGGGCTGTCGGCTACGATCCCGAGGAAGTGACAGGTTTTGCTTTCGGCCTGGGTGTCGAGCGGGTCTGCATGCGACAGCATGGGATCACTGACATTCGGGCGCTGTATCAGAACGACGTGCGTTTTCTGGAGCAATTCTGATGATCATTTCCTGGAACTGGCTCAAAGATTACGCCGATCTCTCGATGTCCGTCGACGAGCTAACTGAGCGCCTTACGCTCACGGGGCTCAATCTGGAAGGCGTTGAAGAGGTTGGCGGTGATACGGCCATCGACTTGGAAGTGACGAGCAATCGGCCAGATTGCCTGGGGCACATTGGGGTCGCGCGTGAGGTGGCCGTGCTCTGGGATGGTGAGCTCAAGATTCCTGGCACGAAATCGCAAGCGAAGGGGGCGAAAGTTGAAAGCCTCACCAGCGTGACGGTGGAGTGCCCCGAGCTGTGCTCACGGTATACAGCGAGAGTAATCCGCGGGGTAAAAATTGGGCCGAGCCCTGACTGGCTGGCTGACCGACTACGCACGGTGGGAATTGCCGTCATCAACAATGTCGTCGATATCTCTAATTACGTGATGCTGGAGTGTGGACAGCCACTGCACGCGTTTGATTTCGCGAAGCTTGCGGGGCAGAAGATCCTCGTCCGCCAAGCAAAGGCCGGGGAGAAATTTGTCGCCATCAATCATCAGACGTACGAATTGAACGCGGACACTTGCGTGATTGCCGACGCCGAAAAGGCCGTCGCACTGGGTGGCGTGATGGGAGGCGCGACCAGCGAAGTCAGCGACTCGACGACTGATTTGTTGATCGAAGCTGCCGATTTCTCGCAGCTTTCGGTCCGCAACACGGCACGTCGGCTGAATCTGCATAGCCCCTCCTCTTACCGCTTTGAGCGGGGGGTGGATCCCGAGGGGATCGACTGGGCCAGTCGCCGCTGCTGCGATTTGATCCTGGAGCTTGCCGGTGGCGAACTGGCCGAGGGGGTGATCGACGTCGGAGCGAAGGCTCCTCAGCGCGAGCAGGTGAAGCTTCGTTTCGATCAACTTGAGCGAATTTTAGGAATCCGCATCCCCGACGAACGCGTACGGCAGATTCTCACCGCACTGGGCAACGAGGAGACCCACGTCTGTGACCATTGTGTGAAGGTAGTCCCCCCTAGCTGGCGGGCGGATCTCACCCGCGAGATCGATCTGGTCGAGGAAGTCGCTCGGATTCATGGCTATGAGGAAATCCCCGAAGACACGGGGGTGAAAATGGTCGCCTCAACCCGCAGTCGCGAGGATGTGGTTCTCGACCAGGTTCGTGACGCGATGGTGGCCCTCGGATTCGACGAGGCAATGACTATTAGTGCCGTCGAGAGTGGTTGGATCGAAGTTTTCCAACCCTGGACGACTGCCTCTCCACTTGCCACAAGCACCCCCGTCCTCCGCGGAGCCGATTGCCTGCGGCAGACATTGCTTCCCAGCTTGCTAGCGGCACGCAGAGTGAATGAAACGCTCTCTAATGGCGTGATTGAACTGTTTGAAATCGCGGAAGTGTATCTGCCTCAGCCAAGTGAATTACCCGATCAACGTCGGATGCTGGGGCTGTCGAGCGGCGGAAGTTTTCTGGAACTCAAGGGCGTGATCGAAACCCTGCTCGACACGATCGCACCAGGCAGCCAACTCGAAGCGAAGCCATACGAATCGGCGCTGTTTGTAGCTGGGCGTGGTGCGGAGCTGATTCTGGGAGTTAAGAAACTCGGATATCTGGGCGAAGTGAGCCAACAGGCCTGCGACCAGTTTGAACTCCGCAGCGCTAGTACCGCCGCCGAAATCGACTTGAGCATGCTGATCGACGCGGCTGTGCAGGTCCGAAGAGCAGTAGATTTATCGCCGTTTCCGCCAGTTGGCCGCGACTTGAACATCGTTGTTGACGAACAGGTTCCATGGTCAGACGTTGAGAAAATCGTCCTGTCAGGGTGCGGTGAGTTGTTGGAATCGCTTGCTTTCCAAGAAGAATTCCGCAGCAAGGAGAAGTTGGGGCCGGGCAAGAAGAGCCTGCTTTTTTCGATCCAACTCCGCTCGGCTCAAGGTACGCTAACCAACGAGCAAGCCGACGCGATACGCGAAAAGCTTGTGGCGGAAGTGGCTAAGCAACTCGGTGGGCAACTGCGGGCGTAGGCTGAGTAGTTGTACGAAAGGGTGAATCTAGTGACGACACCCGACGGCGAACTTACGATTCCGGCCCTACTCTTGGCCACGGTCGTTAGAGTCCCTTCCAAGCACGCACTGGGAATAATCCGCGACGGCCAACTCACCTGGCGCACCTGGCAGGAAATCGCGACCGATGTGCAACGGGTTGCTGACAATCTGCGGCTTGCAGGTGTGAAACCTGGCGACCGGGTCACGCAGTTTGCACCCAACAGTTTTGAGTGGATTCTCGCCGATCTGGCGATTCTCTCGCTGGGCGCAGTGCATGTTCCAATCCATGCTTCGCTTTCCGACGAGCAAGTAGCGGGGCAAGTCGTTCAGAGTGGTGCGAATCTTTTGATACTGGGTCGCGAAGAGGGCATGTCGAACGAGTTGGGTTTGACGTGTCTCGCTCATTCGGAGTTGGTTGAAAAATCTGCTCATGAGATTCTAAAGTCCCCCATCCCCCTTCCGCCTTCCTCTGCTCTTGCCACGATTCTGTTTACCTCTGGTACGGCGGGCCAACCACGGGGAGTGATGTTGTCCCACGGCAATCTGGCTGCGAATGCCATCGCAACCACCGAGGCGGTAGGATCTCCAAATGATGAAACTCGGCTGTGCTTCCTCCCCTTGAGCCATATCTATGCCCGTACTTGTGATCTGTATACCTGGATATATCGCGGAACACGATTGGTGCTTGCCGAGAGTCGGGAGACAATTCTCCGAGATTGCCAACTCGTGAAGCCGACAGTTCTCAATGGTGTGCCGTACTTCTATCAGAAAGTTGCCCAGCAACTTCATGCTGCCGGTATCGCAAAGAAGTCTGGTGTCTTGCAGGACGCCTTGGGGGGACAAATCAAACGACTCTTCTGCGGAGGGGCTGCCATTGCACCGGAGACGGAAAGCCTGTTCGCTGAGCAAGGCTTGCCACTGCTTTCGGGATATGGTCTCACGGAGACCTCGCCTGTGATCTCTGCAACAAGTTTGGAAAACTATTGCGCCGGTAGCGTTGGGCGACCGTTGCCAGGGGTTAAGGTTCGCATCGACGAAGTCGGCGAAATCCTGGTGCACGGTCCGAATGTGATGTTGGGCTACTGGCGAGATGAAGAGGCGACTCGTGCTGCTATCATCGATGGCTGGCTCCGCACGGGTGACCTGGGGGAGTTCGACTCCGAGGGAAATCTGCGAATCATTGGCCGACGCAAAGAAATTATCGTCCTCTCGACCGGTAAGAATGTTTCGCCGACGGCAGTGGAGCGGAGAATTCTTGGCTCGCCTCTGGTGGAAAGCGTTTGCGTGGTGGGAGAAGGACGCAAATGCCTGGCGGCTCTCATTGTTCCGAACCCAACGGCGCTTCGTGAGGAGATTCGTCGGCAAGGCTTGTGGGTCTGGTCTCGGCGCCGAGCGGTGACTCATCCACAAATCTTGAAGATCTACCGAGCCGAGATTGACCGATTACTGGCTCGCCTGAGTCGAGAGCAACAGATTGGACCCTTCATGATTCTCGACCGCGCATTCTCACAGGAATCCGGTGAAATTACGGCCAAGTTCTCCCTACGTCGCAAGACGATCGGTACAAATTTCTCTCGTGAAATCGCATCGTTGTATCGACACGAAAAATGAGTCTTTGCCTTGGATCACTGCCCTACAAAGGGTTTCAGCAGCCCGGTCAGCCGTACAATCGCTACGAGCGGAAACTGCCAGGCTAGTACTTTGACCCGGTCGATGCTGTGACCTATATAACGATGGGAAGACTTTGCTCCTAGAGCGCGACTCTCTCCGACGGGAGCTGAGTTGGGTTTCCCACATTCTGACTTTGCGCAGCATCGGCGAATTGCATCATGGACTCACCACAACTTGGCACCAATTCTGCAGAAGACCGGTCAGTGAAGACTGCCGATGCGTTGCGTGCTCTGCGCGAGAAGATTGGTCCAAGACTGGAAGCGGATCACCGCACTGCTACGGATGTTCAATCCGACATCATCGGACGAATCTTTCAGATCGCCGAGGAGATGGCGGACGAAAAGTCGACCGAAGCCCAGAAGGCAGCCCAATACACGGGCGAGAAACTCACCCAACTGCAAGACCTCCTCGCCGAAAGGGAGGATCTCGTTACCCAATTGCAGACTCAGGTGGATGAACTCAGGAATGATCGCTCCCGACTGCAAGACGAACTCCGCGAGGAGCGGGCCTCGCTTTCAGAATTGCGAGCAGAAGAATGCGGCGAATGTTCCAGCTTCCGAGAGAAGCTACGCGAATCGGAAAGCCGAACAGCCGAAGCGGAGGCTTCGACGGAGCAACTCAAAGCCGAAGCTGAGGAGGCTGCCAAGAAAATCGCCGAACTGCAATCTTGGCAGGAATCCGCTGCGAGCCAAGATGAGCAGGCTACCCGGCTTCGTGAGGAATTGTCAGATGCTGAAAAGCGTTGTGAGGATCTCAGCAATGAGGTAGCAAACCTGACTGCCGAACGCGATGCTAGTTGTGAGGAACTTGCTGCGGTCCGTTCCAAATTAGAACAACAGATATTTGACTCAGTTGCGTCTGATTCGGGATTGCAGGCAGAATTGGACGAAGCCAATGCGACGATTACTCGCCTACAAGAAGACCTCTCGGGTTTAGAAGCTAGGCTTCAAGAAGGCGCGTCAGAGGAACACGAGCAATTGCTGGAAGCTCAACAAGAATTGGCCAACTTGAGGCAGGAACATGAGTCGTTGGCAGAAGAACACTCGAACGTACAGGCAAACATTTCTCAACTGAATGACGAGAGGGAATCTGAACGAGAAAGTCAGGCCGCCGAGCTCGCGGAGATCAAACAACAGGTCGAACAATCGCAAGCGGAACTTGAGAAACTCTCCGCCGAACACGAAGAGCTTTCCACAAAGCTCGCATCGGTCAATGAAGAACTGGCGGCAAAGCACGCTGAATCTACTGGCGATGCTGCCGAGCGGGAGGAAGAGCTTCGCTCGGTCAAGGAGCAACTTTCGCAACTTGTCGATGAAAAGTATGAGCTGGAATGCGCGCGTGAGGAACTAAGTCGCCAGCTAGAAGAAGCTGTCGCTAAGAGCGAACAATCGGCGGGTCAATTGCAGGAAGCTCAGGAACAGCTCAGCACCTTGCCAGATCAGCACGAATTGGCAGAAGAGTTAGAGCAAGCACAACGCAAGTTCGAACTTGCACAAGCAGATACGCAGAAGCTCAAGCGTGAGATAGCCACGCTCCAAGAGGAATTAGCGCGTCGTCCCGAGGCCAGCGATCAAGAATCTCCCGAGTTGGTTAGTCTGAGAGTGGAACGCGATGCATTGGCCACTAGAGTAGCGGAATTGGAACAGTTGCCTGCACAGGTAGGTGACGAAGATTCCCTGCAACAGTTGGCTGACTTGCAGCGGCGGTTCGAGATGGCTGTGGACGATCTGCGCGAAGTGAAGCAAGAAAAGGCCAAACTCGAAGAGAAGCTGGCAAACGCTTCTCATGGCAATGCCCCAGCTGTCGACAGTGGTGCCATGGACTGGCAGTCACAGAAAGCACGGATGTTGGCTGCCTTGGAGTCCGATGGAGACGACGAGGATACAACGCCTGAGCGTGTCGAAGAGAAGTTGAGCATCCAAGGCACGATCGAGATTACTGACCAAATTGTGGCCAAGAAAGACCAGGAGATTGCCGAATTGCAGCAGCAACTTGACAATCAGGTTGATGCGGAACCAAAAGACATAAGCGCAGAAATCTGCGATCAAGACGAAGTGATCCAAGCCGAACGGGCTCGCCTGGAAGAATTACAAGCCGAATGGCGAGACAAAGTTCGGGGGGCCGAACTGGAGATGTCGACCCAACGTGCCACATTGGCCCGCAAGGAAGCAGAGTTGAAGGAACTCCTTGCAGCGGCTCAAGAGGCTGCTGCTGACGTCACCCTTGGGAACGATGGCAAACCGCGTCGCCGCTGGCTCTCAGCGTTGGGCTTGGGAGACGAGGAGTCGAAGGAGCAATAGGGGTCAATCAACGGACCCTTGTTCCAACAGATAGATAGCCCGGGTGGTACCATCCATATCGGCAAACTCTTCGAACCGCAGCACGCCTTCGACGGCAATTGGACGGATCGAAAACTCGGCAGTCTCGCCTTTGCGCATCTTGACCCACACACAGTCGTACAGCGCGGCCCCCGGGCCAAAACAGCACTCAAGATTATCGCGCACGAGCACAAACCCCGTGAGACCCTGGCGTTTGAGCGTTGGAAACATGTAGCCGCGAATATGGATTTTGCTGCCGAAAAGGTCTTCGATCTTGGGAGTGAGCATCGACCGCTTGAACGCGTCGGTTTTCTCCATCTCGAACTTCAAATCATCGAAGGAGGTCTCGCGAGGTTCGCCCGATGCGTTTGACGCCTTCTCCGAGGTACTTGCCACGACGCTCGATCGCTCACAGCCCATACTGGCGCATAACATCGAGAGTATTAGAGTCCCAATTAAGTGCTGAATTCCATTCATCGCACGTAGTCAGCCTCCAAGGTGTAGACTGGGTAATTAGCACCGCGCACTGCATTCTCCGGGTTAATATGCAGAGTGCCGGCAATGCGAAATAGTCCTGTCGAATAGTCGGCCGTCACATTATCCGCAAATTTGACCAGCACCTGGTCATAGTACTTGAGGTTCGACATGTCACCGAAGCAGCACTGATTGTTGTCGCGAACCAAGAGAAAGCGGCGGACATTGTGACGGACCGGAGTAGAATCGGCACGCATGAAACCCTTGATAAACACTCGCTTACCATCTAAGGCTTGTACCTCCTTGGGGATAAAATTCCCGGCCGCAATCTGCTGGTCGTCGGGACGAAACTCTTGAAAGGAAGAACGCGTTGCGTCTGGTGGAACTTCCGTCGCGTGGACAAAACCGGCATAGCTGAGGCCACCGACCAGTCCGAGTGCGGAAAGTACCACGCCGACCCATGCCAAATTCCGCCCACTCAGTTGGTCTGGCATCTCACGAATGGAGGCAAGAGCACGAAGGCCCACCACGAGACCCACCAGAGGAATCGGGGATAGCATCAAGGCGGATTCCAAACTATCACGGCCCGCAAAGATAGTCAAAGGTGACAAGACACCAAAAATGGCGGCAGCAATCGCGCTAGTACTCAAGGCACGATATTCGAACTCGCCACTCTCGCTGTCCGCGGCAGAGAAATCTGTCATTGATTCGGAAGTTGACATGTTCTAACTTTGTCTCGCCAACGGATTGGCTGATTGGTGGAGTGAGAATTATCTCAACTAGTGGAGTGGCCGCCGCGCAGCATGATTGCAAACAGGCCGATGAGCAAGGCCCCGATAGCCAACGGCACGGCGATAATCATAGTGCGACTAGGTGCAGAAGGTTCTGCATCGGCTGAGAGGGGGCCCTTGGCCATGTCGTCTCCCGTTTCAGCTAATTCATCTATTGGCATGCCCGTCTGCGGGTCCAGCGACTGATCAAGTTCCATTTCCTTCTTCTCAAGTTCAACAGATTCAGCTTGTTCAGCCTCAGCTACTTCATCTCCATCTTGCTCGTCGTTGTCTTCGCTACCTTGCTCAGATTCGGTCGTACTAGAACCTCCGCGTGCCATCAGACCGAAAGAAATGTAACTACGGGCCCGCTTTACACCGGTGGGATCGAGAGATTCTAATTCTTCGACTGCCTTGGTGGCCTTTGAGCCTACGTCGCCCGATTGCTCGGCAGCCGTAAGGAGATAGGCCAGGACGGGTTGCCGAATCCAGCCATCCTCGTCTGACTGCTTGAACATATCCACCAACCGGTCCATGATTTCCCAATCTTCCCAGCGGGTGAGGTCCGGAATCACTTGATCGGCTATCTCGGAATTATCTAGCAGGAGCCGCAACGATTGCACAAGCCGCTCGCGGGGTATTTCGTTCGATTCTTCGCCGTGGAATCTGAGCGCCATGATCGCTGAGTAGAGCTGCGTGTATTCGGCTTGGGGATTGTCTAGAAAGCGTTCTTCGACTAATTCCAACCCATCGGGCCCTTTCAGTTTTAGATAGGCGGCAATTAAGGCATCGAGACACTGCTGCTTGGCTCGCACGTCGGCATGTGCCAATTCATTGACTAGCGGCACGCCCAGCGAGGAACCGCTTATTCCCATCGTGGCGATCAACGCCGCAATTCCAGGTCGCATGGATTCGTAGTTGTATTTCAAGAGCGATTCAAGCATCGCGACATCTTCCTCGGTGCCACAGACGCCCAGCATCGTCAGATACAACCGGCGATGTGTGGGACCAACTTGCGGGTCCTTAATCCAAATGGCCAATTGCTCACGATCCAAATCGTCCTTCAAATCAATCAGATCTTGATAAGGAGCTCTCGCGAATTCGTCGTAGCCATCCTGGGCCAGCAGTGGGTCGGGGTCTTCCAGGTGACCCATAAAAAACTTCAGACGATCTTTGCCACTCTTCGGCAGAGAGGAAAGCTTCTGCACATATTCCACTGCTCGCGGCGACAAGGGGAGCGGAGTTGTCCAATCAAGTTTGTCACCACCGAGCGAATTAATGAGAAATTGCTTATCCGCCGGATCGCCACCGAAGTAGACCACCTCGATCTCATCCCCCACCTTGACACGGTTTTCCCCTTTGAGAACTTTTTCGACTCGAAAAATGGCACCCGTGTAGGGATCACCAGCACTCTCTGCGCTGGGATCGTCCAAGTCGGTCGTTGGTGCTGCTTTCACCAAACTGGCGATGATAGTGGCATCGGCCGCAGCGAGTTCTTCGCTGAGCGTTTGCGATACAACATCGCAAAAGGGACAGGCGTTTGCGGTTCCCGTTATCCAACAGAGAGCGGCAACAGCGAACAAGAAGTTTATGGCGTGGTATTGTTTCATGATGATCCAAGTTTGGTGGGCACCGCTCACCAGAATAATATCTCGGCAACGCTTTCGATTTGGTGGGCGGTGCCCACCCTACATAATTCCCTATTCTATCGAATCGAAGGCCCGGAGAACACACATAGGTTTCCCCTAACGTGCCCCGCCTAGAGTCCGGCCAACGTCCGTGCGATAGGCTGTCAACGCGGGCAGGAAGCCTACCAGCGAGGCGAAGATCACCAATCCAGGAATCAACAGACTCTCTTTCCAGTTGAAATCCCAAAATCGCAACGCGACACCCGTGTGTTCTTCGACGTAGGGGCCAATAATTCCCAGCACGGCATGCCCCAAGAGTACACCCGCGAGTCCTCCGAGCAATGACAGCAGAATCGACTCAGCAAGGATGATCCCCATCACGGCGGTGCGGCTGGCCCCCAGGGCACGCATGACAGCTATGTCGTGACTCCGCTCGCTCATTGAGTTGTAAATGCTTACCAGGATGCTGATACCGGCTACCACGATGATTAACACGGTGAGCACCATCAAAATAATTCGCACCGGACCGACGATTCCTTCCAACAATCGTGTAACAACTCCACCCGGGGCAACAGCCTGGGCAACACGCCCTTTATCTTTTTTGTTGATTTCATAATCTAGAGACATCGGGGCCAATTCATCTTTGCAGTTGACCAGAATGGAAGTCACTTCGCGCTGTGACTCGGGTAGCGGTTTCATTCCATAGTTGGGATCGTCGGGGTCGATATGTTCTTTGTCCAACTTGTCTACCGAGACATGTGCCTGCTCACCTTCCTCGGGTGTGAAGGCGTGTCCTTCGAGCAGATAAAATCCTTCGATATTGGCAAATATGGCCCGATCGTTGGCGGTTCCCGTATGGGCCAGGATACCCACGACTGTGAACTCCGTATGCTTGTCCCCCGCCGCGCTCATGCCATGAGTCGGCTGGAATTTGTCGCCGACTTTGAGTCCCGTCTTTCGGGCGACGGTTGACCCGATAACTGCCTCGAAAAAATGGTCGGTTTGGAAATTGCGCCCCTCTCGAAATTCGTATAGCTTGTCGCTACCGTCGGGGTTGGCTCCGTAGGGAAGTCTGTCGAACAGATCAGGCGTCGTAGCAACGACTCGGAATTGTTGGTCACCTCCCTGGTAACTGTCTCCCAGACAATAGGGCACGGCAACGTTGGTGTACTGGGCAAATTCTCCCTCAGTAAATTTCTTGTAGTAGCTGTAGGGTATTGGATAAAGCGGCCTGCCAAGATGAAATACGGTGGTCATCACCAGTTGCAGGTCACCACCTTTACTGCCACCGACGATCAGATGGTACCCTTGGGCATCGTTCTCGAACTGCTCGATGGTGACATCATGAATCACGATCACCAGAATCATCAGCGCCACGCCCAACGCCATCGATAACCCCGTCAGCGAGGAAGCGAGCGCTCGTTGACACATATTTCGCCAGGCAATTTTCCAGAAACTCATGCTGCACTCACCGCTCGATTGATTTCTTCCAAGACCTCGACCCGCTCGAACTGATCGGCCACTTCGGGACTATGAGTCACTAGGAGCATTGCCACCTGCTCTCGGTTGCATGCCTCTCGCAAAAGGTCGATGATCTGCTGCTGGTGCCCGGGGTCGACGTTGGCCGTCGGTTCGTCGGCAAGCAACAGAGCCGGTTGATTCGCAAGTGCCCTGGCTACGGCGACCCGTTGCTGCTCGCCCACCGATAATGCCGCCGGTTTGTGGGTTAATCGGTGTCCCAGCCCCACATCTTGCAATAGTTTCTCGGCTCGGGCAGCATCTGATCTTTGACCGGTGAACGACATTCCTAATTGCACGTTTTCGAGTGCTGTGAAGGCAGGCAACAGATTAAATGTCTGAAATACGAAGCCAATGTACTTCGCACGAAACCGGTCGCGGCCCACTTCTTGAAGGCGGACGATGTCTGTGCCATTGATACTGATTCGCCCCGAATCGACCGTCGTCAGCCCGGCAATGCAGTTCAAGAGCGTCGTCTTACCACAGCCACTGCGGCCGCGGAGTACGACTTGCTCTCCCTTGGCCACTGAGAACGTGGGAATATCCAAGATCGATAGCTCTTCCCCATCGGGTTCACGATAGGACTTACGAACGAGTTCAAGTGAAAGCATGGCGGGAGAGCGAGGATTTTAAAAATGATGGTATCCGAGCGAGGTTGCAAGCAAACTATCGTAACGGCTGGATTCAATAGCCGACAGGCGGGTTCCGTGGTGCAGGCGTACAGCCTGTTTTCCAACTCGTTGCAGCGGGATAGAGCGGCACGGCGCTTGCCACAGGCAGGCCAAAATTCCCGGCAGATAACGCCATTGGCCTGAAATGGCAGCCCAACGCAGTGCTAGTACGAAACCCGAGGGGCGAGAGTTCACCGCTATTAGCAAGTCCTACAATGGGGTCTTGCAGTTTTTACAATTTTACAAGACATCGGAGCCCATGCTATCGCATGCCACAGATCGGCATTATTACGGCGGTTTCAGGGAGTATCGCGTGGAAGCCACTTCGTGTTTGGAGCGTGACCGACTTTTGGCATCCCCTTTGCACTAACAATCCGACGGTAGAAGAGAATGTGGTCGGCAGGCGGCTCAGACCCGCGGGTGATAGAGCCAGACGGTCCGCCGAGCACCATGTGAAAAGTCCCACCTAAAAGTCTCCCCCCTCCGAGGGCCGACGAAGTCTCCCGCACTTCGTCGGCCCTTTTTTTGTTTGTCTCTACCAATATCCTGACTCGAACACGTTCCTCAGTTGTTCACTAGGAACCTGCTCCACTCATTTCGATTGCCTAAACAGACTTCCACAAATTGCCAAGGCTTGAATCAGAGTCATTAGACACTCCGGTTCAGGCACATAAGTTACCGGCAAGAAAAAACTTTCTTCGAAGGTGTTACCGTAGTTCTGCTGCCAGATCTGCAGATCGGCCGCATCAACAACCCCGTTAAGCGAAGCATCCGCCACGCTGCGGGTGGTTGAACCAATCAGCCGTTGCCACTCGAGAAAATCTCGGCCATCGACGTCGTCGTCTAAATCGAAATCGCCCGGCAGTGTGGCAGCTTCATAGATCGCGAGACTATTTTCTGGCAGGAGTTCATTCTCCGTGAAATAGTTAAACAAGATCAGCAGTGGGTCACTCGGCGCATAGCTATTCGACGTAAAGCGGGCAAAGACTCCATAGACTCCAGCTGGTGCGGTGTTGTCATCATCCAACGCATAAAGCAACAACGTATGGTTGTGGAACCCCGTTTGGTCGGCAACAGGATCGGCGAGCATGAATGGGGCAGGGGAGAGCTGGTCTTCGGGGTTTATCGAGAGTGAGCTTGGCCCCGTGGCAAGCAGGTGAAATTCGACTGGCGACTCTTCGACCGCCTCCGTGTCAGGATTCCAGTACCAGAGTACTCGATGTTCAGCAGGACTTGAGCCAATCACAGGTCGAGCCAAAACTTCAAGTGCCAAACTAGCACTGTCGCCCATGTCATGAATTTCCAGCCCCGGAACTTCCCATAGCAAAACATTCCCGAGGGTGGGGAAGAAATCGGCGTCCGCAAAGTCGTCGAAATCGTCCGTCTGTCCAAAGATCGGCGGGGCAAATATTTGATCGGACGGATGGCTCGCGACGAGACGGCCCGCCTCCACGGAGATATTGATTGGACTGCCATGCCCCCACAGATGGCTTGCAATGAGCAGTGTTGCCAGCACGGAAATCAAAAGTCGGAAGTTTGTCATTGGTTGATCCATTGTTCATCAGGTTTGGCGAATTTGAAGTTTCCATCAATCCACCTAAGAATTTGATCTTCGCTGATCGTCTCCACATGTCCGTCCAGGAAGAGATAATTAGAGGCGTTGGAGTGCCGATTCAATTGGATATCCCCTCGAACCTTCGATTCGACGCGACCCCAATCAATATTGATCTGCGCAAACCACTGCGAAGCGTGGGCGTGGTCTACATCTGGAATCGCGGCTACTTTGTCGGAGATTTCAAACGCGAACATCGTGCGGCTGGTGGCCGCGATCTTGTTCAGGTTCCGTACCGCGTCGGGAATTGTCGGAGCCGCCAAGTAATCGTTGATAATGTAGCTACTGGCCCGCGCATCAAGCCGCTCTTTCCACAGTGGGTCCTCAGGACAAATACGCAACTCGTCGACATTTTCGAAATAATCCGCGAGGGTATAAATCCACGATTTGTTCGCCCCGGCGGTATGCCACCAATCGGGGAAATCTCCCCGATGCGAATTGCAATACTGGTGCAGGGCCAGGCCAAGTTGCCGCATGTTGTTCTTGCAGCTTGCAGAGCGCGCGGAAGCCCGCGCACTCTGCACAGCCGGCAAGAGCAATGCCACCAAAGCGCCGATGATCGCGATCACGACCAACAGCTCTACAAGGGTAAAAGCTCGTTGGCGTTTCATGCTAAGCTTCTCCGCCGAACGACGAAGCTCAGCAAACCAAGCGAAGCCATCAATAGCGAGGATGGTTCGGGAACCCCCAGCACTTGGACCGCCGAGTTGGGAACGCCCAGCGAACTCACGGCCGCAGAAACCTCCGACCAAGGCACACCTTTGTGCATCACAAAAGTGAACGGATCAGAATCGGCCAAACCCGATTCATCGCTCGAGAGTACGAGACTAGCCAAGTACACACCGTCTGCGGGTTCACTAGCAAGTGTGCCGGCTTGCGGACCGACACCCTCAGGGGTGGTCGTGCCATCGCCCAGAAGACGCAGGCGAGCCGTCGCATGGGCCTCGCTCGTGTAACCATCGGCTATGGGAGTAAAACTCAACAGCGGGGAAGGGCTGCCATCGCTGGTCTGGATCGACGCCGACGGACTGATCAGCTGGCCCGCGGCACCAATCGATCCTCCTCGGTAATATTGCAACTCAGTCGAACCAGCATCCACGAAGTCAGCGCCATTCCATGATTGCAGACCCGTGACAAAGTTAACTGCCAACGTGCTGCCCACGGCGAATGTCTGATCAATGCCGTAAGCAATGCCAGGACCCGAGTAATACTTTGGCTGCCCCGGTGCTGTGGGATGTTCCGGTGGATTGAGTACCGTCTCGGGGCGTGTGTACCAAACCCCACGATAGTCCAACACTTCCATCACATACACCGATTTCGGCGTCGTGAGTGGTTCATAGTGGTCATTAAGAATGCTGCGGGGAACAATTTTGCCACCGTCGGCGGTTATTTGTAGCTGGGGACCGTGCGCAGAGACAGAGCTCATCGCAATCACAAATGCGCTCAGCGCGCAGCCTATTTGTTTAGAAAACATATTAGTCAATTCCTTCTCTATGAGGTCGTACCAAAGCCATGCATGCCATGATGGAAACCACCATGTGCGCATCGCTGCGTAGACAAAAAACAAAAACCAGAAAATAGCCTTGCGGAGTTAGAGAACCGCGAATTCTGGTGGGGGAAGGACCGCGTCGAATGATGGCGGCTGATAGAGAAGGGATACAGAGAGAAAGACTGATTCCAGCGGCAACAGCGGAAGCTTAGTGCCAATTTCATCCGTGGGTATAGAGGGCGGAATTAGAGAAAGCGACAACGAATTTCCCTGGCATCTCTGGGCATGCATCGCAATCACACCGGGCAGCAGCGGCACGTCGGCTGCGGGTTTTGCAGCGCAGCTCGATTTGCGATTGCACGTCGTCGCCAGCTGCGCCGTGAGAACACGCTGTCGACAGCATGGCTTTAATTCGGCCAAATCCTTGCGTTCAGTAGGCTCTAATCCTTCAGCAGCTCGTGCCAAAACATCTTCCGGAACGGTCGCTCCATTCTCGGTTGCCATCGCGATTTTTTCGGCATCTGAGAAACAGCAACACTGACGCCAACACACTTCCGCATTGGCACAGCCGCAACTGCAATTCACGCAAGGAAACCACTCACTGACTTGTTTCGCGACGGGCATCGGAAGTGGAATCCCCAGCGTCGCCACAGCCACAGCGATAGCAGTCACTATCCCCGCAGATTTAAGCAGGAACTCGCAGCACAAATGTAGGCGGGGATGTTTCACGATGGATTCTGTTGGGCTGACTACTCAATGAGAACCGGCCATTCTAATAGGAGGAATTTCTGGGGTCAATCAATTTCGAATACTTGCCATGGCCGCATAAAGGAATCTCCCACGAATTAGACATCGGCTGCTGCTGTGGTGGCGCCGAGGCATGCTTTCTTGAGCAGGTCTTGGTGCGCCCGCTTTGAGTTTTCATCCGTGCGAGGTGTCGGCTCGTCAGCCATAGGTGAAGCACTTGTCGAAGAATCACTTTCTTTGGCCGCTGAAACAGTGGTGGTCGACGGAACATAGCGGCTTACCCGCTCAAGAAAAATTGGCCAATTAGGCAAGACCGTGTCCCCCCTTAATGCTGTCGCCTCGTGAGTGCACCACAGTCGAGTTTCCCCACAGGTGGCATTGGATAAGTCAGGTCACCACCACTGAAGTCTAAACCCTGTGCTCCTAGTAGTTCGTATACAGTTTACGCGGAATTTCGTTCGGAGACTTTCAGCGTTTTTGAGAGTACGTGAGTCCGAACTGGGCAGGGAAGTTCCTCGACCAGAGGCGGGCACACGCCACAGGCGGGTCGGCGCACGCTGCGTTCCCAGCTGGAACCAATGAAGAAAGTCGCTCGAACCTTACGCAATCATCGGGAACTGATCCTCAACTGGTTCGCCGCGAAAGGCAGGATTTCTGCGGGCATTGTCGAGGGTTTAAACAACAAAGGAAAACTGACTACCAGTAAAGCTTATGGCTTTCGAACCTACGAAGCCATTGAAATCAGCCTCCACCACTACCTGGGAGGCCTGCCCGAGCCAGTGTTAACCCACAGATTCTGGTGAAAAAGCCATAATATAACGGGAAACAGTGTATTGACATATCGAGATGTTACGATATATTAACATAAGAGGAGTTCCGAGATGGCAACAAGCTTGAAAAAACCGAAAACAATCAAACCTGCCAACATGGAGGCGCTGGGCCGGGCAGCAGAATGTCTTAAGACCCTCGCTCATCCTGTAAGGATTCGGATGGTGCAACTCCTACTGCATGGTCGCTATACGGTGGGTGAACTCGCCGAGGACTGCGGGGTGCCGGACAATGTTGCATCCGAGCACCTGAGACTCATGCAGCGCTGTGGCTTCTTCCACAGCGAACGCGAGGGGCGACGAGTTTATTATCAGGTCGCCGAGCCTCATCTGGAGAGCTTAATGGCCTGCATCGAAGGCAGATTCCTGAAAGGCAAGAAATAGCAGGAAGTTTTTTTATTCAATATCTCGTTACTTCACGATATTACGATTAATTAAGGAGGCTACCAAGAATGAGTTACAAGACCATATCACCTGAAGAACTTCATGATTTATATCAACAGGGAGCACCTATCGATCTGATCGATGTGCGTACGCCGGTCGAGTTTCGTGAGATCCATGCTACCCCGGCTCGTAATGTACCTCTGGATTCCCTCGACCCACACATGGTCGTGAATGGCAGAAACGGCAATGCGGAAAAACCACTCTATGTGATCTGCCGCAGTGGAAGTCGTGCGGCAAATGCCTGCGATCAGCTTGTCGCGGCTGGCTACACCAATGTCGTCAATGTGGAAGGGGGTACGGCTGCCTGGGATCAATTAGGGCTACCGGTCGTTCGTGGCAAGAAATCCATTTCACTCGAACGACAGGTACGAATCGCTGCAGGATTATTGATCCTCGTAGGTTCAATCCTCGGTTACTTCGTAAACCCGTACTTTATTGGCATCACCCTATTTGTAGGTGCGGGACTCACTTTTGCTGGATTAACCGACACCTGCGGTATGGGTATGATTCTAGCGAAAATGCCTTGGAATCAATTAAAGAGTGATGGTCCATCATGTTGTACCCCTTGAGCATACTTTTTGGAGTTTGTATCGGATTTGCCCTAGGTCTGACCGGTGGCGGTGGCTCCCTGTTGGCTGTGCCGCTCCTGGTCTACGGGCTGTCAATGGCTCCCAGGGAAGCCTTTGGGGTTTCGCTGGCAGCAGTGGGGGCGACCGCACTCGTAGGAGTCATCCCTCGGATTCGGGCAGGACAAGTTGAAATAGGGACAGGATTTCTGTTTGCGATTGCAGGTATGGTAGGTGCTCCCGTTGGGACCTGGATAGCTGGCAGAATTCCTGAAGCGATTCTGCTTGCAATGTTCTCTCTGCTCATGCTGATCGTAGCTGCCAGAATGTGGAGCAAGTCGGCACAGCCGGAAATGCTGGGACCGGTTTGCGACAGTCAAGGGCGCCGTCCAGCCTGCGAACGGACCGTCGATGGAAACCTCAAGCTCACTTCTCGGTGCGCATTCGTGCTGCTATTAGTAGGCATGTCAACAGGAGTCTTGTCCGGCATGTTTGGCGTGGGGGGAGGATTTGTGATTGTGCCTGCACTGGTTCTCTTTAGCGGCATGCCAATTCATAAAGCCGTGGCCACGTCACTTCTTGTGATTGTGATGGTGAGTATTTCGGGTGTCGCTTCCCACTTTGCAGCGGGACGTGGCATTTCATTAGAAATCACGGGATTGTTCGCATTAGGAGGTGTTCTTGGAATGACTCTCGGCGGAGAAGTCGCTAAACGGCTTCCTGCCACTATATTACAAAAAGTATTTGCGACGGCCATCGTGGTAGTCGCCGTATTCATCGTCAGCAAGACTTTTATTTAACGAGGAGAACGCTATGTTTTTCCATCAACGATTCGTGCCTGGACTAGCCATTTACTCTTACATTGTCGGGGATGAAAAAACCAAGGAAGCTGCCGTCATCGACCCAACTCGTGATGTCAACGACTTTCTTGAGATCGCCAGTCGTGAAGGACTGCATATCCGCCATGTGCTGGAAACCCACGTGCATGCAGACTTCGTCAGTGGATCGCGTGAATTGAAAGCACGCTTAGGAGATGGGGTCACAATTCACGCATCCGGATTGGGTGGCAAAGAGTGGACTCCTCCCTATGCAGACCACGTTGTCAAAAACAGCGAGGAGATCTCCCTGGGCAGTATTCGACTCAAAGCTATCCACACACCTGGCCACACTTTGGAGCATCTCTCGTGGGCACTCTTTGACGAATCGCGAAGCTCAGATACCCCCTGGCTGATCTTTACAGGTGATTTTGTATTTGTTGGAGATGTCGGTCGCCCAGACTTGCTAGGCGAAGAAGCTCGCAAAGAACTCGCTCACCAACTTTATCGGAGTGTCTTTGAGACACTGCCGATTCTACCAGGTTTCACTGAAATCTTTCCTGGCCATGGTGCCGGATCACTTTGTGGTAAGGCAATTGGTTCGCGTAGTTCATCGACGCTCGGGTACGAACGGCGCTTCAATGCAGCTCTGGTCGAAAAGCCAGAAAAAGAATGGATCGCCGATTTGATGGACCAGATGCCGCTTTCGCCACCGTACTTCGCGCGGATGAAACGCGTGAACAAGGAAGGTCCTCCAGTGATTGGCCCAGAACTTCCAGGACAACGTCGCTGGAGCGCCAAGGAAGTTCACGAGCGAATGTGTGAAAACTGCTTGATTGTCGATGTTCGTTCTAAAGAATCGTTTGCTGCAGCACATATACCAGACGCCATCAATATTCCTTTTGGTCCGACGCTGCCTACTTGGGCGGGTTGGGTCCTTCCCTATGACCGTCCAACATTGATTGTGCTCGATCGCCCCGAACAAATGCACGAAGTCACCACTCACCTGTTGCGGGTTGGCTTTGATGACATCCAGGGTTACTTGGAGGGCGGCATGGATGCCTGGGAAGTCAGTGGGTATCCGCTGGAAAAGTCGTCTACGCTTTCGGTCCATAGCCTCAACAAGCAGTTAGGTGAAGTGACCGTACTCGATGTCAGAACAGAGAAGGAATGGAATGGGGGCCACATTGAAGGAGCCATTCACATCCACGGCGGCAAACTGCAGGAAAACTTTTCGCTGGTGCCGCACGAAAAGCCAGTCGTCGTCATCTGTGGATCGGGCTATCGCGCATCCATTGCCGCTTCGTTTTTAAAACGAGAGGGCTACAAAGATGTCGCCAATGTACTTGGAGGCATGACCGCATGGAATGCAGCCGGTTTCTCTGTTGAAAAATCTGACGGTAGCGACAATTCGGGATGTCGAACGAGTGAAACCGCTACAACTTGTTCATGAACTCAAATAGTTGTCGCAAATTTTTACAAAGAGGAGCATTACAATGTCCATTCAAGTTCAAACAACGATACCACGTCTCAATGAGCCAGCACCAGAGTTCGAGGCGAAGACGACTCACGGACCCAAGAAGCTTTCGGACTACAAAGGACGATGGCTTGTGTTGTTTTCGCATCCGTCCGACTTTACACCTGTCTGTACAACGGAATTCATGGCCTTCGCAAAGGCCCACGACGAGTTCCGGGCTCTAAACTGCGAGCTATTAGGACTCTCGATAGACAGCGTGTTCTCACATCTCGCCTGGATCAACAGCATCAAAGAAAAGTTTGGTGTTGAAATACCCTTTCCGATCATCGAGGACCTCTCGATGGAGGTGGCCCATGCCTACGGCATGATTCAACCGGGGGCAAGCGATACGTCCGCTGTCCGAACTACGTTTCTAATCGACCCAGAGGGCGTATTGAGGGCAATGGTGTACTACCCGATGAGCAACGGTCGTAGCATCGATGAGTTCTTGCGATTGCTTAAAGCCATGCAAACCAGTGACGAACACAAAGTCGCGACTCCTGAAGGTTGGAAACCGGGCGACGATGTTATTGTCCCTCCACCTGCCACAGCGGAAGCAGCAACAGAGCGTATGCAGAGTCAACAATACGATTGCGTCGATTGGTATTTCTGCACAAAGCCATTCCCGAATGGGAACTCTAATTCCTCAGGTGGAGCTCGCCGTATGGAGACCGTCAAATGAAGATCCGCCACTCCTGGGAGTGCGGTCCCCATGATCGAACTAGACATAACGTTTAACCACTTACACTTATACATAGGGACACGACAAAAATGACTTCAAAGCAATTTTTCGTGCTGGCTATTCTGTTCATGCTGTCCTGGGGAAGCCTGTGCTGGGCACAACCCGACGAGGGGAAAGAAGGTGTATCAGTCACAACGGAACAATCTAATGAGCCAGTCCAAACCAAGACTCTAGGACAACTCTCCGAGCAAGAACTGGAAGACTTGCTTTGGATGGTCGAAGAGGAGAGGCTAGCCCATGACGTCTATGTGAAATTAGGCAGCAAATGGCCTTTGAGGATGTATGACAATATTTCAAGTGCAGAGAAGGTACACATCGCATCCTTGTCCAACTTGCTGAAGAACTATGGCGTTGATGTAAGTTCTCTAGGCAATCAGAGCGGCATGTTCACCCATTCGGAAATACAAGGGCTTTACTCCGAATTGGTTGAGCGTGGTGAGAAGACTCTGGAAGATGCAATAGCTGTTGGCTTACTAATTGAAGAGATGGACATCGCTGATTTATCGAAACGCATTAAACGGACGGATAAAAAGGATATCAAACAGGTCTATCAGTTTCTGCAAATGGGGTCCAGAAATCATTTGCGCGCTTTCTCTCGACAAGCTGCATTTCGAAATGTTGAGTATGTACCTCAGCACTTGAGTCAGAAAGAGTTTGATGACATTGTGCGCGGTTCACATGAAAGAGGGCGGCCTGGACGAGGACGTCGGGGATTCTAATGATCAGCGGCATGTTGCATGTATAAGGCTCATCCTTAGAACAAATGCCATGAATACCAGTTTGCTGTTCGCGGAAAGGCGAGATGATGATTAGCCACTGGGAACCATTTAGGCGATGGACATGGCGACTCTTGAAAATTGTCATGCTTCTAGGTCTCGGAATTGTCTTGTTTTATTGGTTTCGGTTCTCACCAATTGCTGTCATTGAACACAAAGTCGTTGCGGGACCAATTCTTTCGGAGGTGATGGGAACCGGGACTCTGGAGGCCCGAGTATCGACAACGATAAGCCCCAAGATTTCCGGAAGGATCGAAGAAGTGTTATTCGACCAGGGAGATGAAGTCCAGACCGGAGACTTGCTCGTTCGCCTGGATGATGCCGAACTAATGCAGCAAGTCGCGATTGCCAAGGCAAACTTGGACGCCTCCCAGTCAGCGATAACGCGGCTTGAAGCGGACAAGAGCCGAGCCAATGCCGTCGTTATTCAAGCCAGAAAACTGAATCAACGTCGGCAAGAACTCTTGCCAAGTCGAGCTGTTAGCCAGGAAGAGGTTGACGCTGCGGTGGAGTCCTTGGGTGTTGCCGAAGCAGGATTATCTCGTGCTGAGGCTGCCATCACCGAGGGACAAAAGGAGTTGGTCGCAGCCGAAAAAACTCTGGAGTATCACCGAGCTCGTCTGGCGGATACGCGAATCACGGCTCCATTCGACGGGTTAATCGTCCGGCGTTACCGCGAGTCGGGTGACGTTGTCGTGCCAGGTAGTGCGATTCTTTCCTTGATTTCAAAGAACGAACTCTGGATCAGTGCCTGGGTCGACGAAACGGAAATGGAATCAATCAAACCCGACCAGCCTGCTCGCGTCGTGTTTCGTTCTGCCCCGAATAGTTTCTATGTGGGAAGCGTGGCTCGTTTGGGGCGAGAGGCAGACCGCGAGACGCGTGAGTTCATCGTCGACGTGCGAGTGTTGGAGTTGCCAAGCAACTGGGCCGTGGGACAACGGGCAGAAGTGTTCATCGAATCCGCCCGTAAAGAATCTGCAATACTTCTACCCCCCAGGTTCATCGAACTACGAGACATGCAGCCAGGAGTGTTCTTGAATGACAATGGCTATGCCCGGTGGCAACCTGTTGAACTTGGACTCCGCAGCCCTGCACTTGTGGAGGTTACCAAAGGATTGGCCGTTGACCAAACGATAGTGATTCCCCAGGATGGAACTTTCCGCTTGCGCGACGGCCGGAGAATTAACCTCCCATGAATCTTGCCGTAAAAGACATCCGACACAACCTCGGTCGATTTGCGTTGACGGCATTGGGTATTGGCCTCTTGCTGATGATCGTGATGGGCATGGGCGGAATCTACCGTGGAATCATAGAAGACGCGACCCTTCTTCCAGACCGGATCGGTGCTGATCTTTGGATAGTTCAGCGTGATACCAGAGGGCCCTTCGCCGAACTCTCTCGAGTGCAGCCGAATTTGGTGCATCGGGCGTTGGCTGTTCCTGGTGTTCGCCGTACTAGAGAGTTTGTCTATCACACGATTCAGCGCGAACGCGGCGGCAAACCACTCCGTGTGGCCGTTCTAGGTCTTAGTTGGCCTATCGACAAAGGAGAATGGATTCCTTTGACAGCCGGACGACCACTTGGTCAAAACCATTTTGAAATGATTGCAGACCAATCACTTGGCTTTCAACTCGGTGAACGGATAAGGCTCGGTAAGGATGCCTATACGGTGGTAGGAATCACTAAGAGCATGATTAGCTCGGGAGGAGACGGAATTGGATTCTTCACTGTGGCGGATGCTCAATCCATTCAATTCGACACGGCTGGTGAAGCGATTAGGTTGGAACGTGCGGCACGCGAAGCTCGCGGAGAGCGCAGTGAGTTCGCAACGATACAACCTAGTCTGCTCGAGCAAGCGATTCGCCCAGCTAGGGAATTGCCGGCCATCGCCCGACCCCAACTCAGTGCTGTGTTAGTAAGCGTCGTCCCTGGAGTTGAAAGTCAATCCGTGGCAAACATCATCGCTGGCTGGGGCGATGTGTCCGTTTATACCAAGGAAGGCCAGAGGGAACTGTTGTTGAAAGGTTCGGTCGAGAAAATCCGCCGCCAAATAGGCCTCTTTCGTGTTCTCCTGACATTGATTGCGGCTATCATCATGGCCTTGATCCTCTACACAATGACACTCGACAAGATCCACTCCATAGCTCTATTGAAGCTCATAGGTGCACAGAACACAGTCATCCTAGGCCTTATTATGCAACAAGGTCTCCTTCTTGGGCTGCTGGGATTCGGGATTGCCTTTGCCGTCGGCCAACGGGTGTTTCCAATGTTTCCGCGACGAGTGATACTGGCTGAGACAGACCTGTTCCAGCTGGGACTGATAGTCCTGGTCATTTCTGTGGCCTCGAGTTTCTTGGGAATCTGGAAGGCCATGAACGTGTCGCCTAACGAGGCACTCTCGTAAACGGTGAATCAATGAAAAACGGATTTGCAATACAAACCGACATGCTGACCAAGGTGTATGGGAGCGGCAACACCGAAGTCGTTGCCATGCAGGAAGCGACAATGAACGTATCGCGTGGCGAAGTCGTGGCACTTCTCGGGCCAAGTGGTTCTGGTAAGTCTACCTTTCTCACGGCGATCGGCTTAATCAATCCGCCGACTTCCGGTCGTGTCTTCATCGGCGGGCAATTGGTATTGGAGGGTTCCCGTGCAAACACCAATCTACGAGCGTTTCGCCGCAAGCATCTCGGATTCGTATTTCAGAAAGCCAATTTGATCCCATTTCTCTCCGCGCTGGAAAACGTCGAAATTGCACTGGAAATCAACGGAAGCAGCCGTCGCGCTGCCCGTAGTCGAGCGATGGAACTTCTGGACTATCTCGGTGTAGGTGACCGAGCAGAAAATCTGCCATCGATGCTGTCGGGTGGGCAGCAACAACGCGTTGCAGTTGCCCGAGCACTGGCAAACCATCCAAGTGTTATTCTGGCCGACGAGCCGACTGCGGCGCTAGATAGTCACCGAGGCAGACAAGTGATGGAGCTATTTGCCCAAGTCGCCCATGAGCAGAGTGCTGGGGTCGTAGTTGTCACACACGACCATCGAGCACTCGATGTATTTGACACACTCTATGAAATGGAAGACGGCGTAATTCGAAAGCAGAGCGGAGTTGAGGCCAGTTAGTATTGTCATTTCTATGAAGAATACGATTGATAGTTCATCGATTACACTGGAGATTATACTATGAAGATTGTGATAGTCGGAGCTGTCGCCGGGGGAGCCTCTGCCGCAGCTCGTGCCCGGCGGCTGGATGAAGATGCAGAGATCATCTTGGTGGAACGAGGCGAAGCCCCTTCGTTTGCCAATTGTGGACTTCCCTACTACGTAGGAGGCGTCATTGAAAGTCGTGACAAACTCCTGGTCACGCCGAAACAACGACTCATCGACCGTTACCGACTCGATGTGCGAACTTACTCCGAGGCCATACAGATCGACCGGCAGGCTAAAACCGTTCTCATTCGAGATTTGAAGTCAGACAATGAATACAGCGAATCGTATGACAAACTGATTCTATCACCTGGTGCATCTCCCTTGCGACCACCGATTTCCGGTGTTGATCTGCCGCAAGTCTACACGCTTCGTGATCTGGGGGATGCCGATCGCCTATCACAAGCTGGGTCCCAGGCAGAACAAGCTGTCGTGATTGGGGCCGGGTTTATCGGCCTGGAAATGACCGAGAATCTGGTCCGCAGGGGCATTGAGACAACGGTGGTCGAGTTGGCCGATCAGGTACTCCCTCCCTGGGACGCCGAGATGGTCACTTCCGTCACCGAACATTTGCGTAGCAAAGGAGTGAAGCTTGAACTGGCCGATGCTGCCGAAAGTATTGTACCAGTTGAAAATCGACTTTTGATACAACTCCGCTCGGGTAAGAAATTGCCCGCCGATCTTGTGGTACTCAGTGTCGGGGTGAGGCCGGAAAATAAGCTGGCCATTGAGGCTGGTTTAGAAGTCGGCCAGCGCGGAGGCATCAGAGTGAACGAACAGATGCAAACCAGCGACCCCGATATTTATGCTGTGGGAGATGCAGTAGAAGTGCATCACTTTGTTGATGGTACGCCCGTTCAAATCCCTTTGGGTGGCCCAGCCAATCGCCAGGGCCGTATCGCGGCTGATAGCATCTTTGGCCGCAGTGCACACTACCGAGGCACCCAAGGGACTGCAGTCGTCGGAGTATTTGACATGACGGCATCCATGACAGGACTTAGCGAAAAGTCGCTACGAGCAGCAGGAATGGCGTTCGAAAAGATTTATGTTCACCCTAGTCATCACGCTGGTTACTTTCCTGGAGCCGAGCAGATGTCGCTAAAACTGCTATTCGTTCCCAAGGATGGTAAGATTCTTGGGGCTCAGGCTGTCGGTCGCGCTGGTGTGGACAAGCGAATCGATGTATTAGCCGTGGCGATTCAGGCCGGGATGACCGTATACGATCTTGAGGAAATGGAACTGGCCTATGCTCCCCAATACGGCTCAGCCAAGGATCCGGTGAACATGGCCGGGTTCGTTGCGGTTGGAGTGCTGAAAGGAGACCAACCGATTATCCATGCTGAACATTTAATGGAAGCAAGCAACCATTTTTTGGTCGATGTCCGCTCGCCGGAAGAATATGCCAACGGCCATATCCCGAATGCCGTCAATATACCCATGGAAGAATTACGTGGTCGCCTGAGCGAGATCCCCTATGATTCTCGCGTGGTAACCTATTGCCAGGTAGGACAGCGCGGATATCTGGCGTGCCGCGTCCTAGTGCAAAAAGGGTTTCAGGTCGCCAACCTGAGCGGTGGATATACTTCGTATCAACAGTACAGGGCAATTGCGACAACGCCTTGACACATAATAGTAGTTACAAACAATCGAAAGAGATCTCATACGCCCAATTGGAGAATATCATGGAAAAGCAAACTTTGATCGATCATTTGAATCAGGATCTCGCCAGCGAGCTATCGGCAATTATCCAGTATCTCACCTACGCAGCGAAAGCCACGGGACCGTACCGACCACAACTTTCCCAGTTTTTTCTGGCTGAAGTCGCCGACGAGCAACTGCATGCCCAATTCCTCGCTAACAAGATTGTCGCTCTGGGTGGAGAGCCGACGACTGTGCCAAGTACTGTCGCGGTCGCCCAGAGCAACCGCGAGATGCTCGAAGCCATTCTCAGGGCAGAGAAGGATGCCACCGCCAACTACACTCAGAGAGCAAAGCAGGCTGAAGAATTTGGCGACAAGGGGCTGGCGGTGCAACTCGAAGACATGGTCCGCGACGAAAGCGGCCATGCGGAAGAAACTGAGCGAATTCTTCGCGATTGGCCCCTATAGTAGATTGGCAAAAGTTGTTTTCAGAATTCTGCACTTTGAGTGATAGCTGATCTCAAGCAAATAGCGAACAATTGGATCAAAGTACATTCATGGCAAAGAAGCTGACGAAAACAACTATCAATTTTTGGCTGGACACGTTTCTGCTTTGCGTTTTTCTTGCCCTCTGTTGTGTCTCGGTGATTTTACGCTATGTGTTTCCGCCCGGCACGGATTCTGCAGGCTGGACGCTGTGGGGGCTCGATTTTCTTGCTTGGAACGATGTCCAGTTTTTTACGCTCTGCTTGCTCGCAGCAAGCGTGTTGCTGCATGTGATGCTCCACTGGACCTGGGTATGCGGTGTGATTGGCAATTGGGTAAGGAAAAGCCAATCTGGAAATACAGCTTCTAAGGCGGACAATGGCAGTCGCACTCTCTGGGGAGTAGGTCTACTGATTGCGCTTCTCAATGTTCTGGGACTCGTGATCGCGGCTGCATCGCTCACAATCAAGGGACCTCTACCGTAGACTGTTCGCACAGCGGGCAAGAAGCAGTGCCGTTCTGGCTGGGAGCATAGAATTGCGCAGCACCGCGAGTAATTGAGATCACTCCCGTCACGACAATACACCAGGCTGCAATCCGAAAGATTTGTGCTCGACTCACCAGCGACAAGAACTGAGCGCCGTAGCCGACGATCACCATCATCGGTATTGTCCCGATGCCAAAGGCCAGCATCGTGAGCAGCCCCTGTCCCAATTGCGCGGTGCTGCCAGCCTTGATCAGAAAGGCATAGACGAGACCGCAGGGAATAAATCCGGTGAATAATCCGGCCAGCAGCGGACCGGTCCAACCGGGTGCTGAGAGAAACGTCTTGAGCCAGGTGGAAGCGCCGCAGGGTAGTCCGCCCAATAACCGGTAAAAGGGGCGCGGAAGCACGCCAGCCGTTACCAGCCCCATGAGGACTAGCAATGTTCCCGCGAAGATGGCAAGCGTGGCTTGGGATTGTACGAAGCCGCCGGACTGCTTGGTGAGCCATGCTCCGCTAAACCCGGCAATTGCACCGCAGAATGAATAGGTAAAGATGCGTCCCATGCTGAAGATTAATTGGCGATGCAAATGATTGGTTCCAGGGGGCGCCCCCGCACTCAGAGAGATGGCCAAAGGGCCACACATGCCTAGACAATGTGCCGAGCCTAACAAACCACCTAAGAGTATGAGAGGCAGTTCGATCATGGTTGAGCCCCTACGAGTTCTGGCTGGGAAGCGACATGTTCCTTCGACTGGTGCAGAGGCAATTTGGGAGAGATGTCAGCCATCGGCATAGCAGCCCCTTGGGGTTCAGGAAACTGAGCGAGTCGTAATGAATTAGAAACGACTAGAATACTACTCGCCGCCATAGCCAGTGCGGCCCAGATCGGATTCAAGCGACCCGTAGCTGCCAGCCCGATGCCGATCGTGTTATAGGCAAATGCCCAAAACAGATTTTGCTTTACGATCCGCAGCGTTTGCCTAGCCAGCCCTACAGCCCATGGAAATTGCCTTAAGTCATTTGTAAGCAGGCAGACTCCGGCGGCATCGCGGGAAACATCTGCCCCACATCCCAGAGCAACGCCGACATCGGCAGTGGCCAATGCAGGGGCATCGTTTAAGCCGTCTCCCACCATGGCCACCAGTCCCCGCTTCTTCAAGGCTTCGAGTGAAGTTGCCTTATCAGCAGGTAACAGATCGCCTTCTGCGGCAAGCCCGACCTGCTCCCCAAGAGGAGTTACTCGCTTTCCGACATCTCCTGAGAGCATGTATAATTCCAGTCCAAGAGCCTGACACTCTTGGATGGCAAGGGGAGTCTCGGGACGGAGTTGTTCGTGGAAACAAAATGCACCCTGTACCCTATCTTTCCAACCAACAAACACTTGCTGGTCCTCACAGCCTCGATCCAGTTCGCATGGCATCTTCAATCCTTGCTCTTCGAGAAACTGTTGGCTACCTAAATATACGTGGCCAAGATCTGGGTATTCACACGACAAACCTTGTCCTGGCCAGGTTGTGATTTCCTCGCTACGAAACGCTGACTTATCGATCGATTGGGTTTGAGAGAATTCAATAATTGCTTGAGATAGTGAATGAATCGATCCACTTGCTAGTGCAGTAGCCACGTCCATCAAGAGCTCTCGGTTTGCTGACTCGAAAACATACAATTCACTGGCCATCGGCTTGCCGGTTGTGAGGGTACCCGTCTTGTCAAAGCAGGCAATACTCACTCCGGCCAGTCGCTCTAAAACCACTCCGCTACGAAAAAACAGCCCCCCTTGAGCAGCCCGACCCAGTGCCGTCCACACTGCCATCGGAGTGGCCATGCCTAAGGCACAGGGGCAAGCGATCAGCACCACCGACAAGGCGGTCAGAATGCCTTGATCTACCCCGGCATTCTGTCCTTGTCGCCAACCGGCAGCCATGGCGATCACACAAACAAGCGGAATGAATATTGCCGCAATCCGATCGGCAATTTTTTCGTGCCTCCCTTTCACACTGCGTGCTCGGCGGACCATGTCGACGATTCGTGAGGTGGTCTCTTGCCCATCGGCAGCAGTGACTTCAATTCTCAGGTCGCCATCAAGATTGAGCGTTCCACTGTAGACACTCATTCCGACCGATTTCTCTGCCTGCACACTCTCGCCGGTCACGATTTGTTCGTCGACGGCTGCACGTCCCTGAGTAATGATTCCGTCGACTGGAAAACGCTCTCCAGGAAGCACGCGTAAAGTCTCACCGGTAAGAACTGTTTCTCGGGGAACTTCGCTGATCTGCCCGTACTCATCAATTCTACGAACCGTAGCGGGCAGCAGACTTACTAAGGCATCCAGCGAAGCCCCCGTGCGATGTTTTCCCTTGGCCTCTAGCCACCGACCAATGGAGACAAACACCATCACCATCGCGCCTACTTCAAAATAGATGTGTCCCTCGTCGCGCAGTACCGACACCAGCGAATAGCTATAAGCGGCAATTACGCCAGCAAGTATCATGATGTCGGTCGTGAGTCTGCGATTGAGGATAGCTTGCCAAACCTCGCGGGCGATTGGCCCTCCCAAGAGATACAGCACCGGCATGGAGAAGACCAGCGAGGCCCAGCGGAAAAGACTCCGTAGAGCCTCGGCCAAAGGGTTGGCAAAGTTCTCAGCGGGGTAGATGTCTTGGCTCCACAACGCCATGGTAAAGACCATAACATTCATAGTGAAGAAGATTGCCAGGCCCAATCGCAGCAGTCCCTTTGCGGCTGTTCCCTCTTCTTGAGCGGATTCCATAACATCAGCTACCGACCGACAGCCTGAGCAGCAGTAGCTTGCTTCTGTGATTCCCGTATTCGGACCGATTGCGAAACTTGCGGACAAAGGCAAGCCACAGAAAGCACAGTACCGTGGCGTAGCGGAGGTCTTCACGGCGGGGAAACGATTTCAACCTGCAAGGCAGGAAACAGATAGGTGATCGTGTAATAAACGGCAAAGACCCAAAATCCTAGCCAGATAAGACGAACGTACCAAGGGATCCGGTTCCCCATGTAGCCGTGCCAGCGATTCTCAACTTGTGGACTGGTATCCTTGACCGGAGTACTTTCTGCGCTGGTTTCCAGATAGTCGCTCATGCGAGAGTACCTTATTTTTGGAGAATGGAATCGCTGTAGTGGGAGTCGTTTGAGATCGCATCCAATTTCTGTTCTTGGTCAAGCATGGTCTGTTTGGGGTGTTCGATATCGTGAAACATCCCTTGGGTCGCAGCCCAGCCCAGCAAGCACAAAAACCCAGCGCTGGCGAGCAAGTAATTTGACAATGGAGCCACAGCAAAAACGCCTTCGACCGCTGCATCAGAATCATAATCTCGGACCATGACGACTAGTTCAATAAACTTGCTCCCGAAACCAAACATACAAAAGCCAAGGATTACCACGCCCATGATCCCGACTACCCAGTTCTTCGACCGCGAGGGGCCCGTCTCATCCATCAGGTCTTCGTCCATCAGCGCTTACTCCAGTGGGTTCTGCATCTGCTCTTTGAGCGGCACAAATCGTTCATACAAGGGGTATTGCTCTAGCCAGGAACCGAGCCATTGCACATAAGTAATGATAGCCAGTCCCCGCTTATTTGGTTGAGCTGGATCATTCTCATCGAAAAACCAAGTGTATCGTGGCATAGGAGAGTTGGGAGATAATAGGGGAGGATCGAAGAAATGAAGCGCTTGCCAATCGTTGCCACGTCGCCCCCCTTCGCGACTCAAATCGGGGCCCACACGCCGTGTGCCCCACATTACGGGTCGCTGCAGAACATTTTGATATTCGTCGGAAGTTGATACTTTTCCCCAGCGGACGCTTTCGTTGGATACTGGTCGCACAAATTGACTGTGGCAGTGCCAACACCCTTCGGCAGTGTATATCTCGCGACCTAGCTCCAATGCCACAGTGAGGTTTTCTTGATTGGGCTCGCCATAGTACTTTTGAAACTGCTCCGGGTAGCGAACGCTCAAATCTTCAAACTGGTAGATCAAATTCTGATTTTCCGCGAGTTCTGCGACAGACTGCTCAGGCAGGTGTCGATAAAGCAAGACCGGTACCAGTGCGTTGGACAAGAATGCAAACAGGAAGAACCCCAAGCCGCCAATCAGCAGAATGCCAGATTTACTTTCAAACATGTTGGATTTACCTTGGGATTATGCTAGAGCTGCATCCGAGTAGCTGGAGCGCGGTTGTCGAGAAAGTCGCCAAGTCTTCCAGAGGTTGTACACAAAAACTATTTGTCCTGCGATCATGGACAACCCAGCAAAGAGCCGTACTACCCAGAAGGGATACGAACCTTCAATTGAGACTTCCCAGGGCTGCAGCGAGGCCCAAAAAAATCCCTGAAAGATTCCCGCCAGTGTGAGGTCGAGAAACATGATCAGGATTCCAGCGGTTGAGAGCCAGTAGTGCCACTCGCACAAGCTGCGGCTGTACCAAGCTTGCTTCAGCAGCCGGGGAAACAAGTACGTCATTATCCCCAATAACCACATACTGAAAACGCCGAACATCACTAAATGGGCGTGGCCTACGACCCAATCCGTGAAATGGATCAACTTTTGAAAAGTATGTGTAACTTGCATTGCACACTGGGCGCAGGTGATGAAATAGAGAGTCATACCGGTGAAAAACCAGCGAATCGGGAGATTGGTTATAATAGCTCGGCTATCTCCCCAGATCGTACCAATGAAATTGATAATCACCGTTGTTACGACAAACTCTACAGCAATCGTAGAGACGATTGCTCCGTATTCCAGAAAGTCGGGAATGGGGGTGTAGAGAAAATGGTGAATTCCATTGAGGGGATAGAAAAATGCGAGTCCCCAAAAACCAACCAGCGACAAACCATGACTCCAAATCGGTTTCTTCAGCAGGATGGGCACAAAATAGTACATCAGCCCCCAGCCTAAGGGAGTCACAAACAGTCCCACCAGATCGTGAATGAATAGTCCGGCAACGGCACCCGCACTCGTACCTGAGACATAATACTGCGGCATGAAATTGCCCATGGCATAGGTGAGGAACGTCCACACAAACGCAGCCATGAAATACCAGAGCGACACATAGAGAGGACCTCTTGTTTTCACGATAGGCGCCATGAAGTTAATAGACACCAAGGCCAGCCCCACCAATGCCAAGGGATCGATCCAGACTGGGGTCTCTCCCCATTCAACGCCTTGAGCCTGGCCCATTAAGATTCCCACGGCGGTGGAGACTACCACAACTTGCCAGGCGATAAAGATGAAGTATGAAAGGGGCCTGCTTAGAACCGGCTTGAGGGTCAATCGGGGTATCGACCAGTGAAGCGCACCTAAAAAACTGTTCGCGAGAAATCCGTAGGCAATCGCATTGGTATGGACCATTCGCCAGCGACCGGGTGAAAAGTATTCGCTCCCTGTGATCGGATTCCACTGCAACAGCTGCAGTGCCATCATCAAGCCGCCGCTGAACGAGATGAACAGATACGTTAGCGCTGCCAGGAAATACCACAGAACCAGCCGTTCTTCCACCAGTCCAGGACCGGCCGTATTCGCAGAGGACTCGTCAAGGGTGGTTGTCATATGGGGCATTAGATATCCGTCGCTTTTTGATAGGGAACGTAGTCGCCGAGCGGATAGACCAGCACCATCGTCCAGCCAAACACAAGATGCGTCGCTGCAGCTACCCACCAAGGGACACGATTAACAATCAAGTTCTCTGACGACATGTCGACTACTTCTGGCTGAAGCCAGGAAAGAATTCCGTAAAAATTTATGACCCAAATAGCTAGCGAAACAACACTAGCGATCAAAAACTTCATCGCCAGCGATTTGTTGGCGCCCCACCAAGTAAGTGCCAAATAAACAGGAATGCCCAACACCATACCTGTAGCCAAGTACAAACAGCAACCGATGGCCAGCATCAAACCGTTCTGGTCAGGCGGAAAATCAAAAACCTGATCCCCCAAGGGAAATGTGAGATAGCTGCGAATAATCTCCAATGGGTGTTTGCCTGTTAGCACAGAACCAATCACATTAAACAGCAAGCTAGCCATCGCACCGAAGATACCTAACATGAAACCAGTGGTGGCGTAGTATGCTGTGTAATAGCTGGTGGGACGAAACGGAGCGTAGCTCTTCTCGGAAGCGATCTGTGATTCCAACTCAGTCACTCTTTGCTTGAGTTCGAGCAGCTCAGATTCTTTCTTCGTTGTATCCATTTGTGTCAAACCACAGTAAAGTTGTTGCCGGGGTGCTTAGGCCGCCTTAGCGGGAACTTCTATCTCAGGTTCTGCCTCAGGAGAAGTCTCCGTAGGTTCTTCTATCGACTGCGATTCGGGTGGTAAATCCGCATCGCTAAGAGGGGGCTTCCCTTGTCGACGCCGATCGCCGGTTGACTTGATAAAGTGGACAAGTTGCCAAATCGCATCGGGATTCTCCACGAACAACTTCTCGAAGGCAGGCATCGGTGTACCGTTGATGCCTGAATAAATCCGTCGATAAATATCAATAGGCCTTTCTCCACCGCGAAACATGCCCGAGGACAGATCCGCTGCTGCGGCTTTGTTGCCCCAGGTGTCCATGCCGACCTCGACGTTTTCCATCGAACCACCACGCCCAAACCTACCGTGGCACTTGTTGCAGGCGTGCTCCAGAAACAGTTGGTGACCAGCCAAGACCGATTCGTCGGTCATAGGAGGCATTGGCGTAATCGGCATAACGATCTGATCCGAAGAATCCTGCCAGGGGACGAGTATTTCCGAGATGACTTCCTCAATTCCCTCTTCATCAGGGAGTTCTTCGTCCTCGTAGGCGATCATCGCCAGTTCCCGTTCGAGTTCACCGCGTTGGGAAAGTGCGATGACATAATCCACGACCGCCTCCACTTCTTGATCGCTAAGACGATCAAACGACGGCATCGATGTGCCGGTCACTCCCTGGCGTACCGTGCGAATGAGATCCGCACGACGAGGCTTCTTCCCATAGGGCGTCGAGGTGAATTTGAATACCCCATGCGTGTAATTACGTGGCTTGGGATTCAGATAAGGTGCTGCTGGGCCATTACCGTCGCCATCGACGCCATGGCACTGGGTACAGTATTTCGCGTACACAGCGTAACCTAGCTTCAGATGGTCGCTAGTTTCCTCGTCACTAAGCGCAATTGGTTTGTCCGGCGTACCACTGGTTTTGCGAAGGACCTCAGCAATCTGAGACTGCAAATCCTCGTAGACTTCAATTTCTTCAGCGTCTTCTAAGCCTGCAGTCAATTCCCGCACCTCAGCACCCGGAGAAAAACTAGGGGGAGCCTCGCGGCGGCAGCCGGTGCAACTTACGAGCAGAAACAAAAAAATCAGTCGAAGGGATTTTCGATAAGAGAATAAGTGCCTCTTTTGGACCAGATAGTTCAACGAAGTCAAAACTAGAGTAGAGGACATGAGATGTGAATTGACTCCAACTCTGGTAAACCGAAAAACACTTTGACGAACCAGTCTATTAGACTAGTGATTGCCACTTTAATATTGTCTCACTGCTTGTCAAGGTTTCTACACAATCTATCCTGAAGATAAAGGCACGCAAAATGCTTTATATCTTTTCTCCATTCTTGCAGTGTCTCGAAAATGATTTCACGATTGAACACTCAACGTCACATTTAGCGAGCAAGAGATCATGAATCAACGACGCCATGACCCAGAGCGAATATTTGACTTGGATTTAGTACGTTGTACCGAAAATGCCGCACTGGCAGCATGGAAGTATTTCGGAAAGGGTGATAAAAACCAAGCCGACTATGCTGCCTCTGATGCGATCCGGGGGATGTTCTCCTTGATTGATTGCCAGGGCCTGGTCCGAATCGGAGAAGGAAGAAAGGACGATGCACCAGGTATTTTCACCGATGAAAAACTAGGAGCATGGCAGGAAGGTGCGATTCCTGCGGCCATTGCCTTGGATCCCATCGATGGCACGACACTCACCGCCAAGGGATTGCCTGGTGCGATATCGGTGCTGGCTGTCGCCACCTGCAAATCACCGGATGACGATCCTCGTAAACTATTTCCCTCTATACCTTCGCACTATATGGAGAAATTCGCTGTAGGGCAGGCTGTCACTGAAAGTGACGTTCGTGTCCAATTGGATGCCCCACTGGAAACCAATTTAAGCATCGTCGCAGGCCAGCTTCACAAGCGAGTCCGAGACTTGGTCGTCGTGGTTCTTGATCGACCGCGGCACGACGAAATTATAAAAAACCTGCGAGAAATTGGTTGCCGGGTAAGGCTTATCTCTGATGGAGATGTCGCTGCCGCCATTGCTCCAAGTCTTCCCGATTCGGGAGTCGACGCCTATGTCGGCATCGGCGGAAGTCCCGAGGCAGTTATCGCAGCGGCGGCGATTAAATGCCTTGGGGGACAGCAATTCTGCCGCATTTGGCCCAAGGATGAGCAAGAGCGTAATCGACTTTTAACTGAGGAGAACTGCTCAGAGGCCGACCTAAACAAAGTATGGAATGTCAACGATATGGCTCCTGGGGATAACTTGATCTTTGCCGCCACAGGTATCAGCGATTCCCCCATGTTGAGGGGAATCAACTATCGAGACAGCCATTGTGTCACCCATTCAATCTTGATGCGTGCCCGCAACAGAACCGTTCGCCATATCGAGGCGTACCACGACCTCAAGCTCAAAACCGTTCGACTGCACTCGACAGGCGAGGAAATCTCTCTCTAGAAAAAAGTTCTCGGAAAGCAATTGGATAGAGCAGGTGTGCGGATTCGCTCACTCTTACGGCATTTGGATACACTTTTCTACTCCGACTTTTCCGCCTCCATGCTGCGTCTGCGAAGAATTTTTTACTTCGATTGATGATGGTGTTCTTAGGCAATGGGAAGGATGCCTGAATAATCTCTGTCTTCCCCAACCGCTGATTCACGATCTAGTGTTCTGAGCCTCCTAACCAGCGGCCTTATATACACATCATTTCCTCAGACTGGTTTTCCGGCACAAACAATGCAACAGGAGGTACCACCAAGCAAATCACCTAATTCATGTATGAACGGGAGGTAAAGATGACAAGGGAAGTAGTCGTAGTGAGTGGTGCGAGAACGCCAATCGGCGGATATGGCGGCAGTCTGAAAGATATCCCTCCAAGTGAGTTGGCGGCCAAGTGTGTGCGGGAAGCCGTGTCGCGCGCCGCCGTCGAGCCGAAATCAGTGGGTCACGTTGTTTTTGGCAACATAATCCACACGGATGCCCATGATCACTATCTGGCACGCGTGGCAGGAATCAACGGAGGACTTCCCGTTGAGACACCTGCCCTGACTCTAAATCGTCTCTGCGGCAGTGGGTTGCAAGCAATCATCACGGCAGCTCAATCGATCATGCTCGGAGATGCCGACGTGGCAGTGGCTGGTGGTGCTGAGAGCATGAGTCGTAGCCCCTATCTTTCACAGACGATGCGCTGGGGTGCTCGTATGAACGACACATCAATGATGGATGTGATGGTGGGGGCACTCTCCGATCCGTTTGATGATTGCCACATGGGAGTCACGGCAGAGAATGTTGCCAAGAAATGGAACGTCTCACGTGAAGACCAGGACAAACTAGCAGCAGAGAGTCATCGGCGAGCTGCACACGCAATTGAGAAAGGATACTTCAAAGAGCAAATTCTCCCCGTAGAAATTCGCGTGAAGCGCGACACGGTGCTCTTCGACAAAGATGAAACTGTGCGGCCTGAAACAACAGCCGAGAAACTCTCTGGACTGAAGCCAATTTTCGACAGGGAAGGATCCGTCACCGCTGGAAACGCTTCAAGCATCAATGATGCTGCGGCAGCGGTAGTTTTGATGGAACGAGACATGGCGCAGAAGCGTGGATTAAAGCCACTCGGTCAACTTGTGGCCTATAGCTATGCCGGAGTTGACCCTAAGTACATGGGTATCGGTCCTGTACCTGCCGTCCGCGCGCTACTCGAAAAAACGGGGGTCTCGCTCGATGAGATCGACGTGTTTGAAGTGAACGAAGCGTTTGCCGCTCAGGCAATAGCCGTTACACGAGAGCTGGAACTTCCAGAGGACCGGACGAATCCCAATGGAAGTGGTATCAGTCTGGGGCATCCTATTGGTGCTACGGGTTGCATTCTCACGATCAAGGCCCTTTACGAATTAAAACGGACCGGTGGCCACAAGGCGCTGGTGACGATGTGCATCGGCGGAGGTCAAGGGATCGCCGCGTTGTTCGCACGTGATTAAGAACATTTCTCTGAAAACACACATAACAAACAAAGGAATAACTCATGTCTCAGTTGGAAGGAAAGACGGCAATTGTTACTGGTGCCTCACGCGGGATTGGCCGTGCTATCGCAATCGAATTAGCCCGTGCCGGGGCAAAAGTGGCTTTGGTCTATCAAAATAATGAAGCCAAGGCCCAGGCGGTGGCGGAAGAGATTGCGGCTCTACCCGGAACGGCAATCATTGTGAAAGCCAATGTCGGCGTCTCCGCCGAAGCCCGCGCGATGGTCAAACGTGTCGCAGACGAATTCGGTCGCCTCGATATCCTGGTGAACAATGCGGGTATCACCAGAGATACTTCAATCAAAAAGATGACCGACGAGCAGTGGGAAGAAGTCATTCAGACCAATCTCAATGGCTATTTCTATTGCATGTCCGCGGCAATTCCTTTCATGACCGAACAGAAGTCGGGTCGCATCATCAACATCAGTTCGATGAACGGCCAGGTCGCTGCCTTCGGCCAGGCGAATTACAGCGCAAGCAAAGGGGGCATAATTGCCCTCACAAAGACGGCTGCCTTGGAACTTGCTCGAAGTGGGATCACCGTCAACACGGTTTCTCCTGGATTTACGGACACCGACATGTTTTCTGAGGTACCGGAAAAAATACAGGAACAAATAAAGGGAAGAATTCCACTCGGCCGTTTCGGAAAGCCTGAAGAAATTGCCAAAGCGGTTGTGTTCCTGGCTGCTGATGCAGACTATATCACCGGCCAACAAATAAATGTCAATGGTGGTGCATTCATGTAGTACGATAGAGAAAGGTGAGTAGGTGTAGAGATGAGTAGGCAGTAACACATAGGCATACTACCCTAGGGCCAATACTGCTTATTTACTTACTCAACTACTCACCTGCCCACCAACCCAGGAGTGAGGAACTTCGATGAGCGAGAAACCAGAAATACCCAATATTTTCGATCCTTTCGGGATGATGAAACAAATGCGTGACACGGGCATGGAAAACTGGGCCAAGTCGATGACAGACTTTGTCAATAGCGACACGTTCACAGCCGCTCAAGCGGAGACGCTCAACGCGTGGCTGGCAACCTCGACGCCGTTCCGTAAGTTACTCGAAGATACTCTGAGTAAGTCGATGCAGGCGTTGCATCTTCCTTCTACAGATGACTTGGCTCGGCTGGCAGACCGGCTGACCAACATTGAAATGCGGCTAGATGATATGGATGCCAAACTGGATCAGTGTTTGAAACCGCAACACCAAGAACATAGCGAATGAGGCGAATGGATTACCATGACCGAAACCATAAATTCAAATTCCGAGACGTCAACTTCTCCGTTTGAGGATGTGTGCCACCAGTGGCACCAGGCGACGAAGAACCTGGATCAGTTCAATCAATTACTGACGCGAGATGCCAAAATCGCCCAGACTCCCAAGCAACTTGTCTGGGCGCTCAACAAAGCCAAGCTCTATCGCTATGTTCCTCGAGTTGCTAAGGACAAGCAACATCGGGTACCACTGCTGTTGGTGTTCGCCATCATGAATCGGCCTCATGTGCTAGACCTCCGTCCGGGGCACAGCTTTGTCGAATACATGGTCAACCATGGGTACGATGTTTTCCTGCTCGACTGGGGAATTCCGGGTCTCGAAGATCGCGATCTAAAGTACGACGATTATACGCTCGAATACCTGCCACGCGTGATCCGCAAGCTCAAAGCCATCACAAACTGCCAGGAATTCAGCATGCTGGGGTGGTGCTTGGGGGCATTGATCAGCACCATGTACGCAAGCTTAAGGCCTGAGGACGGCCTCAAGAATCTAATCTTGCTAACCGCTCCGCTTGATTTCGCTGATAAAGAAGCAGGGGGCTTTACGAAGTGGGTGAATCATCCCGCGTTTGATCCCGACCGAATTGTGGAGGCTTTTGGCAACGTGCCCGGTGAAGTGATTGACACGGGTGCTAAGATGCTTAAGCCGGTCGAAAACTACGTGAGCAACTACATCAACTTGTGGGAGAACATCGAAGACACGAGCCGTGTCGAAGCATGGCACGCCATGAACACTTGGGTGCGCGACATCATCCCCATGGCAGGTGCCGGTTATCGACAATTAATCACAGAATTCTATAAAGAAAACCGTCTGATGGAAGGGACGCTTGAATTGCGTGGTGAACGTGTTGATCTCAGCAGGCTCCAGGCAAGCCTCTTTAACGTGATTGCTGAGGGGGATCACATCACCCCTCCCTGTCAGTCGGAAAGGATCATGGATCTGGTTGGAAGTCAAGACAAGGAAGTATTTCGCGTCAGGGGAGGGCATATTGGAATCATGGCTGGACGTGGCGCGGAGAAGTCTACTTGGCCGCATATCGATGCTTGGTTGGGGGCACGTTCTGAATAGATAATTTGTCATGGTGGATGCGAGACGTGAACTGGGAAACAATTATCGACGAGCAAGCACTAGCCAAACTGCTGCCGGCAGAATATTCTCACTTTGCGCTACCAGTCAAAGAAAGTCTGGTCGTATTTCTGAATGGATTGCCGCAGAGATTGCAAGAAACGATTCTCTCCGCTCAGTTTGCCCTCCCCCCCACGTCATCGCTCTCTCAACGCTTGGGACTGTTGGCCCATAGCTGCCCCGTGTTGCAAAAGCTGGGGCAAATCCTGGCGCGTGACCAACGGCTGGCACCCGAGCTTCGATTTGAACTTCGTAAACTGGAATCTATGCCTCCGACAGTCTCTCTGGAAGCAATTGAATCCATCTTGGTCGAGGAGCTAGGTCCGCTCGAAACAAGAACCATCGAGTTACTTCCTCCTGCAATTGCCGAGGCAAGTGTCGCAGTCGTGATTCCATTCAGGGACAAGAGCAAGTCAACACAACCGGAAGGAGTGTTCAAGGTTCTGAAACCGGGCATTGTGGAACGACTTCATGTGGAATTAGATATGCTAGCCCAAGTCGGCACGCATCTTGATCATCGCCTCAACGAATTGCAAATTCCGCAACTTGATTTCTACGACACGTTCGACCAAGTTCGCGAGAAGTTGCTAGGCGAACTACAACTCGACAAAGAACAACAGCATCTAGCAAGTGCTGCCAGCTTCTATGCTGATCAACTTGATATACGAATTCCAACAGTGTTCGAACACTGCACTCCACGAGTCACAGCGATGGAGCGAATTTACGGCGAGAAAGTAACCGACCACCAATTTAAGCGTTCAACCGAGATACGCAACCTGTCGGAGCTGGTGGCCAGGGCCATGATTGCCCGACCGATACTTTCTCCCAACAAGCAAGCTTTGTTTCATTGTGATCCTCATGCGGGAAACTTGTTTATTACTTCCGATGCAAAGTTGGCGATTCTGGATTGGAGTCTAGTGGGCTTTCTAGGAGAAGTAGAACGGGCTGCTATAGTGCAGGTCATGCTTGCTGCAATTAGCATGAGACCTACGAGAATGGTAGCGACGATTCTGGAACTCGATGTTCGTCGGCAGTGCGACCGAACAGCCTTGGAAGCGTGTGTGGCTGAATGGCTACGAAAGATGCGACGAGGACAATTGCCGGGACTGACGTGGCTAGTAGGAATGTTGGACGAGGCTGCCCAGTCAGCTCGCTTGAGTATGTCATCTGATATGCTGATGTTTCGCAAGTCCCTATTGACGTTGTCCGGAGTAATCAGCGAGATTGGTGCCGACAGCTTCAATCTCGATCAAGTTCTATTTTGCGAATTTCTACATAACTACATACGGGAATGGCCCAGTCGCTGGCTGTCGTCCTTTAGTTCTCGTGCGTTTCCAACAAGGCTATCCAACCTGGATCTCACGGAAGCACTGTTGGACTCTCCGCTGGCCATCAGTCGCCACTGGCGAGCTATGTGGCAAGATGTATGGGATTCACGGGAAGCTTGCACGCTTTCTTAACAAAACACTGGCAAACGATTTCCATTCTAAACTCAGGATTAAGAAGATGACTCCTGTAAAAGCACTCAATCATATTGGTATCGCGGTTAAAAGCATTGAGGAGCAACGCCCCTTCTACGAACAAACTCTTGGCGCGAAGTTTGAGGGCTATGAGGAGGTGGCTAGCCAGAAAGTTCGGGTAGCGTTCTTCAGAATCGATGACATTCGGCTGGAATTATTGGAACCTACTGACCCAGGCAGCGCTGTTGCGAAGTTCCTGGAATCCCGTGGCGAAGGCTTGCATCATGTTGCGTTTACTGTGGAGAATATTCAGGACCGCATTGCAGAATTACAACAAGAAGGTCTGAGGATGATCGACGAGACACCGCGACAGGGTGCTCACAAGATGCAGATTGCCTTTATCCATCCGAAGAGTACCCACGGTGTGTTAACCGAGTTGTGTCAACCACCGCACTAACTACTGAGGTGACTTACGAACGAGATGGAGAGATTTAGGGCTTGATCGCCGAGTTGTCAGAAAGAATTGTAATTCATGGCAGAAGTAGAATCCTTCCCCCGAATGACGGCAGAAGAGGCCGCAGAACTTATCGAGGATGGCACGCTAGTAGCATTCAGCGGTTTTACCCCTGCTGGCGCAGCCAAAGTCGTTCCGCTTGCGCTGGCGAAGAGAGCCAAGGAACTCCACGCTGCAGGCCAACCCTTTCAGATACGTGTACTTACCGGGGCATCGACGGGACCTAGCATAGATGATGCCCTCGCCGAAGCTGACGCGATTAGTTGGCGCGCCCCTTATCAATCTTCTCGTCCTCTGAGAGAACGGATCAATGATGGTCGGGTGGCATTCGTCGACATGCATCTTTCGCACGTTCCGCAATCTGTGTTATTTGGTTTTTTCGGAAAGATCGATGTTGCCGTCATCGAAGCGAATCGCATTACCGCTGATGGTCGTGTGTACCTAACGACGTCAATTGGAGCTTCCCCTTCTTTTCTACACGCCGCCGAGAAGGTCATCATCGAACTGAATCACTATGTCCCCTACGAAATTAGCGACATGGCGGACATAGTTATTCCCAAGGCGCCTCCTCATCGTCCGGCGTTGGATCTTGACTTTCCCTTACAGCGAATTGGCAAGACCTTTGCTCGTGTGGATCCCGAGAAGATTGTGGGAGTCGTGGAAACGAACAAGCCTGACGAACCAATTCGATTTACTTCGCCAAACTATTACAGCGGTGCCATTGCCCGCCATGTTGTTAACTTTCTCTTGGAAGAGGTGGCAGGCAAACGACTTCCGAAGGAAATGCTCCCCTTGCAGGTCGGGGTGGGAAACGTGGCCAATGCGGTACTCGCTGGTTTGGGGGAGCATCCCGATATTCCCAAGTACATGATGTACACGGAGGTCTTTCAGTCGTCGGCTTTCGAGTTAATGAAGCGCGAATTAATTAGGGGGGCAAGCACTTGTGCCCTGACTCTGACCCCGATTCAGATGCTCGATCTAGTCGGCGAAGTCGATTTTTATGCTCCCCGACTCGTATTACGCCCCCAAGAAATATCCAACAATCCTGCTTTAGTTAGACAGATGGGTGTCATTGCCTTGAACACAGCTCTGGAAATCGATTTGGAGGGCGATGTCAATTCCTCCCATGTGTTGGGCCAAAAGGTATTGAACGGAATTGGCGGCAGCGGCGATTTCGCCCGCAACGCATATCTTTCCATCTTCATGTGTCCCTCGATAGCAAAAGATGGCACGATTAGCACGATCGTTCCGATGTGTACCCACATCGACCACACCGAGCATTCTGTGAATGTAGTTGTCACGGAGCAAGGCATTGCCGATTTACGCGGATTATCTCCAGAAAAGCGCGCGCGGTTGATTATTGAAAAATGTGCCCACCCACACTTTCGCGACTATCTACACCAGTACATCAATAAGGCCGGTCCAGGACACATCCGACACGATTTAAAGAAAGTTTTTGAGCTTCACCAGAATTTATTGCGCGATGGCGCGATGTTACCTGAGTTCCCAACTTCTCACGAGATCAAGGTTCGTGCATAGGTACCCATTTAGAAGTCTCGCCTGAGACAGAGGTTAAATATGACATTGCCATTAGAGTTTACGGTCGCGGAGGACTTCCCCTCCGTCACCTACCAGCAGTGGCGTTCTGTTGTGGAAGATGATCTCAAAGGCGCTCCCTTCGAGAAGAAGCTGGTGACACACACCTACGAAGGTATCGATATCCAGCCCGTCTACACACAAGAAGATGCCCTCAACCACCCCGAAGCGATTGGCTTTCCAGGGTCACCACCCTTTATTCGTGGGTCCCTGCCGCCCCGGCTTGCCCTCCAGGGAGCCGATCTCCGTCAGGAATACTACCATCCCGATGTGAATGTAACGAACAAACAGATACTCGCCGATCTTGCCGGTGGAGTGACCTCGGTCCAACTCCAGTTCGATCAAGCTGCCAGCAATGGTTTCGACCCCGATGAAGTGACGTTAAGCGATACACTTGGGGATGAAGGCCTGATGGCCTACTCCCAGCAAGATCTGAACACCACATTAGAAAAGGTACAACTCGAAAGTGTCGGCATAGCCTTGGATGCCGGAGCGGCATTCTTGCCTGCAGCAGCCCTCCTGGTTTCACTCTGGCAGAAGCAGGGACTCGATTTAGCTCAAGTCCAAGGTGCCTTCAATAGCGATCCACTAGCTACCCTGGCCCGCAATGGCTATCTGCCGCTGTCGCTGAATTCTTCGCTCGCCTTGCTGGCCGACCTGGCCCAGTGGACAGCTCACAATTGCCCGCAGCTAACCGCTGTTGGAGTCAACACGGCACCATACCATTGTGCCGGAGCAACAGCGGCGCAGGATCTCGCCTTTCAAATGGCTACTGCGGTAACGTACTTGCGTGCGATGATCGCTGCTGGAATGAACATCGATGAGGCGGCAAAGCAGATACTATTCCGAGTGGAATTAGGTACACATCATTTTCTCGCGATTGCTAAGCTACGTGCCGCCCGCCGTCTGTGGTCGCGCGTTGTTGAAGCCAGTGGTGGCTCACCGGGGGCTGGAGCTATGAAACTACATGCTCGCACCAGTGACCGCGTCCTGACCCATCGAGACCCCTATGTCAATATTCTGCGCAATACGGTCGCCATGTTCGCCGGCAGCATCGGCGGAGCAAACATTGTGACCTCCGTCCCTTTCGACAGCCTTCTTCGCCTGCCAGATGAGTTCAGCCGCCGCGTGGCACGCAACACACTGCTCGTAATTCAAGAAGAAGCGCATTTACAACGTGTGATCGACCCAGGTGGCGGTAGCTGGTTCTTGGATTCGATCACCGATCAACTTGCCAAGGAGGCGTGGGATACGTTTCAAGAGATCGAGCGACTGGAGGGAATGGTGGCTGTATTGCATTCTGGGTGGGTCGCCGACCAGATCGCCGCCGCCCATGCACCCCGCGCAACGGACATTGCCCGCCGAAAAGAGGGGATCACCGGAGTGAGCGAATTCCCCGACATTGCCGAAGCTCCCCTGGAGACCGTGGCACCCGATGTCTCGGCACTTCGCCGGGCAGCATGCGAACGCATGACCACTCGAGGAGATTTCGATCCAGCTGAGGCATCGTCTGAGAGATCCAAGACAGCTGCCGCTGTAAAAGCAGCAGCGGAGGGAGCCACGATAGGTCAACTGGCTCGCATGGCAGGTTTTCATGATTCCATCACTACCACGAAAGCCATCAAATCTCGCAGCTTTGCTCAACCCTTTGAAGAATTACGCGATGCAGTAGACGCCTGGGAAAAGCTCCACGGTCGACGCCCCATCGTCTTCCTGGCCAATATGGGACCAGTGGCCCACCACACCGCGCGCGCCAGCTACGCTAAAAACTTTTTCGAAGCCGGCGGCTTCCGAATTGTCTCCAACGATGGATTCAAAGACGCCGACGCAGTTGCAAAGGCGTTTTGCGATTCAGGAGCGCTAACTGCCGTTATCTGCTCTTCCGACAAGCTGTACCAGGATTTCGTTCCTGATGTCGCCGCAAGCCTCAAGCGTTCCGGAGCCAAGACAGTAGTACTTGCGGGAAATCCGGGAGCCAATGAAACAGAGTGGCGCAATGCAGGGGTCGACCGTTTTATTTTCATCAAATGCAACGTCCTGGAAACCTTGCGCGACGTGCTGCGTGAGGAAGGTGTGATAGAATCATGACAATCCCCAACTTTGCCGAGATTCCGTTAGTGTCCGCTAAAGGGAGAGATACTCTCGCATCGCAGGCGACAACCAATGGCAGCGCGGACGACCTCCCCGTGTGGATGACCCCTGAGCAGATAAATGTTTCGCCAGTCTATACCACTTCTGATTTGGAAGGAGTGGACCACCTGCAAACCATGCCAGGATTTCCGCCGTATGTGCGTGGTCCCTATGCCACGATGTATGTACTCAGGCCATGGACAGTACGGCAATACGCCGGCTTTTCAACCGCCAAGGAGTCCAACGCGTTTTATCGTCGCAATCTGACCGCTGGGCAGATGGGGCTCAGCATCGCTTTCGATCTTGCTACCCATCGAGGCTATGATTCCGATCATCCTAGGGTGAGTGGTGACGTCGGCATGGCAGGGGTGGCAATCGATAGCATCTACGACATGCGCATGCTATTTGATGGTATTCCACTGGACCGCATGAGCGTGTCGATGACTATGAACGGAGCCGTGCTGCCAATCATGGCACTCTACATCGTGGCCGCCGAAGAACAAGGTGTACCACCCGAGCAACTCGCGGGCACCATTCAAAATGACATTCTCAAGGAATTCATGGTCCGCAATACGTACATCTATCCTCCTGAACCCAGCATGAGGATCATTGCCGACATCTTTGAATTCACCAGCCAACGGATGCCCAAATATAATAGCATCAGCATCAGTGGTTACCACATGCAGGAAGCGGGTGCCACAGCCGACCTGGAGTTGGCCTATACCTTGGCGGATGGCTTGGAATACGTTCGAACCGGCATTCAGGCCAGCTTGAAAGTCGATGCCTTCTGTCCTCGGCTCTCCTTTTTCTGGGCAATTGGCATGAACTACTTCATGGAAGTTGCCAAACTCAGAGCAGCACGCATGATCTGGGCCAAGCTCATCAAGCAATTTGAGCCAGAGAATCCCAAGAGTTTGTCGCTGAGAACACACAGTCAAACGAGCGGATGGAGTCTGACCGCTCAAGATGTCTATAGCAATGTCGTGCGGACCTGCCTGGAAGCAATGGCGGCCGCCCATGGCCATACGCAGTCGCTGCATACTAATGCCCTCGACGAAGCACTCGCCTTGCCTTCGGATTTCTCGGCACGTATCGCCCGCAACACACAGTTGTTCTTGCAGCAGGAGACCGACACCTGCGATGTTGTCGATCCCTGGGGAGGGAGCTACTATGTCGAGCGACTTACCCACGATCTGGCCGCTCGTGCTTGGCAGCATATTCGTGAGGTCGAAGAACTGGGAGGAATGACCAAAGCCATCCAGGCTGGTATCCCTAAGATGCGCATCGAGGAGGCTTCCGCACGCACCCAAGCCCATATCGATTCCGGTCAACAAACGGTCATCGGCGTCAACAAATATCGCCCGACAGAACCGGAAGACATCAAAGTCCTGCATGTCGACAATACAACCGTACGCCAGGCACAGATTGCTAACCTCAAGAAGCTCCGCGACGAACGGGATCAAGCCGAAGTCGATCAGGCTCTTGAAGCACTCACCAATGCCGCTCACGACAAAACGGGCAACTTGCTAGAATTGGCGATCAATGCGGCGCGTGCCAAAGCGACCGTCGGCGAAATGAGCGAAGCATTGGAAAGAATCTATGGTCGCTACGAAGCCCCCACCCGCGCCGTCCGGGGAGTCTACGCCGCAGAAATCGGAGACCACGAAAACGTGCAAGAAATCCAAAAACTTTTGGAACGCTTTGAAAAGCAAGAGGGGCGCCGACCACGTATCCTGGTAGCCAAGATGGGCCAAGATGGGCACGACCGCGGGCAAAAAGTGATCGCCTCGGCCTTCGCCGATCTGGGCTTTGACGTCGATATCGGCCCGCTATTTCGCACCCCCGCCGAGACGGCTCGCCAAGCGGTGGAGAACGACGTGCATATCGTCGGTGTGAGTTCTCTTGCAGCAGGGCATCTGACACTTGTTCCTCAACTTCGTGATGAATTAGCAAAGCTCGGTCGCGACGATATCCTCATTGTCGCCGGTGGAGTAATCCCTCCTGAAGACTATCCAGCCCTCTACGAGGCAGGTGCTTCAGCAGTCTTTGGCCCGGGTACTGTCATCGGTGAGGCAGCCGCCGAACTTATGAAAGTCCTCGCTGATCGACTCGAGATATCCCTCGAAGGCAAAACCTCGTAAGGAATTCTCCAACTTGCCACCACGCCGTCGCACACTTACGACCGAAGATTACTTTCAAGGTGTACGCGCTGGTGATACCTCGGTACTGGCTCGCGCTTTGACGCTTGTCGAGTCGAGTAATCTCCAACATCAACTGCAAGCCGAAGAACTGCTTACCCGTTTGATGCCGTTCACCGGTAAGGCTATTCGCGTCGGCATCACCGGTACTCCTGGAGCTGGCAAGAGCACCTTCATTGAAGCGCTAGGGCTGCAGCTAGTCCGTACAGGGCATCAGGTGGCGGTACTCGCTATTGACCCCTCTAGTGACATCACCGGCGGCAGCATACTCGGCGATAAAACACGCATGCCCAATCTGGCGGCCGAGCCACACGCCTATATCCGTCCCACTGCATCCGCTGGCACCTTGGGAGGCGCTGCTCGTCGCACACGCGAAAGCATGCTCGTCTGTGAAGCGGCCGATTACGACGTCATCCTGATCGAAACCGTGGGGGTGGGCCAGTCCGAGTCCTATGTCTCCCACATGACCGACTGCTTGGTGGCACTCGTCTCCCCCGCTGGTGGGGATGAACTGCAAGGCATCAAGCGAGGCCTCTTAGAGGTCGTAGATTTCCTCGTGGTCAACAAAGCCGACGGCGAATTGCGCACTGCCTGCGAAGTCGCCGCCCGCCAATATCGCAACGCCCTTGAGACCATCTCAGGTGGCCATACGACCCAAAACTCAAAGGTCTTTACGGCCAGCGCCCTGCAAAATGAAGGGATCGATAAAATTTGGACCGCCGTCGAGCAGAGGGTCGCACGCTTGAAAGCCAACGGCACACTTGCCGCTCATAGACAAAGCCAAAACCGTCACTGGCTTTGGGCAATCGTAGAAGAGCGGCTACGACAGTCCATCTACACTCACGCCGACGTCGCCAAGATCCGCCCGCAACTAGAACAAGAAGTCCTAGCCGGAACCATTTCCGTTGAAGCCGCCGCGCGGAAGATTCTCGATGCCTATGGACTGCGAAATTAACATGACAGCCCGCACCCACTTGAGTGCTGGTTCTTCTTGTATATCGGTAAGTCGAAGCGGATCCTGATTTAATCGTTCTGCTGGGGAAGTCCATGAGAGTTTTTCATCGCTGGCGAATAGAGATACGCAGCATCATCCAGCGGCTTTACGAGGATCTGACGAAATCTTACCGGGCAATCGTGGTCCTGCAGAAGGAGTGGACCGGTTCCTTTGAAGTTCTCGATTCTTTGTATTTCGGCCAAATAGGGCGTCGTATCGTAGGCATAAGGATTGTACTCCGAGCCTTGATTACCAACCTTCGCGTCGTCGTGAATTTTTTCTCCATTGAGCCATGCCGTGATAGAGCCTTCGGCAGTCAGCTGGCCGGATTCATCACGTCTAGGCGCATGAAAGAGAATCTTGAGCGTCTGCCATTTCCCAGAGCCTTGATCGGCATTTACCAAAGGAGCATACAAGCCGTAGATAGCACCCATATCATGATTCGTAAGTTTCTGTTTCCCCTTGGTGGTGAGGATCTGAATCTCATACAGTCCGTGCAAAAAGACACCACTATTGCCGTCGGTATCGCTCGGCTGGAGAAACTGAAGTTCAATTTCCGCATCGCGGAAATGAAGTCTGGATACCAGGTTGTTCGACCTCCGCGTATTTGGAGTCGAAACCAAAGCCCCATCTTCCATTCGCCAATCACTCTCAGAACCCGTCGAGCTGACAAACAGATTTGTGCCACTGCCATCAAATAGCACCACAGTCTTCTCCGTAGGAGCGGCATTGGTTTGGATGCCGCCGATCACGCAAAGACATAAGAATTTCAGAAATCGCACGGTAAGCGATCGCATAGCTTTCTCTCGCAAGAAAATGGAGGGCGGTCTACAACCTTGGAAGAACATAAATAGTTCCTCGCAGACCGACCTTATTGTGATAAACTAAATGCAGTTTCTAACTTGAGTTTCTATCTGTGAGTATACACTGGTGGCTGCAACTCTTAAAAACATCTCTCGGCGAAACTTCTTCACTTGGCTCACTGCTTCGGCTGCACCGGCTTTTGTGCGTTCTTCGGCCCTGGGGTTCGCTGGCACGATCGCATCGAGTGAACGAATTCGTATGGGGCTCATCGGGTGTGGTATCCATGGGGCAGGATGGAATCTCGATCAGATGTTTGCCAATCCGCACCAGCAGGTCATTGCTGTTTGCGATGTTGACAAGCATCATGCCGCCGAGGCGGAAAGCCGGGTCAATACACATTACTCCAACAAGCTTGGATGCGATTACCGCTGTGAAGTGTATTACGATTTTCGCGAGTTACTCAACCAGGCGCAAGTCGATGCCGTATGTATAGCGACGCCAGACCACTGGCATGTGATTCCTGCGCTGATGGCCCTGCGAACCGGCAAGCATGTCATCTGCGAAAAACCTCTCTCTCTCACGGTCACGGAAGGACGGTTGCTCGCCGATGAAGCGATGAATTCGGGGCTCGTGTTTCAGACTGCTTCGGAAAACCGTTCGATCGATTCGCACATCCGCATTTGCGAATTAGTTCGCGGCGGGTACATCGGTGAGCTCCGCAATATTAAGGTGCTTCTCGAAAAAGGAAATGCTGGTCGCGGGAACAAAGACTTTCGCATTCAAGATCCACCAATTCATCTCGACTACGAAATGTGGCAAGGCCAGGCGCCACTTGCACCCTATTGTCCCGCCAGGGTGCATAACACTTATCGCTGGAATTTGGCGTACTCGGGAGGTCGCATTACTGATTGGGGTGCTCATCTGATCGACCTGGCGCAGTGGGCATCGGGGAATCAGGAAACCGGTCCAGTCGAAGTCGCTGGCACCGGCAAGTTTCCGTCACGCGAGGCTGTCTGGAACACCGCCGAGGAGTTCGATCTGCACTATCGTTACGCCAACGGAGTGACTATGCATGTCTGGAGCGATGTGCCGGCACTCAAATTCGAGGGGAGTGAGGGCTGGGTCATGTTTCGTGGTTGGCGAGCGCCCTTGCGGGCGAGCAACCCGAGTATCCTATCTGTTAAGATACCGCCTGAGAAGCAACTCTATCACCCTCGGGTCATCATCGAGCGTCCCGACGAACTTTACGGCGGCGAGCATCTCAACTTTACTGATGCGATTCGGCTCGGAACTCCAACCTACGCGCCGGCTGAAATTGGCCATCGCACTGCAACGATCTCCCATCTTGGCAACATTGCCATGCAAGTCGGACGGAAGCTTAACTGGGATCCCAAAACTGAGCGATGTGACGGCGACGAACAAGCCAACCAAATGCTCAGCCGTGAACAGCGTGAACCCTGGAGGATCGAGAACATCGATTCATGGATCAATGTCAGTTGATCGCTTACCCAGCTCAACAGAACAAATTTGCCGTCTAAGATTCTATGAACCTTGCTTAGCGCTCCGTTGATTACAAACCAACTAACAAATACCAAAAGTCTCGAACAGCCTTTTCGGCCTTCTGGCGACGCTCGGTAGGACTTCCGAGCATCTCCTCGTCTCTATTCTTCACTGATCAATCCTAATTCTCCCGCTCCAATCCAGGCTGTGGGCACACACAGCACATCCTCCAATAGCGGGGTTTCCGATTTGTTGTTACGTTTCTGCTCTTTGCATCGCTGTCTTGCCTCCTCTTTCGTCGACGGCCTCGATCGCTTCAACAGCAAGTAGAAGCAAATAGTCAAGGGCACAAGGGCACTGCGAAGTCGGACGATTCACACAGTGAGCACAAACCCCCTCATGAAAGCGTTCGATATAGGGTCCCATCCAGTTTGAATGCTCCAGGTGCACGGCTTCGACTAGCTCGCGAAGGTTTACCTCAACCCCGCATCGCTTCCCCAGTGGTTCGCAAGGCGGCCCGCCAGGCGGCCTCTCGATGCATCGCGAGCAAACTCGTTCGCGAATTTCGGCCATGTAGTCTTCCAGGTCGGTTCCTTCGTACATAATGCACCTCACTTTCTCGTGATTGTTAGCCGTACCAGTAAGTAGTCTGCAAGGCGCATGCCAAGTTTTGAATCGGAGAGTTGAATCAAGCTATCTACATAGTATTGGCGTGAAATTCCCCCTAACCTATGTGTTACGCCTTAATCCATCTGTTGAAGCTGGGCGCGCGGAGTCGCTCGGCCTTTTTTGGGTATGGAAGATCACGTTGACCGGATTCAAAGCCGACAACCGAGATAGGACAGGAGAATATAGGATAATGAGTTCAATTTGGAGTTTCCTAGCGAAAGCCCACTGTTTTTTCGAAACTCATCGTCAAAGGTTATCAGACAATCTGAGCGGCAAAATGCCTGAAAGGTAGAAGAGACCTACTGCTCAAAATACCTTTTTTCACTTTACCGAGTCTCATTACTGAATTTCGACTCTTGAGGCCGGCCAGAGCGTCGTCTGGCGCAATGGTTGGAGTCTAGAGCAAAACTTCTTAATTTACCCAACTTGCGACGTGCGACGGCCAGCTAAATACCCCTTTTCGAAATGCCCGATGACGGTAAGCAGCTTAATAGTAGTCCGTCTTCTTTTCCCATTGACTTAAGGTACGGTTGCCTCAAACTTCACCGTGATTTTAAGGTTGAGCAACTCAAATTCAGAAACTGCACACTGCGCCAAATCCGCACACTGTATTGCTGGAATCGGGCGATTATGCACCCATAACAATATTCTCAGTCGAAAATTTGCCGGATGAGAACGGTCATGTTTGGCCTGTTAGTTGCACTACCGGTTGATGAAATCTGTTATTTATCTATTGAGGAGCAAAAGAAATGTCTACTGCCATGGTCGAAGTTCCCAGTGCGGTCAACAACCCCGAGTTAGTCAAATGGGTCGACAAGATGGTCGCCCTCTGCCAGCCAGAAGCCGTGCATTGGTGTGATGGTACGCAGGAGGAGTACGACCAACTCTGCAACGAAATGGTCGAGAGCGGCACTTTCATACGCTTGAACCCCGATCTAAGGCCCAACTCCTTTCTTGCCCGCAGCCATCCCAGTGACGTTGCCCGAGTCGAAGATCGCACCTTTATTTGTTCACTGAGCAAAGGTGAAGCCGGTCCGACGAACAACTGGATGGACCCCAAAGAGATGAAAGCCCTGCTGACTCCCAAGTTCGAGGGGTGCATGCAGGGACGTACACTCTACGTGATTCCCTTCAGCATGGGTCCCATTGGATCACGAATCGCGCATATTGGGATTCAGATCACCGACTCCCCCTATGTGGTCACCAATATGCGGATCATGACCCGCATGGGGACGGCCGTGCTGGAAGCCCTTGGCGAAGGGGAATTCATCAAGTGCCTCCACTCGGTCGGAATGCCGCTTGCCGACGGGGTCGAAGATGTCCCGTGGCCTTGCAGTCCCGATCCTCAGAACAAGTACATCGTTCACTTTCCCAAGGAACGAGCGATCTGGAGCTATGGCTCCGGCTATGGCGGCAACGCCCTGTTGGGGAAGAAGTGTTTCGCCTTGCGAATCGCTTCGGTCTTGGCCCGGGAGCAGGGTTGGCTTGCCGAGCATATGCTGATCACAGGAGTGAAGGACCCTTCGGGCAAGAAAACGTACGTTGCCGCGGCGTTTCCCAGTGCGTGTGGCAAGACCAACTTCGCCATGTTAGTCCCTCCGAAGGAATATCAAAAGTCCGGCTGGGAAGTCACCACTGTGGGGGACGACATCGCCTGGATCAAGCCGGGAGAAGATGGCAAAATTTACGCCATCAATCCCGAAGCGGGTTTCTTCGGCGTCGCCCCCGGCACGAACGAAGAGACCAATCCCAACGCAATGGCCTCAATCCGTGAGAACACCATATTCACTAATGTTGCACTCACCGACAACGACGATGTGTGGTGGGAAGGAATGGATGGCCCGCCACCTGAGCATGCCATCGACTGGCAAGGAAACGACTGGACTCCGGCAAGCGACAAGAAGGCGGCCCATCCCAACAGCCGTTTCACCGCCCCGCTTTCGCAGTGCCCTTGTGCCGACCCCGAATACGACAATCCCGACGGTGTGCCGATTTCTGCGTTCATCTTCGGCGGCCGTCGCAGTACGGTTGTGCCACTGGTGTACCAATCGTTCAACTGGGCTTTTGGGGTGTACACGGGCGCAACGATGGGCTCGGAAATGACTGCCGCGGCATTTGGGGAACTCGGCCAGGTCCGCCGCGATCCTTTCGCAATGCTCCCCTTCTGTGGCTACCATATGGGGGATTACTTCAGCCACTGGCTTGATTTTGGCCGCAAGCTTCCCGTCCCGCCACGCATATTCAATGTAAACTGGTTTCGGAAGGACGCCGAAGGCAACTTCCTCTGGCCCGGCTTCAGCGACAACATGCGAATTTTGCAATGGGTCGTCGAACGCTCGCAAGGCAAAGCGGTCGGCATTGAATGTCCGCTCGGTTGGATGCCGAAGTACAAAGACATTGATTGGCAAGGATTGGATTTCTCCGAAGAGCAATTCCAGCAGCTGATGAGTGTGGATCGCAACGATTGGATGAAAGAGATCGCGTCGCACGACGAGTTGTTTTTCAAACTCTACGACCGCCTCCCCCGGGAAATCACTTTCATCCGAGAGCTCTTGCTTTCTGGCCTCTGGCGTTCCCCCGAGCGTTGGGACCAGAAAGGAGATTAGATTGCCTGCAACGCGTCGCGGAGCACGATTTCGAGCACCGCGGCGCGACTGTTGGATTCGCCTTGACGAAACGGAGCGCGTTTTGGCTCCTTACGTCGGATTGTATCGTGCCATGTGATGAGGTTGGAAACAGATTACCCCTCGATTTTCAATCACAATCTATTCTTTGCTACTCGAATTCCAAGATTACCTGATCCACGGCAAGTGTTTCACCGACTGTTGCCACGATATGGGCTACTTTTCCATCGCGTTCTGCCCGGAGGACATTTTCCATTTTCATTGCCTCGACCACAGCCAAGTCTTGGCCTGCCTTCACCTCTTCACCGACTTCCACTCTCAAGCTCGCGAGCATGCCCGGCATGGGCGACAACAGAAACTTGCTCAGGTCGGGGGGCTCTTTGACAGGCATTAGTGAGAGCAGACCGGCAGCCCGAGCAGAAAGGGCCAGCATGTCTACTTGCGTACCCCAATGGAACAGTCGATAGATGAGATGTCGACGTTCCACTTGAACACAGACATCTACTCCATCGATGCGGCCACGGAACAAGGGTTGTCCGAACTCCCAATTGCTTTCAACATGGTAGGTCAGGTCGGCGTAGGTCACATCGTATCCTTGTTCGGCCGGGCAAATCTCAACAGGATGATGCTCGTTACCTGTAACGATCACCCATTGCTGACCCACCTGGGGTTCATAGCCAGGCAGTTGGCCACTAATCTGAGCCGCCCGCTCGCGATAGCGACGATGGATCACTGCACAAACGATGATCAGCAGCGCGGGATCATCGTGCACTACATTCGTGGCGTCGAATCCGTCGGGGTATTCCTCTGCAATCAGGTTGGTACTCAACTGCCCCTTGGCAAATCTCGGATGATTGACCAGGGCTCCCAGGAAACTGATATTATGCGCGACCCCCCGAATCGTGAACTCATTGAGTGCCCTGCGCATCCGCTGGATACTTTCCTCACGATCCGCGCCATAGGTAATCAGCTTGGCGATCATGGGGTCGTAATGAATCGAGACCTCTCCACCTTCGTATACCCCCGTGTCCACCCGCACATGTTCCGTTCCACTAGGTGGTGCATAACGCACCAGACGTCCCACCGAGGGGAGGAAGTTACGGAACGGATCTTCGGCGTAGATACGAGCCTCGATGGCCCATCCCTTAAGCCTTATGTCGGCTTGTGAGAGTGGCAAAGGTTCCCCTGCTGCGATACGGATCATCAGTTCGACCAAGTCCAGTCCAGTCACAAACTCTGTCACTGGGTGCTCGACCTGAAGTCGCGTGTTCATCTCGAGGAAGTAGAAATTGCGCTCCGCATCGACAATGAATTCTACTGTCCCAGCCGAATGGTATTGCACTGCCCGAGCCAAAGCAACTGCCTGCTCTCCCATGCGAGCTCGGGTTTCCTCATCAATAAACGGCGAGGGGGCTTCTTCGATTATCTTTTGGTGACGCCGTTGCAATGAGCACTCACGTTCACCCAGGTGAACGATGTTACCGTGGGTGTCACCCAAGACTTGGATCTCAATGTGGCGGGGTTGTTCGATGAATTTCTCGATGAAGATGCGATCATCACCAAAGCTAGAGCGGGCTTCATTACTGGCGCGCTCAAAGCCTTCCTGACAATCTTCATCATTAAAGGCGACTCGCATGCCCTTTCCACCACCACCGGCGCTCGCCTTGAGCATGACAGGATAGCCGATGCTTTGTGCTATTCTAACCGCCATGACGGGGTCGCAAATGACCTCCGTGGAACCTGGAACCGTGTTGACCCCCGCCTCCTGAGCAAGTTGTTTCGAAGTGATCTTGTCACCCATCGAAGTAATAGCATGCACCCCTGGACCAATAAAAACGATGCCGGCCTGATCTAGCTGTTTGGCAAACTCAGCGTTCTCTGAAAGAAATCCATAACCCGGATGAACGGCGTCGGCTTGCGTAGATCGACAAGCCTCCAGAATGCGATCAGCGACCAGATAACTCTGCGAGGATGTGGATGGTCCAATGCAGACCGCTTCGTCGGCCAGAGAAACATGAAGGGCATCCTTGTCTGCTTCTGAATAGACGGCAACGGTGAGAATGCCCATTCTTTTCGCCGATTTGATGACCCGGCAGGCGATCTCACCTCGGTTGGCAATGAGTATCTTCTTGAACATGAGAGTTTCCTTCAACCTATTTACAGCGGGATATTTCCATGCTTCCGCCACGGGTTTTCCAGCTTCTTGTTGCGCAGTAGAGCGAGCGACCGGCAGATTCGCTTTCGTGTCTGGCTCGGCATGATCACATCGTCGATAAACCCGCGTCGTCCGGCAACGAATGGGTTGGCAAAGCGTTCGCGATATTCGTCGGTCAATTCTTCTATACGCGCTTCATCTCCTCGTTCTTTACGAAAAATTATTTCCACAGCGCCTTTCGGCCCCATCACCGCTATTTCCGCGCTGGGCCACGCCAGATTCACATCACCTCGCAAGTGTTTCGATGCCATCACATCATAGGCACCACCATAAGCCTTTCGTGTTATCAGAGTAATCTTGGGGACAGTCGCCTCGGCAAAGGCATATAGTAGTTTCGCTCCATGCTTGATGATCCCACCGAATTCCTGAGAAGTCCCAGGCATAAAGCCGGGGACATCAACCAACGTAAGAATGGGGATACTAAAACAATCGCAAAATCGAACGAATCGGGCGGCCTTGATCGCCGACTTAATGTCCAAGCACCCTGCCAGCACCATCGGTTGATTAGCAACGATTCCCACAGGATGGCCTTCCATTCTCGCAAAACCGATAACCATGTTCTTGGCATACTCTGGTTGAATCTCGAAGAAATCTGTGTCATCGACAATTTTCAAGATCAATTCTTTCATGTCATAAGGCTTAGTAGGACTGTCAGGAACCAGGGTATCAAGCGATGGCTCAGATCGATCTGCACTATCTGGTGTAGGACGATATGGTGGAGCGTCTTTATTATTCGCCGGTAGGTAATTGATGAGTCGTCGGATCATCAACAAAGCCTCTATGTCATTTTCAAACGCCCGATCCGCGACGCCCGATTTAGTCGAGTGTGTTATGGCTCCTCCTAGTTCCTCATGGGTCACCGTTTCGTGGGTGACTGTTTTCACGACCTCCGGCCCCGTGACAAACATGTAGGAACTATCTTTGACCATGAAGATAAAATCGGTCATGGCCGGTGAATATACAGCACCACCTGCACATGGACCCATGATCAGAGAAATCTGAGGGATGACTCCCGATGCCAACACGTTGCGTTGGAAGACATCCGCATAGCCGCCTAGCGAGGCAACACCTTCCTGAATTCGGGCTCCACCGGAATCATTGAGACCGATAACCGGGGCACCCACCTTCATGGCATGATCCATCACCTTACAGATCTTCTCGGCATGTGCCTCGGAAAGAGAACCACCAAACACTGTGAAGTCTTGGCTAAAGACGAACACCATCCGGCCGTTGATTGTGCCGTAACCAGTCACCACTCCATCGCCCGGAATGCTTTGGTCTTTCATACCGAAATCGGAGCAGCGGTGTTCGACAAACATGTCCCACTCTTCAAAGGACCAGGGGTCCATCAGCAGCTCTATTCGTTCCCGGGCAGTCAGCTTTCCTTTGGCATGCTGGGCTTCGATGCGTTCTAGCCCCCCTCCCATTTCGGCAGCCGCTCGTTTTTCAGCTAATTTGCGGACAATTTCTTGCATGGCTCCTTTTCCTTTATCTATCCGATCCAGACTTCTACCGACTGAATTCAAATCTGCCACCCTTGCATTCTATTCAAATACTACTGCAGATGCGAGACAGATTAATGCATAAGCAATAATTTTTCTAATAATGTCGCATCACAATTAATTTAACTCATTGCCCTGTAAGTACTTATATTAATTGCTGCAATTGCGTGATTTCCTATTGACTTCCTCTTTGTTTTGACGAACAATAGCGATAGAGACGCACATTAACTAGGTGTCCAGGAAGGGCGTAAACCTTCCAGCAAAAGCACCTGAACATAAGGAGACCCAAATCATGACAGAAACCATGACAGGAAGCCCCGTGTTTGAGGAGGTTTTTCAGAACATCCGCAAGGCAGCCGAGGCCAATCTAAAGATGCAGCAGGAAGTCTATAGCCAATGGGCTAGCATGTGGCCTGGCATTCCGACGCCCCAAACTGCGGTGCTGAATCAAATGCAAGGATTTCGAAAGCAATGGGTTGATACGATTTCGACTCTGGCGCGCAAGCATCGTGATGTGGTCGAGCGACAATACCAGGCGGCGATTGAATCCCTGGATGCAGCGCTGAGCATCACGGATGCAAGTACGCCCGAGGAGTTCCGGCGGCGGTCTGAGCAACTCTGCCGCAAGTCTCTTGATTGCATGAAAGAAATGACGGAATCGCAAATTCGCGAATTTCAAGAAGCAATCACCAAATGGACAGATTTGTTCGCAAAAGCCGGTCCTTGAGAGGCGGTCGATCAACTCGAGTGCTATGGCCAATGTAACTCATGGGGTTCCAGTTAGGACCCCATGAGTCGTGTTTAGTCGATTAACATTCCAGGTAGGTGCTATCATGAAAATTAACGATCGAGTGGCGTTAGTAACGGGAGCCGGTAGTGGAATTGGAGCAGCAGTCTCACTGGAATTGGCTAAACGCGGAGCGCGCACAGTGGTGTTGGTCGATAGAAGAGATCAAGTCTATGAGTTAGCTGATTCCATCAACTCGGAAGTGGGAAGACAAGTCGCTGAGGTCAAAGTAGGCGATACCACCAACGACACCTTCCGAACGCAAGTTTACGAGGACGTGATGGAGCGTCATGGAGTCGTTTCGATCTGCGTCCCGGCGGCGGGCATCACCCGCGACGCTTTGGCGGTGAAGCTAGATAAGCAGACAGGCCGGGCTGAACCCTATTCCGTCAAGTCCTTCCGCGAAGTCACTGAAGTCAATTTGATTGCACCAATTTATTGGGCCATCGAAATGGTAGCGAAACTCGCAGAGAACCGCTGGCGACAAGGGCTCAAACAGTGGCAACCTGAAGAAGAAGTCCAAGGGACCATTATGTTCATCGGCTCGGTCTCCTCCCAGGGAAACAAGGGTCAGATCTCGTATGCTGCGACAAAGGCAGGCCTGGAAGGTGCAGCAGCCACGTTAACGAAGGAGGCCATGTACTACGGCGTCCGATGTGGGATAATCCATCCTGGCTTTACCGATACCCCCATGCTACGCAGTCTGGGCGAAGACTACATCGCGAAATATGTGTTACCGTATACCCAATTGCGTCGACTGATACGTCCCGATGAAATCGCCGATGCGATTTGCTTCATGATTTCTAATTCGGCAGTCAGTGGGCAACTCTGGGCAGATGCCGGTTGGCATCCCCAGGCTTAATAAAGTACTGCCATTCGTGTTTTCATCAGAAGCCAGAAGAGTGCGAAATGTCCGAGGAAGTCGTTCAAATAAAGCGCTATCCGAACAGACGCTTCTATTCTCGCAATGACAGCAAGTATGTCTCTTTGCAAGACATCGAAAAGCTCATTCGGGAGGGAAGGACCATTGAAATAAGCGATAGTCAATCAGGAGAATCTCTTACACGGAGTGTGCTCGCGCAGATAATTCTCGACCGCCAACCTGAAAATATCTCATTGTTTCCAGTGGATATGTTGCACAGCATCGTCCGCTCGAACGAAATGGTAACCGACTTCCTAAGAGATTATTTCCAGCATTCCTTGACTTACCTCGACTATCTCCAGCGGCATACTGCAAGTGCGAAAGACTTGGTGAATCCAATGCATTGGGCTAAGGCCTGGATGGATGGGTTTAAGCCTGCCAACGGGTCCCCCAAGAAATCTCTTGATGAGAAAGCACAACTGGCTCAAAGGATTGAAGAACTTGAAGATCGTATCAAGCAATTGGAATCCAGAGAGAATTTGGATATCTGATCGCTATGCGTCCCTTGAATGAGGTTCCGGTGAGGTGCTAGAGTATCCGTACTCAGTCGCTTTCATGAACTCTCATTCAGCTATGGAGTACTATGTTTATGAGTCTTTACAAGGTAATCGAGATTGTCGGAACCAGTGAGGTCTCCTGGGACGATGCCGCCAAGAATGGAATAGAGATCGCACGCCGAACGCTGCGGGATTTGCGCATCGCTGAGGTGACCAAAATGGATCTCAAGCTCGAAGATGGGAAAATCCTGTACCGCACGAGGCTCAGTTTGTCTTTCAAGTACATTGATGAAGGATGATGTGCCTTGCCGGCCGCATCAAGTGTGAAAATACCCTATGAGTATCCGCAAGGAATTATTGGACTCTCTTTCTGAGCACCGACAGACTGCCCTGCTTGGTGGGGGACAGGGCAGACGCGATAAACAGCATGCCCGAGGCCAACTTTCAGCTCGCGAGCGACTCGAATGTCTCTTTGATGCTGAAACATTTCAGGAATGGGGAATGCACGTCGAACATGCTTGTCATGATTTTGGCATGGAGAAGACGAAGCTCCCCTGTGATGGGGTAATCACTGGCGTTGGACATGTCGACGGTCTGCCAGTTGCTTCGTTTAGCCAAGACTTCACTGTTGGTGGCGGTGCTCTGGGGCAACGGCATGCCAAGAAGATTTGTGACGTCATGGATTATGCCCTGGAATGTGGCATGCCATTCGTCGCGATCAATGATTCGGGTGGAGCTCGAATCCAAGAGGCCGTGGAATCGCTTTCCGGTTACGGGCAAGTTTTTTATCGCAATGTGATGCTCTCGGGTTCCATTCCCCAGATTGCAATCATTGCGGGCAATTGCGCAGGTGGGGCAGCCTACTCTCCCGCTCTCATGGACTTCCTGATCATGACGCGCGAGAATGCAAACATGTTCATTTGCGGTCCCCAAGTGATCAAAGCGGTCACGGGGGTCGATGCCACGATGGAAGAGATCGGTGGTGCGGTAGCAAACGCGAGTATCAGCGGGAATGTGCATTTTATTGCCGACAACGATGAGCACGCGATCCAGCTTGCTAAGGATTTGCTATCCTACTTACCTCCCAACAATATGCAGGACCCTCCTCATCGTCCGACAACAGATATATCCCTCGACCCGGATGAAGTTTTGAACGAATTAGTTCCCGAGGATGCCAAAGCACCACTCGATATGCAGGCGATTATTGATCGACTGGTAGATGGCAGTCAGTTTCTCGAAGTCCATCGGGATTTTGCCACCAACCTGATCGTTGGATTCGGTCGGATCGATGGCATGGTAGTCGGCATCATTGCCAATCAGCCAAACGTCAAAGCGGGATCCCTCGACATCGACGCCTCGGATAAGGGAGCTCGCTTCATTAGGTTCTGCAATGCATTCAATGTTCCACTGCTCACCTTGGTAGATATTCCAGGTTTCTTGCCCGGCGTGGGTCAAGAACGTGGGGGCATTATCCGCCATGGAGCAAAGATGCTCTTCGCCTATGCCTCGGCAACCGTCCCTAAGATCACAGTCATTGTCCGCAAGGCCTATGGGGGATCCTACCTGGCGATGTGTAGTCGAGATCTGCGTGCAGATATTGTGTTCGCCTGGCCGACTGCCGAAATCGCTGTGATGGGTGCCGAGGGGGCCGTCAATGTACTGTACCGCAAGGAACTCGAAGCGACAGAAGACAAGCCAGCACTGAGACAGCAACTTATCGATGAGTACCAAGAGAAATTTGCGTCCCCATATATGGCAGCAGCTCACGGCATGATTACCGACGTGATTGAACCTTCTCAAACCCGCTCAGTGGTGTCGTTGGCTTTACGCAATACCGTCACAAAACGGGCGATCCGGCCACCCAAAAAACATGGCTTGATACCCCTTTAACGCACATAATTGAAACACGAGCCCGATAGAATCAAGCATGAAAAAACTCAGAATCACGGTAGGAAAGAAGTCGTACGATGTAACGGTTGAAGTGCTCGGAGAAGAAGTTCCCACGGCCCATCTCTCTGGTTCTCAGTCCACAAGCAAGCACATCCCTCCCGCGCAGGTTTCTGCACCAGCGCCGGCAGCTGGGGCGCCTTCTACGAGTCACTCGGACGGAGCCGTGTTAAGCCCCATGGCAGGAGTAATCAAGTCGATATTCGTGAAGCAGGGCGACGAAGTTGCTTCTGGGACAGTGTTACTAGTCTTGGAGGCTATGAAGATGGACAACAAGATTACTGCCTCCTTGTCGGGGACAGTCGTCTCGATCAGTGTTCGAGAGGGTGACAATGTTCAAGAAGGGCAAGAATTACTCGCCCTGGAATAGCAGACTAGGTCTCTATCTTTCAGTTTCATAGAAAAACGCGGTAGATATTCAATATTGGTACGTTGATGCATCCTCTAACACTAGCGATATCGCTCCATTTCAGCCTTGAGCCGCTCTGGCATGATACGGGTCTCCCGCTAGCAATTATGGGGATGTTTATCGTGTTCGTTGCGCTGGTACTTGTCAGTACTTTTATTTCCAAGCTTCCCCACATCATGGCGCTGCTTGATAAGTATCTACCCCAAGCTGAACAATTGCTGATACCACCTAAACCGCGCGGAGAAGAGATTCCCGATGAGGTAATCGCCGTTATTGCCGCGGCTGTCTCCGAGGCCTTGGGAAAGCCTCATCGCATCATTCATACTCGTGAACTCACAAGTCGCGAAATGGCCTGGCCACAGCAGGGGCGCTGGGAAATCCATGCCTCTCATAAACCGCACAACTGACTAATTCAAAGAATTTGAATCTGGTATTGATCGGAGCAACTATCCATGGAGTTCGTTGACTACCTAAGCTCCAAAGCCATTCAACTCTACCAAACGACTGCCTTTCCGAATATGCAGTTGGGCAATCTCGCGATGATCGCGATTGGTCTTGCGTTTGTTTATCTAGCCATTGCCAAACACTACGAACCACTACTGCTTATTCCGATTGGTTTTGGAATAGTCGTGGGAAATATCCCTGCAGTCCAGGGCATGAGCCTCGGAGTTTATGATGAAGGAAGTGTCTTGCGGTATCTCTACTTCGGAGTAGAGAAAGGTGTCTATCCACCACTGATCTTTTTGGGGATCGGCGCCATGACGGACTTCTCGACGATGCTCTCAAACCCCAAACTCGTATTGCTGGGAGCCGCAGCTCAGATCGGTGTGTTTCTTACTTTTCTGGGAGCCCTTTGCCTTGGATTCACCCCTCAGGAATCGGGTGCTGTCGGCATCATTGGCGGTGCCGATGGACCAACTGCAATTTTCTTGTCTTCAAAACTGGCCCCTTCGCTTTTGGGTGCAATCGCAATCGCGGCCTATTCCTACATGGCCCTTGTTCCGGTGATCCAACCTCCGATCATGTACTTGTTGACCTCTCACGAAGAACGCCTTATTAGGATGAAACGTCCTCGGCACGTCTCTCGGCGCGAGCGGATTATATTCCCAATCGCTGCATTCTTGATATGCACACTCCTGGCACCAGGCGCATTGGTGCTAATCGGAATGCTCTTCTTTGGTAATCTGCTCAAGGAATGTACGGTTACTGAACGACTAGCAAATACGGCACGCACCGTGTTTATCGACATTGTGACAATCTTGTTGGGCTTTTGCGTCGGTGCCAGCACCAGTGCAAGTTATTTCCTGCAGCCCACGTCCATTCTGATTTTTGTGCTGGGGGCCCTATCTTTCGCCGTGGCAACGGGGGGCGGCATTCTATTCGCAAAACTAATGAATCTGTTTCTACATGAACCTATCAATCCCCTGCTTGGCGCAGCAGGAGTATCAGCGGTTCCCGATTCAGCGAGGGTCGTGCATATGGTAGGATTGAACGAGGATCCCCAAAATCACCTGCTCATGCATGCCATGGCACCAAACGTCGCCGGTGTAATCGGCTCGGCCATCGCGGCTGGGGTGCTGTGGTCGCAATTGGCGATGTAGTTCTCCGTGGGCTCAAATGTGGCCCATGAACAAATTTAACATTGCGGATGAGCCTCAAGAAGCTCGGCATTGTCCTATTTGAGATGAGATCGAAAAATCACTGACTAGAGCGAATGAAAAAGCAGTCTTTCTGCGGAATGTCACTGTTGCTGTAGCTGTATTGGGGTCAGGAACCAGCGGTTGGCGGCCTTAAGACTCTTCGAATAATCTGCACGACAGTGTGATGTCTGGTCATGTCGTCTATAGCGTGGAAATCCTGCGACTGTCTTATGTCACAAAATCAGCGCGCTGTGCAGCACAAAGGTATCGAATATCGAGTCAAATTCAATTGCAGCACCTTAACCTCGATTCGAAATCACAGATTCAAAAATCCGTGAGGGACTCTGGAGGTAGAGACACACGTAACGCGTTAAGCACGGCAAAGACATCGATAACCTCCTGCAGGACAGCACCCGCAACGGGTGACAGATATCCCGCCGCGGCGAAACCCATTCCCACAATACTCAACGCCATCCCACCGACTGCACTCTGCAGTGCAATTCGTCTCATCCGCCGGCTGATGTGCATGAATTCGTCCACCTTTTCCAGCGAACTGTCCAAGATAACGACACCGGCGGCTTCCGTCGTCACGTCGCTGTCTTGGCCAATCGCAACTCCAACGGTCGCTGCGATCAACGCAGGTGCGTCGTTGATGCCGTCCCCTACAAACATCGTGCTGGTATGTTCATTTTCCCTTTCAACGATTGCGACCTTCTCCTCTGGACTTTGGCCAGCATGAATCTCAGTGATTCCTACTCTCTCTGCCAAATATTCCACCTCCGACGAACGGTCCCCCGAGACCAGCAGCACCCGGTCAAATCGATGTTTCGGCTCGAGATGATGAATGAATTCAGCCCCTTCTTTGCGAGGCTCATCTCGAAAGCGATAGGTACTCGCATATTTTCCGTCAAGCTCGACAACACACTCCATTCCGCTAACCACAGGCGGAAGTTTCTCTGCGGCACTGGGATTGGCCGCCAAGAGTTGCTTGCGGCTGGTGATCCAAACGGTGTGTCCATCGACCCGACCTCGCAAACCCTCACCAGGCCGCTCACTGATGTCGCTGACCTCACGAAGTGAAATGCTTTTTCTTCGAACCTCATCGGCAATAGCTTGTGAGAGTGGATGCTTGGAATATCGCTCAACACTGCCCACCAATTTGAATAGCTCATTCTGGTCAATGCCGTCAACCGTGAGCTTCTCGGTCAAATGCGGTCGTCCGTAAGTCA